>JAUXWY010000380.1 GCA_030681235.1 Pirellulaceae bacterium | reverse complement strand
ACTCGAATTGGTCCTTGCTTGACCTCCTCAAGTATCGTCTGCCGATCCATGAGATACCTTCCTTTCTGGGCTGCACATTTTATTGTCGAGATATTCAACAGTCAAACTCGGTGGTCCATCCGCAGGCGGAGACTGGGTTTCATTCACTTTTATAGGTGGGGGCCGCGTTCGTCACGATTCCGATTCACGACAGATACGCCAAGCGCAGACAAGACGCCCGCGTTAAGCGTGCAGACCAGCAATCCTCGCCCGATCCAACCTACATATCGATCGCAAAACCTTCCCGATTTTCGCGGGATAGAAATGCGTTGGCTTGAGCGTCGTTGATAACCTCTCGCTTGACGGGATCCCACGCCAAGGGCCGATTGAGTCGCATGGCGATGTTGCTCAAGTGACAGATTTCCAACATGCGGTTGTGCGTCCAGACATCCGAGATCGGCTGCTTGCGCGACTTCATGGCGTCAGTAAAGTTCGCGGTGTGATTCGCGCTGACGGGGCCGCCGTAGATTTCTTCGATCGCACCGCCGGGCAATGGATTGCTGGTCAACTCTTCAACTGGTCGGCCAGTGATCTTGCCGCGATTGACAAAGAAGCGTCCTTTGGTTCCTTCGAACAAGATGCCGTTATCGCCTTCACTGGTGATGATCATCTCGACACCGTTGGGCATGTCGGCTTTGATGCGGAAACTAGTCGCCGCGTTGTATTGATCGGCGACGGTCGGGTGTCCATCTTTGTATTCAACCGGAAGCGAAAACTCGAGCGGCGTGATGCGGCTCGGCCCCGTGTCGCTGGCACCGATGGCCCAGCACGCGATGTCCACGTGATGCGCGCCCCAGTCGGTCAACTTCCCACCGCTGTATTCGTGCCAATTTCGGAATGCGTAGTGACAGTTGCTATGCAGCGGCACGCCGCCGCCGTAACCTTCACGCATTTCGGGCAATTGGCGATAGTCGACTTTGGGTGCAGGCCCGAGCCAGAAATCCCAATCCAAGCCTTGCGGTACTGGAGCGACAGGAATCACGGGCGAAGCGTCCATGCCGTTGATGCCGCAAGTCACTCGGGTCACTTTGCCAATGCGACCGGCTTTTACCAAAGCCACGGCCTGCAAGAACCGTTGATCCGATTCCGTGCGTTGCATCGTGCCCACTTGGAACACTCGGCCCGTTTGCTTGACCATTCGTTCGATCAACTTGCCTTCGTCAATCGTCAAGGTCAGCGGCTTCTCGCAGTAGACATCTTTGCCGGCCAACATGGCTTCGACGGCGATTTTTGTATGCCAATGATCTGGGGTGGCGATCATCACGGCGTTGATGTCTTTCCGCTCTAGCACTTTGCGATAGTCGGCATACGCGTCGGGTTTGCGGTTTTGCGCCTTTTCGACTTTCTCGACATTGGCCGCCAAGACATTGGCATCAACGTCGGCCAAGGCTGCGAAGTCGGCGTAGGCAAACGATTGGCTCGTGATATGCCAGCCCTGGTTCCGCAGCCCGATCGTCGCAAAAACCGGACGTTCGTTCGGCGAGCGGTATCCCATGGCCCAAGTAGATGACGGCAACCATGCCGCCGCAGCGCCACCAAAAGCCACACCTTGCAAAAATCGACGACGCGACGAACCGTTCTTCTGCGACATTGTTTTATTCCTGATCAACCCGAACCAAGCCCCTCACGCCCCTGGGGAACTATGATAATCGGTCTCGATCAAAGATAAACCTGGGAGCGACTAACAATATCTCGACTTTCGGGCACTCTTTTTCACGTGGTCGCCGCAAGCGCCCCGTTATATTTCGAAGCGTCATCAATGCCGTACGTCGCGAGTTACCGTCCCCGAGAATTCAACTGAGAATCACTAAAACTCACGGCTGGCTCTGCGGTACTTTGTCGCTCGTTTTTCTGTTGCTCGTCCTTTTGAGGTTCGTTTTGCAATCGTTCGCGTTTTTGGCGTTCTCGCTGACGCCTCTTCGCCCATTCGAGGGCGGCCTTCGCGCCTAGAACCGCCGACTCTTTGTCGATTTCCGCCCGCATTTTATCCACATTTTTCTGCGCCGTCTCGCTTCCAAGTCCCGCCGCACACAATCCCCATTTTACGGCCATGATATCGTTCTGCGGCGCGAGTTCTCCTAGGTAATAATAATAAATACCGGCGAGACGATTCATCGCTCGGATTTCACCAAGCTCGGCTGCGACGGTCAAGTACATGATCGCCTTGGCTGCATCCTGTTTGACCGGTCCTCCGTCTTGGTAAAGTGCTCCGAGGTTGTAGTAAGCTGTTACATTCCCGCCCATCGCAGACATTTCCAACCACTTGATGCCATCATCGTTGTTCTTGTCATCTACATCGGAAAGAAAGGTGAGGCCAACCCGAAGCATCGCATCGAAGTCGCCCGCCTTTGCCTTCTCGACCTCGTCCTTGAGTTCATCAGCCAAGACTGTTGTACAAAACGAAAGCATCAACGCAACGGCCACGAATGTTCGAATCATGGAATCGACTCCCGTTTTAATGATGAATCAAGGCGAACGGAAATTCGCTTCAACGAGGCCCGATTGTACTTAGAAATTGAAGTAGTAGTAGAAGTACAGTGTTGCCGTGCCCTTATCGTGCAGAAGTACGAAGTCGAATTCCCCGTCATCTGCACCGGGGAGACCAACTGGAATGGCGTATAGATCGCAGTCCGACGTCGGCCTACTCCAAACATGTGGCCATTTCGCAAGAATACGCTTATGCTCGATACCGTTCAGCCCGACCGCTGTCAAATCAAATTTCTTCTTGTGTAACTCTAGCCGCTCTTCCGTTGCCGCCATTTTCCATAGATAGGTGGTGAGAAAACCAGCCGATCGGACCTCCATCTCTGCGATCGCATCACCTTCGTTGGCCGAGTCTTTGACAAGCTCGACCAACTCCGTGGGCCAATAACGTTGCTCAACGATGTCGCCAGTACTCCAAAAGTACCAACTCGACGCATACATCATGCCGCCGACACAACAGATGACAATAAGCGTGAATATATAGAATTTCGGAAATCGCAGATTCCGCACTCCGATAGTTAGTGGGCTCTTATCGACGCAACTACCATGCGTTCATTCAATGGCCGGAGGGTAATGTTGCAGGTGAGGCAACCCCAACTCCATTCGAACTATCGACTCTCCGCCAATCAAACCAGCGAAGCCCCTCGCGTTCGACCATGCGATCAACTCCGTTGTCCAGGTAAAGAATTACAAATTGATCAAAGACCTCAATCCCAATCGCTGGCTGCCATTCGCTCCCCGAACCGATCTGCCCAGTCCCTGAACCATTGGGACCTCTCTGGTGCCAGTAGCGGTACTCGATCGGTGAATGAACGGAATACAAAGCTTTTGAATCCGTTTTCCAAACGCTCGACGGGCGACTAATGTACAGGATGATCAACGCGGCAATCACCGCCAGCAACAATAGTTCGCGGAGGGTAAACGATACGAATCGTCGTGAGGCTTTTTCATCACTCATCAAGAATAGAGCCTTTCTTACGGAGGCGGTTGCACCGGTTAAGTATCTCATTTTTTGGCACCGGTTGTTGGATTTTTCCGAGCGTAACCAGTTCAGGTGGCTGACTGCTCGATAATCACACACCAGATTGTCTGCCAATACTTCGGCAGATGCAACCAGTCGAAAAGAAGCGACTCTTCGATCACGGAAGAACCCTCGGAACTTTCGACGACATTCTTGTACATCGAAACTGCCGCGGCGGAGAAAGATGCCTTTTGCACGAGATTGGTTCCGTGACAATACCAATGTTGGGCGATTGAAACTTCGCTTTTGTTTCGGGAACCAATCCTTAAACGCTTCTTACCCCAACGTCTCCCGACATTCCGATAAGACTCACAGCGACAACTCTCGCCACTCCGCGCCATCGAAGTAGAACGTGGACTTATTGGTCATGTCGCAAATTAAGCCATTGTTGTCAAATGCCAGTCTTAATTCCCGATCAAAAGCGCAGTCGTCATGGACTTCCCCTGGGCAGGCGGGCTGTTGATTTAGTCGTTTAACAGTC
>JAUXWY010000373.1 GCA_030681235.1 Pirellulaceae bacterium | reverse complement strand
CGCCGGAGAGGGTCAGACCCCTTTTGGGATAGGCTCTTAATCCATTCAAATCAAGCAAGGGCCGAAACGCCCTTGCTTTTTTTCTATACAGCCGGAGACGATTTGTGAACAAGTGGATCCCAATCACCTTGTGGCTAATGGTGCTCGTCCTGGGAATTGGGGTCTGGAATCAGCGTCGGTTGGCCATGCAAGCCGGCGACAACCGCCCCATCATGGAAGGAACCACAGACGGACGCATCTTCGTTGACGTTCCCTGGAAGCACTTGCCCACGGTGGGCGATGTTCGGCTGAAGGACCAGCGCGGCGAAGCGTTCAGCACCGCCGCCAACATCGGCCGGCCATTTTTGGTCAATTTCTTTTTCTCGACCTGCCCGACGATTTGCCGTCAATTCAACGGCCAAATGCAGGAATTAGCTGGTCAATTCAAGAATACGGACCTGATGCTCCTCAGCATTACGGTGGATCCCGAAACGGACTCACCCGATTTGCTATTGAAATACGCAGACTCCTTCCTTGCGAATCACGATCAGTGGAAGTTCTTGACCGGCCAACAGTTTCAAATCAACGAGACCGGAAAAAGAGTCTTTCATGTGCCATTGGACAAGGCCACGCATACGGAAAAAATCTTCTTGGTAGATCGCTGGGGTCGAATTCGCGATTGGTTCGATTGGAACGAAACGGAAGAGCTGGCCAGGATGAAGGATTCGCTGCAAGTCGTTCTGGCTGAAACCGTTCCGCCACTCGACCTACAAGTGCACACACGCTACGCGCTGGCGGGAGGCTTTGCCGATCGCTGGATGCAGCAGGAATGGACCGCCGAATTCAAATTGAATGCCTCGGATGGCCAGACGTTTTACTCTCGCGACATGGTCGGCCAGGTTTGGCTGGCGTCGTTTTTCTTTTCGTCATGCCCGGGGATCTGCCCACGGATGAATCGACATCTGGCGAACTACCAAGCTCGCTTGACGGAAAAGTCAGTGACGATGATCAGTATTTCGACGAAGCCCAACGAAGACACGGTATCTGTGCTGCGAGAATACGCGCGGCAATACCGTACGCAAGGCACCGATTGGCGATTCCTGACGGGAGATCCGGCGTTGATCCATCGGATCGGCAACGAGTTTTTCCGAGCCGCATCGAGCCCAGAGCACCATTCATCGCACTTGTATTTGGTGGATCGCTGGGGAAACGTTCGAGGAGTGTTCGATTGGCAGATACCGGAACAAGAAGCGGCGATGTGGGAGTGGATCGACAAGCTTCAACAAGAAACTCGCCCGCCCACGTCACTGGAACAAGTCTATCCGCCGCCCACACCGCTGCCATCCGACGAAGACGGCGAGGAAGACCACGGCGAGGAAGACCTTTGAGGAATCAATGGCCTGTGCCGGCGCCCGTCAGGCCTATCGATTTCGTTTCCGCATCTCGCGTTGAATATCTTTTTGGGCGTCACGTTTCTTCAGATCTTCGCGTTTGTCATGATCTTGTTTGCCGCGGCCAACGCCCAGCAACACCTTGGCGATGCCGCGTTCGTTGAAGTAAACTCGCAGTGGAACGAGACTGTACCCTTTTTCGGTGGTTCGAGCCGTTAGTTTGAGCAGTTCGGTATGATGAACCAATAGTTTCCGAGCTCGCAACGGGACATGGTTCATGTAGCTGGCTTGGGGATAAAGCCCAATATCCGCCCCGACCAAGAACAGTTCACCGTCCCGGACGTGGGCATAGGCTTCGTTCAAGGCCATTTTGCCGTCTCGCAAGCTTTTGACTTCGCTCCCGTGCAGAACGATGCCGCATTCTAGTTTCTCCAGGATTTCGAACTTGTGAGTCGCCTTGCGGTTGTCCACCACGATCTTCTCGCGCGAGTCGTCCTTTTTCTTGTCCTTAGATTTAGCCATAAACAGACGACCGACATGTTCGCAAGAAATCACGAAAAGATGAACGCGCCAACCCCCTCGTTAGGATAGTACTTCACGACAAATAGTCAACTCTGCCAACTACAAACTAGGAAGTGGTTGCCGTCATCAATAGTTTTATACCGGCAATCAACAACACTGCTGCCAGCAAGCGTTTGATCGTGGTATGCCCAAATCGGTGACTGCCAAAGTACGAACCGGCGAATCCTGAACAAACGGCGACAATCGCAAGTGGTATCGCAAAGGTCGGAAATTGATTTGTACTGCTGAGATTTCCCATCAAACCGGCAATGGAATTTGACAAAATGAACAGCGCGGAGACCCCCGCCGTTCGCTTGACAGAGGCCCAACCCATCGTCAGTAACAAGGGAGTGAAAAATATTCCGCCCCCGGTTCCCGTCAAACCTGAAAGCAATCCCAATCCGGCACCGATCGGAATCGCGATCGCCAGCGAAGGTGGTTTGACCACCGCATCATCGGTGGGTCGGGTAATGAGTCGAATCGCCGAGAAGATGAGTACCGCACCGACCAGGGTTTTGAAAGCGGCCGTTGGTAGGTTGATGTATCCGCCAATAAATGCCATTGGCACCGCCAGCAAAGCAAAAGGCCAAAACAGTTGCCACGAGAAATGTCCCTGGCGAGCGAATTGCCAAGTGGCAATCGTTGCCACAAGGATATTGAGAATCAAGGCGGTTGGACGGATGACTTGCGGCTCCCACGCCGCCAGGGTCATGACCGCGATATAACCTGACGCGCCAGCGTGACCGACTGACGAATACAAAAATGCCACAGCGCCGATGGCAATGCTCATGAAAATGAGTTCCTCTGGCGTCATGCGATCAAGCTCCTGGTGGAAAACGCCCCCCCACCACGCGATTGCGGCCGGTGACGTCCCCTCTTAAAAGACGCGCGCCCCGCGATCGTCATGGCGTCGATGGAGCCGTGTCTTGACGTGAATCGACGACGGCGGACTGCACATCCTACCACCAGCGTCGGCCCACGATCATAAAACCTGGGATACATGATTGCAACGGAGTTCCGTCCATTTGACCAGGTATCCTGTGCTTGTCTCTATCTTGCGGACCGAGTAGCTTTGTGAAGTGATGGCCAGCCGCAAACGGTGCTTGGCCCCCGTGATCGCTTGCCGACAATATCGAGAAACGCACATGAAAAAATGGACCGTCCTGTTGTTGATCGTGAGTGGCGTCTTCGCCATCACTTGGCTTAACTTCGAGCCCCAGATCATTGCCACTGAGCCGGCGCCTGCTGCTGCTGTTGCTGCTGATGATGATGATGATGACGCGCTCCAACCGATTGATGTCAGCATGCACGATTTGATGGAAGGCATGTTTCAAGCGCCCTATCGCCGCTTAAAAGTCGCTATGGAAAAGGAACCAACTGATGGACCGGCTTGGAAAGCTCTGCGTTCCGATGCGCTGATTCTGGCAGAAGCGTCGAACATGCTAATTCTCCGCAAACCCGAAACCGATGTCGAAGCTTGGATCAAGTACAGTGTCGATGCGCGTAGCGCCGGGGCTGAGGTCGTCAAGTCCGCCAAGAAACAGGACTTCACCGCCAGCAAAGCCGCGTACGTAACGATGCTCGATCACTGCAACGCTTGCCACAAGCAATTCGAGAAGGGCAAACACATCCTGAAGCCATAAGCCCTTAGGACGGCCCAAGAACGCCTCTTTCGCGCTCGAAGTACGAGCAGTGAACGCGTTTGAGTTATTGATCCAGATTGATGGCACGAGCCACCCCTGGTCGCTCTCCCTGCGAACTTCCTCTCTCTCGCGGTGCCAATTTCTTGTTGCGGCAAATCTGCAAGGGCGATTACACCGCAAGAGACTGGAACGACGCAGAGAATGCGGGGCATCAAAATGCGATTGTATCTGCCAGTATTAGTCGTAAGATACACACTGACGAGGAGCAAGTCGTGAGGAGCGTGTGCTGACTGGCCAACGATTTCGCAACTATAATCCGTTTCTCTTGAACTTTCATTAACCGCCCGCTCTCTCCGAACTTCCTAGCTCTCCCGGTGGAAACTTCTTATCGCGACGAATCTGCAGGTGCGATTACACCGCTAGAGACCTGAATGGCGCAGATCATCCGGCGTATCAATTGGTTCGGCAATCGGTTGCACCGGTCGGTATTGTTCGTAAGATACACCGGTGACGCAGTCAAGTCGCGAGTCCACTTACTGGTAATCAAACGGCGTATCGAGAATCCTACGATGGTTAACGAAACAAATAAAATCAACTACTCACCATCTCTCATGTGGGTCTTGCCGATCGCTTGTTCGATATGGATCGGTGTGTTGGTCGATGGGTGGTTTGCCCGTCCGAGTGTTCGAAACCCGGTATTTTTTGCGGTTGACCCAACTTTCGAGGTGATGTCGGGCCCCGCGTTGGTGTTGCTCGGTGTATGGTTCTTGATGTCACCCGCTCGAATGGCGGTCCGGATACAAGCCTTGCTGTTCGTTTTTGTTTCTAGCCTGCCAATTGCGTACTTCGCCCACCAACGACCTGGGCAGGGGTTATCGACTGTGTGGGAGACCATGCGGTATTACGCCGACCGATATTATGCGCTGGGTACGAAATGGGTTCAGATGGCAGAATTCTTGTTTGCGATTGCCGTCGCGGCGTTTAGTCTTCTGCTGCTCAATCGCCTCTTGTCGCAGGTCTATTTCCATCGCGTTCCTGTCGAATCGGCAACCAGCGCCAAACGATTTCAACAACGACTGAGCGACGCATTTTGGACATCGGTCGGTTCTGAGTCCGATAGAGTCGCGACTCAGCGCTGGGAGGACCGGGTACTCATTGCGAGCGGGCTTTCGCTGTTGGCGATCGGCATTGGGTACTTGTTTTTGAGCGACGCAACTCAGCTTGACTCGTTGGTAAAAACAGGCTTGCTCTTCGGCTGTACGGTATACTTGTGCGTTTGGGCAGCCAGCGAGTGTCATCGACCTTGGGTTTCATTTTTAATTCTGTGGATCGGTGTGACTGGCTTGGCCAGCATACCGCAAGTGGCTCGCCTTGCCTCCTCCTTTGGGCGAGTCTCCACGGCCCAGGAGCTTCTGTTCTGTGTTTCGTCGATCACGTTCTCGACGGTGTTAGGCGGCGTGAGCCTTTGGTTATTACGGCGCTCGCATCAGATGCCACGCCGCACCAAGAAATTGCCATGGAGCAAGCTGGAGACAACGACCGAGGCACGCGTGGCTCAACCGACTGTTTCCAGATTCGCCTTTTGGACGACCGGTCTGGCGCTCTGCGGGCTTTTTACTGGGGGAGCTTATTGGATTCCACAAAATATTGACGCTGAAAACTTAACCGATGAAAAACAACTGTCCTTGCGCGACGGTTGGCTAGCGGCCAAGCTTCTTGACCAGACCAAGGGAGCGCGAAGTCGTTTCGCAATCAGTCGGGATCTGAGGACAGACGTGCCAACGGTTCTCCTGAAGTTACCGTTGGTTGATGATTATTGGATGAGCGTTGCTTCGTTGGTCGAGCAGCGCTCGAAAGAGGGCGACAAGTGTTCGCTCGAAATTGAATCACCGGTTGCCGATCTGGAATGGCTTGAGCGCATGCTCCAACAGGGAATCGAAGTGACCTGTTCGTTGGACGCCGAAGGACGAGAGATTCCGCCCGCCCTTATTGCGAAACCTGGTCTTCGCTTGCGAAAGGTCTTCAACACAGAATTGAGTGTGTCGACATGGAGTTTACTGTTGTCCTCGCACCAACCGACCCTCCAAGAGATGGTCGGATGCCAGCTCCCGGACACGCTGCCGCCTCAATTTGGCGTGCCAACCCAACGCACAAATGTTCTTCGCGAATGTGTTGCTTCGGAATCGCTGTTGGCTGTGATCAATTCGTTGACGCGATGGCGACAGGTGACGATGATCGATCCGAAATGGACATTGCCGCTTGACGGCCTGACTTTGACGAAGTTTGTGCACAACGAAGAAATTCTCGGCCAGACGCCATTGACGATTCCGGTGACATCGGGATCTCGCCCGATGATGGTACCCACCTATGCGACCGAGCAGTACTCGCGGTGGGAAGTTTCGATACGGCCCTTGCTGTTGGACTCATCGATTGCGACGGAAGCCACCGCGAATCGGACAAACGTGCCTGGCCATCTGAGGTTCGACTCCGACGGAAGACTCACGGAGGTCGGCGTAACTCCCACTCGCGATTGCCCGGCCACGATCCCCTGGGTTACTCTGCCGGATGTCGAGCATTTGCATGTCAATTTGGTCGCGTCTTCGTATGATGGTCGCACCAGTTCCAATGACGCTCGCGTGGTTGAGGAAGTTGGTTTTCAATCGGCCGCGTTTTCCAAGCTGTCACGGGCCACTATTTACGCGCACCCACCTCAATACTTTAATCTCCTGGGAGTCGAGCGACAGACCACCATGTACGATCATTGGGACGCTCGATTTGAGAAGTTCTTGCGAGAGTTGCTAAAACATCCCGGACTAATCGAGGTTCAAGTTGACGGTCGATTCAACCCCTACGTTTGGCGTCTCTTGGCCGAGTCTGAATCTATCGAACGATTGGTCGTGGATACAAATTACGATATGGAAATACTGTGGCTTGACATGTTGAGTCAATTTCCAAAATTAAAGGAAGTCGTGGTGATGGCTCAAATATCGCCGCAAGGTACGCGGGTTCCTCAGGCCAATCAAGCGAGATTGTTGGCGATGAAAGCCTATATGGCTAACTTGCTCGGCGGTCCACCGGTTGCTCTGCCGACCGACGGCATTGATGAATTGGAGGAATACGGTTTGGAAGGAGAGGCACTGGATCGAGATGTAGAAAACACTCGGTTGAGGGCCGTGCAGGAACTAGAAGATGCCCAGAAAAGCTTGCTTCCGGATTGGACGAAGCTGATTCAATCGGCGGTGCCCCATGTTCGAGTCAGCGTGGTTCCTCCGCCGACCAGACCTTGGAGCTCGCGTTGGCCGTAGGGGATTCATGTCAAACACATCAAGAGGCGCCCGATGAATAACGCGACGAGACAAGATAACGATTCGCCATCGCTGCTCTGGTGTCTCCCAATTGCGTGTTCGATTTGGTTGGCCTTGATTGTTGAGGGTTGGTTTGCTGATGCATACGTCGAAGAAAGGTACCATAGAGTTGTGCGATCAGCTTTCGAAGGTCTAATGACGCCCGCGATTTGCCTGTTGTTGGCTTGGGTGTTGATGTCCCCGATTGAAGTCGCCTCGCGATTAAAAATCGTGGGTTTTCTCGCCATATCATGTTTTCCGATTGCCTATTTAGCATCCCAACGCCCTGGGGCTCGGTGGACTTGGATTTGGGAAGTGTTTCAATATTATTTCGAGCGAGTCTACTTTGTCGGCATACGAGGTCAATCTTTTTTCGAGCTTGTTCTAACGATTGCGATTTCTGCGTTTGGATTGATGTTGTTGAATCGATATCTGTCACAGATCATGTTTCACCGATTCCCGGTCGATATTGGTTCCGACGGACGGTCTATGGTCGATCGCTTGAAGGATGCCTTTTGGACTCCGATTTACAATGATGAGGAATTGGCCCTAAACAACCGCGTGTTCAATCGGCGTATGTTCCGGTTCGGTATCGGTTTGCTCGTCGTGGCTGCTGGTTGCTTTGTGACTGGCAATAGTGAAATGCTTTTTGCCGCATTGTCAGGCGGAATGTTGATCGTAGGTTTGTTGTATTTTTGGTTATGGACCGCGAGCGAGGTCCTAAATCCGACCAGGGCTCTTACGGTTTTGGCGTTTGGCCTCATCGCAATTTCAAGTCTCGCGCAGATTACCCGGTTTACTAGTTCGATTTCTCTCTTAATTTGGACCTCTCTAGAATATGCCACGTTTGTCTTGGCGATACCGGTTCCCTTAGTATTGACGGTGATTAGTCTCGTTCTGCTCGCAACGTCCAATCAGTTACCGCGGCGCTCGAAAAAGCTAGGTTCGTTTGTTTCGGGAACTGCAGTAGTGAGAGTTCAACCAAAGCCAATGCCCGTAATGTCTTGGGTGTTGGGCTGCTGCATCTGGAGTTTGTGTTGCATGGCCGCCTATTGGATTCCGCAAAATCTGGACGCAGCGGACATGGTCAACAAAGGCCAAATTTCGCTCCGGGACGGATGGAACACAGCTCAGAGATTGAAGGATCCTGTTTGGGATTTTTTATCAAACGATAGTAATCGGCGTTACTATTCGAAATATGGCCCACGTCCAATATCACCGTGAGAATTCGCGTCGTTTCGAAAGATCCAGAAAATTGTGCCCTCTTTGAATCGTGACACTCCCTCGTGATGAGCATACAAGATCGACACAAATCTTGTGGTCAAATTTCGGTCGAATCGCACTTGTGTCGGCTCCATCGAATACCCTATCCGTGCCAAGAAACAGCACGCAGCCGATCAATGGACGCTAGCGACGCATTGCCATTGACATGATTTACGGCCGGCGATATCTCCGAACCAGCTCGCTGACTTGTCCATGAATTCGGGATGAACCCATGCTACCCCGCGCAGTCGTTTTTCTCTTGCTTACACTTGTTGGCACCTTGCCGCAAATTGGTTGCACGAGCCATCCTCTGTCACCACGGCATATTCCGTTGGCGGCGACTCATCTTGCCCCCAAAGTTATTGATGACGCGCCGCAAATTCAACGTGGACAACCGCGTCCGATCATCGATGGCATTGGCTGGGTGGTTGGGATTCCTTCGAAGTTGATTTTGTGGGATCGCCGAGTCGACAATCATCGCATTGGCTTGGACACCGAGCAAGCTTTGGCTGAATACATTGCAGAAAACCAATTGGACGGGGTCCGAGTTCGCTTGAATCAATATCGCCCAGGAGAAGACTGGGTGCGGTTGGTTCGCAACAAAAGCGTCGGCCCAGGCTGGCGATATACGTTAGGGACACTGAGCGTTTTGGGCGAGACCGTTTTCCCGGGCCGAGTTTTTGGTGGCGACCATTACAACCCGTTCACGAATACCGTTCACGTGTATTCCGATATCCCAGCGGTTGCATTGCACGAAGGGGCGCACGCCAAGGACTTTGCCCGACGCGAATGGAAAGGAACCTATGGAGCCTTGTACTTATTGCCAATCGTTCCGCTCTATCATGAGTCCGTCGCGACCGGAGATGTGTTTGCCTATTTGGAGGAACACAGCGATTCAACGGAACGAGCGGAAGCTGCCAAAATACTGTACCCTGCCTACGGGACCTACGCCGGGAGCGCGGCTGGCAGTTTGGTTTCTAGTTATTCGAACCCACTGTATTGGGTAGGCTTGGGGGGCGGGCATGTTGCGGGCCGAATAGAGGCCGACCGAATTCTTCGAGAAGCAGCCAACGAGCCATCGACCCAGTTCGCTAGTCCGGCGTCCTACTCGGAAATCCCACTACAACAACCAAATTAGATTGACTGTTTGCTGACGGTAGTTTGGCAACACGCACGCCTTTCGACCCGCAATGGCTGCCGCTTGAGATTCCGCAGTCAAATTCAGCTCCATTTTTGAACCCAACTCCGCGACTGGTGATGCGGTACGTGGCGCGAGAGTACTGAGTTTCTGAGTCGGCAGGAAACAGGTTTCATGATACCACGGATATCGTGCCAGACCCGCCAACCAACCGGCCATGGCTTCGATACCTTCGGCCAATGTTCCCAACGGAATGGGGACGGCCAATTCCAATCGCTGATGGTCCGTGAAGTTGAGCAGTTCGCGCTCGACCATCGGTTGGCAGCGCAACGCCATTCCGATCGTGATCAAGTAGCGATCCTCGCGCGGGCCCGTGACTTCCACCACTCGCAATGGCGGCCAAGCGTCCGAAGTCAAGGCAAACTCTTGAGTGACTTGGCCCAGGTCCTGCAAGATCGACGGCATCGCTGCTGCGTGCCAAGTCGTAAACGGATTGGAAGTCGCCCACTCAGACCAGAAGTGCGGCAGCGAACGCATCAATGGAGAATACAAATCGTCATCGTCCAAAGGCACGGCGAACGCGCACGCGACTCGGCACTCGGCCGAGAACCCCGGTAGTTCGTGATTGGCTTGCGGAGGAATAATCGCCAGCACTTGGTCACCCTCGAGCAACATGGCTCCAATCCCTTGCTCGAACCAAACGATTCGGGTCCGTTCGAGATCAAGTGCTGGGAGACCTTTGGGATGGACGCAATAACTTTCCGCGACCAACGGCAAACGCGACGCGTCGGTCGAAGGTTCGGCAAACATCAAGGGAGCCGGGCGGAGGTTTCGGACCCATGCCCAACGACTGGGTAATTCGGCCGGCTCGCCACCAGATAATTTCTGAATCGCAAAATAAACCGCTTGACCGTCAGACTGAACGACCGCCCCGTATCGACCGTCTGGGTACTGGGCCCACAGGAGGGTTTCGGGCGGGTCAGAGACAATTTGAGAGGAATGGGGCATTTTTGTCGAGTTCTTTAGGATTCCGGTGGAGACTATTTCCAGGTTTCACACAAGTATTACATGGCTTGAACATGGCTGGGACAATGGGGGGAGTAAGGATCGATAGAATGTTCGGCGACGAAAGTTGGCCGGTGGTCAGCAAATACCTTATGACGGATGCTAGGTCATGATCATGAAAAATGAAGATACGAACCGAGGGCCCGAGCCGAAGTCGGCTGCCTTCACGTCCTCCCGGAAGTCAACCGGCGATTCGCCGGTTGCGGTCTTGGAAGGCTCGGTTGATCCCTACGAATATACGCCCGAAGAATTAGAAGCGCTCCAGAATGGCGAATCGATCGAACGCTCGCCGTTGATCAAGAATCGAATCGGTGACCCAGGGTCGGCACCAAAGTTTGGTCCCGATGGCGAAGAAATCGAAGCCTTGACCGCCACGGAAGTCGCCGCGTATGCGATCGCTGACCAATTGGAAACGGACACCGTCGTGGACTCGACGTTTGGGGCGGAATCCTTCGTATTGCGAGATCCGCAAACGAAGACTTCGAACGCCGAAGCTCACTGGATGACTAAAGAAGAGAAATGGGGCCATGGGCTGGCTTGGCCGATTGTGATCTGGATGGCCGTGCTGCACATTGGCGCCGTGATTGCGATTCCATTTTTCACTTGGGAAGCTTTGGTCGTTTCGTTGTTCCTGCATTGGATCGGTGGCAGCGTTGGAGTTTGTTTGGGTTTCCATCGTTTGCTAACTCACGGTGGTTTCAAGACCTATCCTTGGGTCAAGGCTGTGCTGACGTTTGCTGGGCAAACCGCCGGTGAAGGTAGTGCAGATTTGTGGGTTGCCACGCATCGCAAGCATCATGCCTTGTCGGACAAGCCGGGCGATCCGCATTCGCCGCACGACGGAGCTTGGTGGAGTCACGCGTTGTGGATCTATCCGTTCAAGAGCGTCGAAGAACGCGAAGACTTGTTGACACGCTGGGCACCGGATATGGCCAAAGATCCCGTCGTCGCTTGGGCATCAAAGCATTTCCTGTTGACACACTTTGTGGTTGGGTTTGCGTTGCTGGGACTGGGCTACCTATGGGGCGGCTGGTCAATGGCCACCAGTTTTGTGATGTGGGGTGTGTTTTTGCGAACCGTTTGCGTGATGCACGTGACTTGGTTTGTGAACTCGGCCAGCCACATCTCCGGGTACCGCAACTACGAAACGACCGACGATAGCCGCAACAATTGGTGGGTGGCGATTTTGGCTTACGGCGAAGGTTGGCACAACAATCACCACGCTTATCCTCGGATGGCCGTTCACGGTCACAAATGGTGGGAATTCGACGCCACTTGGCAACTGCTGAAGCTGATGCGATTCTGTGGGTTGGCCTGGGACATCGTCGACTACCGCACCAATAAAGAGAAGCGAGAACGAGAAGCACTGACGAAGTAGTCTCGGTTTCGAGTGTCAAATATCAAAACGACGTCGCGAGCCCAGCTCCGACGTCGTTTTTTTGTTGGCAACGATGCCGGCTAGGATTTCACTGTCTTTTCGTTTTCAATAGGGAGTTGAGCCCTCTGCATCGGTTCCGTTTAGGAATTGTCCTGAATTAAATTCCCGACTTTGGGGGAACGTCCGAATTCGAAAATCCGATACCCCATGGCGGTACCGGGTTAGCGAGCGCTGGTGTACCGGCTTCAGCCGGCGAGTGGCTGAAAAAAGCGTTTTCACT
>JAUXWY010000148.1 GCA_030681235.1 Pirellulaceae bacterium | reverse complement strand
CCGCAAGCGCATCGACGAAGGACTCGATTGGTTGTCGATCAAACCGCTCCCCGTCAGCAAAGGGGCCATTCCGTGGTTCTGGAACTGGCAAGACCGTCGATACTCCATGTGGTGGGACGCTGAAGGCTTGCCCTTCATCCAAGGCCCCAACATGCTCTTCATCAACTCAGCAACGCCCCGTATCGACCGCGAGGAATGTGCCCTGCTCGATTCCCCGAACTGCCTAATGATGTTCTGCCACAGCGAGTGGTATCGCGATCTGATCCAAGCTAACCGAGGCCCGAACAACAAATCCGAAATCGTCATGTGGCCCTACCCAATCGACCCCATGCCCGAGGGTCCTCTCCCCGCCGAGTACGACATTTTGATCTACGCCAAGAACGGCCATCGTCCCGGCCTGCTCGAACACCTGACCGAACTCTACCCCAACCACATTCAATTCCATTATGGCCAATACAAACGGGCCGACCTTATCGAAGCCGCCCGCCGCTCCCGCGCCTGCGCCTACCTGGCCGACGACGACCATGGACCGTTGGCGCTGCAAGAAATCCTGCTGGCGGGTTGCCCAGTTGTCGGAGTCAAGACTGGAGCACCGTTTATTACGAATGGAAAAACCGGATTCAAATTGGATTGCCTGCCAGCCGGAAGAGCGTTTTCAAGAAACGCAGAATCAAACATCAGATTACAAAAATACCTAAGAGCTTTGAAGCGGTCTCAACTCCTACCACGGCCTGCGGTCCGCCAATTCGCCGAAGACAACTATTCCGCCGAAAACGTCGTAGACTCAATTATTGAATCTATCGAGAAGATGCTATTCGAGTATTGCTCCCCTACGAATGCAACGAAACCTGCACTGGCTTCTTTTGACCTTTACACAAGCTAAACTCTTTAAACGATCGGCTGTTTGATTCGATTTATAAGTGTGGACTACGGGAAATTATCCGGAGCGAATCGCAGCCATAGTCCGATCGTGACGGCTGCCAAAAAAAATCCTAGTAAAAAACTGGGCCAAAACGTTAGGCCAGTTCGGCTCGACAGCGCCAAAGGCACGAAAAACGGCAGGCCCAGCGGAACTAAGATTAGTGTTTCGGTTGCCAGCTTGCTAATTGCAACCATATTGTGCGATTTGTACCACGTCATGATAAATGTGATGATGCTGATGAGTGGAAGCGTCAATAACAACGCACCGAGTCGCGGCATTCGAGTCGCGATCTCTGAGACTACGGCGATTAAAATTGCCGAGATGATAAGTTTTACCACAAACCATGCCATTGTCTTTGCCGCTTTCGTTCCCTGGTAATGACTTTGAAATCTACGGATCGTTAAAATTGCGGCCATTGCAGATACCGGGCTGCATGGTAGCCAATTGGCAACTTGAATACGTCGGCATTTACATTAATACAGGTCATGTTCCAACCTTTATTTGCAAAAAGTATCGAACATTGCAACGACCCCAACTTCACATGCTAGTCCATGTAATACTTTAACTGGACTCGGAGCAAATTTGCCTAAGCAGAGTTTACCTCGAAACTTCCTCGTTTGAAAAATTCGACCCACACACGGCAATTGAATTACTGTTGATTCAAGGCTTGATCGCGGAGCCCATCGTCGCCACTTTCATCGACGACCGAATCCAAAGCGCCGGTCAACGTCGATCCTGCCAATTTCGCACCGGCCTGGGCCAATTGCGATTGCGCCTGCAGAAAACTGATGTTTGAATCGAAAAACGTTTTTCTCGCCACCAACACTTGGACGAAACTCGATTCACCAGCTTTGTAGGATTCATCCGCCAATTGAAGCGACTCCATTGCACTTGGTAAAATTTCTTGGGAAAACTGTTCCACTGCCGCCAATGCCGAATCGTATTCGCGAGAGATGGCCGCCAATCGTGCCTTGATTGACAATTCGATTCGCTCTGCGTCCTTGACGGAGCGACAATATTCTGCTTGGGCCGCTGAGATGTTGCCCTGGTTCCGATTATTAACCGTCAGGGGCACGCCGACCTGCAAGTTTATCAGTCCAGAATTTGTTGAGTTATCGACGCCTGCAGCGATTTGGGCCGTGACATTTGGAATCGCTTGAACGCCTTGCCGTGTTAAATTAGCTCGTGCTCGGGCAATTCTCGATCGAGCTGCCTGCATCTCTGGACTGCTTGCAACGATCTCAGATGCCAATGAATTCCAATCAAGGCGATCTGCCTGCTCGGGCAACTCGCCCTTGACATGGATCAGTGGCAAGCTTGGAGTTCCCACGATCGCAACTAATTCTGTCCACGCAGTAGTGAGCGCAATTTCGGCTTGTTGCCGAGCAAGGTCAATTTCGTTCTTTTGAATTTTCGCTTGCAGAACATCAACTTTGGTTCCCTCCTGAGCGCGAAATCTGGTTTCAGAAAGCTCCATCCCCTTTTCAACGACACCGCCAAATTCACCCACTAACTGGACCCGTCGCTGAGCTGCCAAGACTTCGTAAAACTTGGTCTCTACATCCGTCAGCACGCGAATCTGCTGAGCATCCATCTCGAATCGCTGCGCTCTAAGTGCCTCATTGAGCACCTGCAGATTGAGCTCAAGCTTGCCTCCGCGAATGAATTGCCGCTCGAAAAAAAGCGTATGCTGGTCGGTGCCTTGATCTGCTAGCTGTACTGCTTGGTATCCGACCGTGGGGTTAGGGCGCAATCCAACTTGGGTCAGATACCCTGCCGCCTTCTGCGTCGTCGCTGCCGCAGCTTGAATTGTCGGATTGTTTTCGATTGCCAATGCCTGTAATTCTGTCAGCGTGATTGTCCCCGGGGTATCACCTGAGATTACCTGACTCGCATCATTAAAGCTGGAGACTGCCGCGCGAACCGTCGTTCCATCAGGCTGACTTTCCGACTGTTCATAGAATACATGCTCAACCGGGGAAGGATCACGAACCGTCACAGACGAGCCGGGTGAATGAATCGGTGATTGGCTAAAAGATGTCACGGGTGACGGAAGGGGCGAGCGGCAACCTGCCGCGACAACAAAAACTACCGTCACAACAACTATCCCATGGATTTTCATTTCTCATGATCCTGACTTTTCTTCCTAAAGATATGGTTGCGACGGTACGAAGGGTGGTATCGACATTTCCTGCAACGGCAGGTTAATCCGCCCGTTCAGGTAGCGGTTTGCGCGATTGTGCCGATTATGCCGATTTAATCTGAGGGTTCCCGGACTCATCCGCTCATCGGCAAAAGTCATCATGAAAAGAACGAACGAAGGGGCGAACGAAAGTCGAAATATTCTTTGGGGTTGACTCATGAGCTCCTTCAAGCTAAGATTTCGAAGCCGAAACTTCCTGACCGGGATGTTTCCAAATACGTATTTGAGGTTCAAGGTGTTTGATCGTTTTGTTTGTTTACTGCTGATACTGTTGTTGCTTGCCAATCAGGCAATTGCAATGGGCTGTCCGCATGAACATTCAGGAACGAATCCGGATAGCCGTCAAGATCGGCCGCATCTTCATACTGGCTTTCATGATCATCGCCACCACGAAGGCCGTCACCCCCTCGATCATTACGGGCATGATGGAGGGTGTCGACATCCGCAAGCGACGTCCGGGCATTCCCATGATGCGGCGAGTTGCGACGCGGAATTTCCGTGCAGTCACGACTGCGACGCAATTTACGGCTCGGCACAAGAACTCCACTTCTTACCGACGGTTCAGCAAGACCTGGTAGGTGTCGCCCTTGCCGCGATTGCTTTCGTTGTGGTCGATTGGCCGCTGTCGACACTGAGTGTCCGCCCCATATGGCCTGTTGCCCTCAAAGGGCCGTTCTCTACGGAGCGCTGCGCGCTCTATCTGCAGATTCTCTGCCTGCGCATTTAAAATCTCGCCCTTCTTGGCATTGATTTGTGGCACACCGTTATTTGGGCTGTGCTGTTTCTAATTTTCTGCATTCGATCGCTGAACGTTTCGTTCGTCGTTGCAGTTGCTCCATTGTTTTTGGATAGCATTATGCGCATGAAGTTGAATAACAAAATATATCAATGGGTTGCTTACTTGGCCGTGATCGCGGGGCTTGGTGCCGGAGCCTGGTTCACCCGCGATTCATGGCTGACAATCTGGAATAAACCGACCGACTCGGCGGCGATGGAGGCAGAGCTGGAACCACCCGCCGAGGAAATTCTGGTATTGAAACTCAGTGAACAAGCGAGACAAAATCTCGGATTGCGGGCTGTGCCGGCAAAGCCGGAAAGCTATTGGCGCACAATTGATGTTCCCGGTGTGATTGTCGATCGGCCGGGCATCACCGACAACGGTATTACGTCGCCACTTGCTGGAGTGATTACCAAGGTTCATGCACTCGAAGGTGACATCGTTCAACCTGGGCAGGCTTTGTTCAGCATTCGTTTGATCAGCGACTATCTCCAACGAGCCCAGCTCGATCTTTTTAAGGCTATTCGCGAAGTTGAAATCCTAAAAACGGAGATCAATCGTTTGCGACCCCTCGCGGATTCTGGGGCAGTACCTGGTTCACGACTGATTGAGTTGGAACAACAGATCAACCGACAAACCAGCCTGATCGAGGGCCAGCGGCAGGATCTTCTTTCCCGAGGCTTGAGTACAGGTCACCTCAAACAAATCGAATCGGGCGAGTTCTTAACCAAGATCGATATTTTTGTCCCTGAAATGACCAAGCCGGAAATGGAGTTTACTACCGTCAGCTTTGAGGCTGAGTCAAAAAATTTGTTCGAGTCGGGGTTTTTCGAGGTTCAGTCGCTTCAGATCAGCATGGGACAGCAGGTGGATGCGGGCCAGTTGCTGGCAGTTTTGGCCAATCACAACACGCTGTACTTGAAAGGTATCGCTTTCAAGAAGGAATCGTCAGCCTTGGCACGGGCTGCCGAACGAGGCTGGAAACTGGAAATCGATTTTACTGACGACGCCACTCAGGATTGGCCAGAGCAAGCACAGGAGTTTCAGATTCGCCATCTGGCAAACACAACCGATGCCAACTCGCGCACGTTCGAATTCTTTGTGCCGCTACTCAATCAATTCCGCACTTACGAGAAGGGCAATCGACTCTTTGTTCTTTGGCGATATCGACCTGGACAACGGGTGCGAATTCAAGTTCCCGTCGAGGAGCTACACAACGTGATTGTCATGCCAACGGAAGCCGTCGTGTTCGAAGGCCCCGAAGCCTACGTTTTCCAGCAGAACGGAGACTTATTCAATCGTATTTCTGTCCGAGTACTCCATCAAGATCGATTGCGTGTCGTGATTGCCAACGATGGCACGATTCAGCCAGGTCAATACTTGGCGCAAGGCTCGGCATCGTCGCTTAATCGCGTGCTGAAAGCCCAAGCGGCCAGTGGTATGAGAGCGGACATACACGTCCACGCTGACGGAACGACCCACGCCGCACATTAAGGAAAACATTTATCATGCTTGATTCCGTGATTCGATTATCGCTTCGCTATCGCTTCCTGGTCGTGATCATCAGTTTGATCCTGCTGGTCTATGGATCGTACCTGACAACGACCATGTCCATCGACGTGTTTCCAGATTTGGATCGCCCCCGAGTGATCTTGCTGACCGAATGTCCGGGGATGGCAACCGAAGAAGTGGAAACATTGGTCACTCAGCCGATCGAGGTGGCTTTGCTGGGTGCCAGTGGCGTCGAGGCCGTTCGCAGTCAAAGCACCGCTGGGCTGGCCGTCATCTACATTGAGTTCGGTTGGGAGACAGAAATTCGCGCGGCCCGGCAAACCGTTCAGGAACGCCTGTCTTCTATGTCCGGCATACTTCCGCCTGGAATTGTTCCTCAGATGACTCCGCCATCATCGATCATGGGTCAAATCGTCGTGGCTGGGATGTATTTTCAGCCTGGCCCGGGCGGCGGGCAGTTGGCCCCGGTAGGAGAAACAAACCTGTTGGCCGAGTTGTTGGGCACGGACAGCGAACTTGTCGAGGTCAAAATCTGGCAACCCATCGATCGGCATGATCTCCGAACGTGGAAGCTGCTCGACTTTTCCGCATTACCCTCCATCAGTGAGAACCTTCTCGCTAATAACCAGCAACGGAATTTCGAGGTCACCATCGGCGAAACATCGCACTTGGTGACGTTCCCAGATGAGCTTCAACGGCGACTGGAACTTGGCACGCTCGGTGACTGGGTGGCTCGCCCCCGCCTTCTGAAAGTTCCAGGGGTTGCGGAAGTCTTTTTGCAGGGGGCCGACCGTAAGCAATATCAAGTGTTGGTTAACCCTCTGGCGTTGATTGATTACGACGTGACGCTTCAGGATGTGGAGCGAGCTCTAGAGCGAAGCAATCTGAATACCAGCGGCGGCTACGCGATTACGGGTGAGTCCGAGCGTCCAATTCGAATTCTAGGACGTGTTGGGCCAACCGGCGACCGAGTCGTTTCCGACTTGGCCAAAGTTCCTGTAAAGATCACGGATCGCCGCCCTGTTCTGTTGGGCGATGTGGCCAAAGTAGTGGAAGGTGCCGAGTTCAAGCGTGGGGACGGGGCCGTCGACGGGCATCCGGGGCTGGTTTTCACCATCGTGAAACAGCCGCACAGCGACACGCGCCGATTGACCGATAACATTGCGGCGGCACTTGAAGAAGTCCAATCTTCGTTGCCGGCGCATGTCGTGGTCAACAGCGAACTGTTTCGCTTGCGGAACTTCATTGATCGAGGTGTCTTTAATGTGGGTGAAGCACTGGTGATCGGCGCGTCGCTGGTAATTATCGTGCTATTTCTGTTCCTGTTGAACTTTCGCACGACTTTTATCACCCTTACGGCGATCCCAATGTCGCTCGTGCTGACCACACTCGTGTTTCGGGTTTTGAGCAATTTGTTCGACACTTCTTTGACAATTAATGTGATGACACTCGGTGGCATTGCCGTTGCCATGGGCGAACTGGTGGATGACGCGATCGTGGATGTAGAGAATATTTTTCGACGACTAAAGGAAAATAATTCTCTGGAGAACCCGCGACCAGCAATTCAAGTTGTGTTTGATGCAAGTCGCGAAATCCGTAGCGCCATTGTTTTTGGAACCATGGTAGTGATTTTGGTATTCCTCCCCTTGTTCGCGATCTCTGGTGTGGCTGGCCGATTATTTGAACCGCTGGCCATTGCCTATATTGTGTCCATTCTGGCGTCGCTTTTGGTTTCCCTCACGCTGACGCCAGTCCTGTCGTTTTATTTGTTGCCAAAATCAAAAGCGACACATCGTGAGTCAGATGGAAT
>JAUXWY010000367.1 GCA_030681235.1 Pirellulaceae bacterium | reverse complement strand
AGAAGTATTGGCGGATGTCACGGACACCGGCTTTACGTTATGCGATGCCTAACGAGTGGCTCGAGCAACAGGGCTTGTTGTCATTAAAGCATCTCTGGTACCAGCGAGCTTCGCTTCGTGGAAATCCTGTAAATTTGCTCTGGCCACGCGGTTAACCACGTTATCGCCGGCTGGTCGCTGAAGAGGGCTTTTTCACGCCCCCAGCCGGCTAAAGCCGGTACACCAGCGTTCGCTAAACCGAATCTATCAGATGGTACACCAGCGTTCGCTAAACCGAATCTATCATGAAGTGTATGAATGTTCGCTAAATCGAATCTGCTACGCGGTGGTACACCCGCGTTCGCTAAATCATTAGCCTTCGACCCGTTCGATGGTCGATTTCATCGAGCCGAGACTAGTGGCGATCAGCCGGTCGCGGCCGAAACTTGTGATCTGTTGGCATTTGAGCTCGGCATGCTCTAGGTTGGTGGTCAAGCAAATGGCCAAGCCATTGTGATCGACTTCAAACGCAATTCGCAAACTTTTGCCCGACGAATGCCCAAACACTTTTTGCATCATTTCAATCACATACTCGTAGCTATGTTGATCGTCGTCCCAAAGCAGTACATTGTATTTTGGCTGGGGTTTCGGTTTGGTCTTTTCGGCCGGTTTCGTCTTCGTTGCGACATTGGTCGATTGAATCGGTTCATCCATACCTGCGATTCCTTGGCTAGAACACTCAAGTTAAGTGCCCAATAATTATAGGTCCCTTGACCCGTGCTCCCTCCATTGTATCCGATCCCCAACCACGACACAAGAATTTTTTTTGTAGCCGTTCACAGCCCAAACGCGGGCCGCCGCACATTAGGCGCTTCGCATTGTTTTTCGACCCCAGATTAGAATTTTCCAAATTTGCTCTAGCCACGCGGTTAACCAGCACAATCCGAACTGTTCGTGACCGGCTAGAATTTTCTGGTGTGTGGTTGGAGTGCTCTGGGTAGCCGAAAGTCTTGGTGACGTCTTGGTGACTTTCGCTACGGAGGCGAGGGCGGGGTTTCAGCTCAAGATTCCGTCGATGATCTTGGCGGAGGGGTTCTCGACCAAGGCCAGTTTCTGTCCGCCAATCTCGAAGTGCAAAGCTTGTGCGTCCAACCCAAATCGGTCGAGGACCGTCGCTAGCCAGTCGTGGTGGGTGACTATATCTTGGACCGCATGATGAGAAAAATCGTCCGTCGCGCCATGGACATAGCCACTCTTGATCCCCGCGCCGGCCACCCACATGCTGAAACCGTAAGTGTTGTGATCGCGACCAACATTCTTGAGCTCCGTGTCGCCAACCGGGACTTGGATTGTCGGCAGACGCCCCATTTCCCCACCCCAATGAACCAGGGTCGAGTCCAGCAACCCCCGCTGTTTCAGGTCTTTGACCAATGCCGCCGCCGGTTGATCGATCTCGCGGCAGCGATTGGGTAGCTCGGTCGCAATGCTCGAATGGTGGTCCCAAGATTGGCCATTATTAAAGATCTGAACAAACCGCACGCCGCGTTCCACCAACCGACGAGCGATCAAGCAGCGAGTCCCATAATCGCGAGTCGCATCGTTGTTGACGCCGTACATCTCAAGTGTCTCGGCGGTCTCGCCTGAGATGTCGAAGGCCTCGCGAGCCGACAGTTGCATCCGGGCCGCCAATTGATAACTGGCCATCCGAGCGGTCAAATCATGGTTCCCCGGAAAACGCTCGGCGTGTTGGCGGTTCAGTTCGCTCAAGAATTCCAATTGCTGAGCTTGCGCCGTGCCGCGCAAATGCGGCGGCGGGTTGAGGTTGAACATGCGTGGCTCGGTTGGCCGGACCACCGTTCCTTGGTACAGCGAAGGCAAGCCGCCGTTGGTCCAACTGTCGCCACCGCAGATGGGTAGTCCAGCCGGATGGGTCAAGGCTACGTAGGCGGGCAAGTCTTGGCATTCGCTGCCCAAAGCGTAAGTCAGCCAACTGCCCAACGTCGCACGACCGCCCAAAATTCCGCCAGTGTTCATGGCAAAGAATCCTGGGAAATGGTTGTTCACCGCCGAGTGCATTGAACGAATCAAGGTGATGTCGTCCGCGATTTCTGCCAAATGTGGCAACAACGACGAGATCTCCATCCCGCACTTCCCCCGTGGTTGGAATTCCCACTGCGGGCCCATGATTTGTCGACTGGCTTGCGCGGCGTTATCGAAACTGATGTCACCCGCGAATTGTTCGCCGTGCCGCTTTACTAGTTCCGGCTTCGGGTCAAACAAATCCATTTGACTGGGGCCGCCCATCATGAACATCGAGATCATGGCTTTTGCCCGAGCGGGTTTCGGCGGTTGTTTCGGCAATAAGTCATAAACCGGTGCTTCGAGCAAGGGCTTCTTCAGCCGCAACGCGTCATCCTGGGCCAACAACTGGTCCTCACGCAACAACATCGCTGCGGCCACCGATCCCAATCCGAACGCGGACGATTGGAACCAATGACGCCGCGAACACAAACCGCCCGACACCGACTTGTTGAATGGTTGCTTCATCGATTGATCCTCCTATTCCAAATACAAAAAACGATTCGACGCCAAGAGCATTTGACACAGACTGGCCAATGCCCGACGCCGATCGCGGTCCGGCTGTTCTTGCAACAGCTTCTGCCATGCCACGTCCTGGTCCTGCCGAAACAATTCCGCCTGTTGTTCGAGAAACTGCCCGCAGGTCGCAATTTCGTCGACCGTGGCCGAACATGCAAAGGCCGACCGAAATGCTAACTCGATCCGAGCCTCGGTTGTCTCTGCTTGCAACCATATTCTGTCCGTCATGTGATTGGTCGCATCGACAATCCAAGCATCGTTCATCAACAGCAAGGCCTGCGGCGCGACCGTCGACGAACTGCGCTGTTGGCAGTTCGGTTTCATCTCCGGCAAATCAAAGGTCTGCAACATGCTGAGCTGCAGGGCGCGTTGCGTCCCCAGATACAAGCTGCGACGATTTGCGGACTGGCCGACATCTTTGATGCCCGCGAACAGCCCGTCCCGCAAAATGCGCGTGCCAATCACCGCTTTGCCTTCGTCGTCTTCGGCCAACGGAACACTGGGGCCACCCGTCTCCAAGTGCATTTGTCCGCTTGCGACCAAGACCGCATCGCGAACGGATTCGGCGTCCAATCGTCGCAATGACATCCGGCCCAACCATCGATTTTCAGGGTCTGCGGTCCAACTGTCCCGGACAACAGTGTGACCTGGGTGGGAGTCGTTCGCATGGACAGGAACTTCGCTCGATACCGCCGAGGCTTGTTGGTAAACCTGCGAGTGAACCATTTGTCGATGCAGCCACTTGAGGCTCCAACCGTTGGCCATAAACTCGTGTGCCAAGTAGTCGAGGAGCTTTGGATGGGTTGGCCGTTGCCCGTTGAGTCCGAACTCGCCTGGAGTCCGAACCAGTCCTTGTCCAAAATGATGCTGCCAAACTCGGTTGACAATCACTCGAGCCACGGTTGGGTGCGTGCCGTCGGTCAATTGTCGGGCATACTCCAAGCGACGTTTGCCACCGCCGGCCGTGACGGTCGCTCGGTCGGCTCGGTGTTGCAGCAACACTTCCAATTCACCCGGCTGGACTTCATGCATGGGCGAAGCTGGATTCCCACGGAACATGACGTGACTGGTCACCGGTTCGGCCCGATCGACAACGGCCATTAGTTGTCGATCCAACGGTTTCGAATCACGAATTTCGACGACCTTTTTTTCTTCTTCCTGAAACGCACGATGGCTTGGGCCATCGTATTCGACCAATTGGCCGACGATCCAATCGATCGATCGTACCTTGGGGTATTTTTCGAGCAAAGTTTTTTGCTCCGCCGAATGATCACCGACTGCCGAGGTGACGGCCACCCGCAAAGCATCGCGCACGTCTTCGGGCGCGGCTTGAATTTCACGATCTTGAATCGTTTGGCAGTGGGCACGGCGACGAGCGTTGATATCGTCTTGGAGAGCAACCGCTTCCGCTTCGATTCGGGCTCGTTCGGCTTTGGTCGCATCGTTGGTCATGTCCACCATTCGTTGGCTTGGTGGTTGCCAATGTTGAATCGACATCGCCGGATCAAACACCGCGCGCAGGCGATAGTAGTCATCGATCGTGATCGGGTCGTAGCGATGGTCGTGGCATTGGGCACAGGCAACCGTCAGGCCTAAAACCGCCGAAGTGACCGTCTGGATGGTATCCGCGACGGCTTGATTCCGCACCAACAACGTATCCTCCGTCTGGGAAAGATCGGGTGCCATTTGTAGGAAACCGGTTGCGGCCAACAAACGCGCTTGTTCGTCGTTGTTCGCGTCGCGCGATCCATCGATCATCTGATCACCGGCCAATTGCTCTTGGATGAATTGGCTGTACGGCAGGTCGCGATTCAGTGCATCAACGACGTAGTCGCGATAGCGCCAGGCGTGTGGGCGCGGTCGATCGTTCAGCACTTGCCCTTCGCTTTCGGCGTAGCCCGCGACGTCCAACCAATGCCGAGCCCAACGCTCGCCGTATTGAGGAGACGCCAGCATTCGTTCGACGGCGTTCGCAAAAGCCTGTCCCGATTCGTCCGATAGAAAGTCCTCGAGTTCAGCGACGGTGGGTGGCAATCCGGTCAAGTTGAAGCTTAGACGACGTAACAATACGTGAGGCTCGGCGGGAGCGGCAAAGGAAAGTCCGTGCTCGTGCAGCTGTTCCGCAACCAATCGATCGATCGCGTTGGTTTGCTCATCTCCCGGGTCGGCGGGTGAAAGTTCAACTCTCTGAACAGGTTGGAACGACCAGTGTTCAAGCTCTTCAATCGTGAAGCGAGCCGCGTGTGGGTCTTCCGGTTCCGGTCGCGCCGTCCGACCACCCTGCCCTACCCATTGAGCGATCGTTTGCTTTTCGGCGTCGGTCAATTTCTTGGGACCGGGCGGCATTTCGTCTGCCAAGATTCGTTGCACGAGCAAGGATTCATCGGCTTGGCCGGGAACCATCGCTGCCCCCGAATCTCCACCGTTCGATATCAAGCGAACCAATCGGAGGTCCAAGCTGCCGGATTTTTCTGGTTCCTCACCATGGCACAAGAAACAATGCACCTTGAGAATGGGTCGGACATCTTTTTCGAAGAACAACTCTCTTGTGGCAAGATCTGCGGCGGAATCGTTCTGCAAGGCCGAGCCTGCATCCTGTGCCACAAGCCCCGATCTGTCGCCCGGTGTGATCCAGGTCAAGCCCAGAATCCATCCCGTCGTCCACAGCCAATTTTGCTTCTTCATACGCCGAGTCCTACAATGGGTGGTTGGGAGGCTAAGGCAAGCGCAAGCCCTCGATCCACGATTGGTGCTCTCCCCCATGATACACTCGATGGGTCGCTTTAATAAAGTCCGATGCATCGGCTTCGAAGATATTGTCGACATATTTCTGTGGATTTCGGTCGATCAACGGGAACCAAGTGCTTTGCACGTGGATCATGATTCGATGCCCTTTCTTGAACGTATGAAAGACGTCCTGCAGAGGGACACGAACCGGCGTCACTTGGTTGGGGACAAATGGTTCGGGCTGAGAATAGCTGTTGCGGAATCGACCTCGAAAGACCTCGCTTCGCACCATCTGTTGATAGCCACTCAAAGTGATGTCCGGTGGCGTCGTGGCTTGATTCGGCGTTTCCGTCGGATAAACATCGATCAACTTGACGATCCAGTCCGCGTCCGTTTGGTCCGTACTGACGTTCAGGTTGGCGAACAATGGCCCGACCAGCGTGACATCGGTCGTCAATACGTCACTTTGAAAGACCAAGACGTCAGGGTCTTCGCTCGCGAACCGTTGGTCATCCGTCATGTACTCGCGTGGCGTGAATCGAATTTGCACATCCGACATCTTGCGATAAGGAACGGGCCGGGCGGGATCGCTCGTGAACTCGAAAAAATCAGCCTTGCTATTTGGCGTCTGGGGTACTGCGTCAATCGATAGCGACTTTTGCTCGCCTAAATACAGTCCATTGGGCACCGCCGTTTGGGGAGGCCATTGTTCAAAGGTCTTCCATTCTCGTCGACCTGTGTCAAAAACCAGGGCCTCGAAGGCGGCGGTTTGTTCGACGCCTTTGAGATAGTGTCGAAAGAAGGGTAATTCAACTTCCCGTTGGTAGTAGTCCGAGATGCCTACACCGAAATCCAGATTGCCAACTTGAGTGTTGGGCGCGGCGCTGGCCCATTGGCCGTGCCCCCAAGGACCCATGACCAAACAATTGAATGTTTGCGGATGGTGGCGTTCGATCGACTGATAGATTTGCAAAGGACCGTACAAGTCTTCCGCATCGAACCAACCACCGACGACCATCACGTTGGTCTTGATCGGCGTCTCAGGATTCTGCAAATGGGGGAGAATGCTCCGCCGTCGCCAAAATTCGTCGTAATTGGGATGGCTGCTCAGCTGCTTCCAAAAGAAGCAGTCCTCGCCGTAATACTGTCGCGAGTTCTTCAGCGGGCCCAAGTTCAAGTAAAAGTCGTAGGCATTTCCACTGGGACGGGGCGATAAGGTTGGTCCCCAATTTTCGGTCGTCGGCCCATTGTGTTGGTAGCCGAATGTACCGGTCGCGGTCCAATACATCAACGTGTAAGCACCTTGATGGTGAAAGTCGTCGAAGAAAAAGTCCGCGATCGGAGCTTGTGGGGAACTCGCAACCAGAGCTGGGTGATGTTCCGGCAACGCGGCAGCCGAATAAAAACCTGGATAAGAAATCCCACTGATTCCAACTTTGCCGGAATGGCATTCGACGTTCGCCAACAACCACTCGATGGTATCCCAAGTGTCCGAGCTTTCACTGATCCCCTCGGAATGAGGCACGTGCGGCCGCATGTTGTCGTAGCTGCCTTCCGAATTCCACCGACCGCGAACGTCTTGTTTGACAAAGATAAACCCGTCTCGTTCCAGATATGCGGACGGCCCGATGCTGCGTGCCATTTCGTCGCCGTAGGGACGGCAACTGTAGGGCGTTCGATTCAGCAGAAAGGGGTAAGACTGGCTGCGGTCCTTGGGCCGGTAGACCGTTGTGTGCAACAGGATCCCGTCCCGCATGGGAATCTTGTATTCGGCTTTCTCGTAATTCTCCTGAATGTACTGCGTGCGATCCTGCGCGAAGCCTGACACCGCAAACCCCGCGACAAGAAACATCGCCAACCAGAATGGCACGGTTGCGGTTGCATATCCCGCTGAACTGGTTGGACTATTCCGGAACAACAACAAACGAAACTCGCGAGCAAACATGGATAGTTCCGTCGATCGAGGTGGGAGGTGGGAGGTGGGTGGCGTGGAACCTAATACGCCCGTGGATTCCACCGCCCCATTATGAATCACGGCGATACCGCTGAAAATCAGGGAAAGGCCAAAATTCGAAGAATTCTTCAGAGGACTGATTTCAATTCGACCATGGCGTATCCATCGCCGGAGAAACAGTCGACGCAGTAGTTTGTTCGCGAGCCCTTGGTCAAATACCCGACTCTGTGGACGTTTATTCAGGAGTCTTTTCAGCGTAGCCGCGATCGATCGCTTGCTTCAGGTCCACATCCCGAAACGAAACTTTCGCGCCGCCGGCAAAGTGGCGAATTTGATTTCGACCCTCGCGTTTGGCGGTGTACAGTGTTTCATCGGCTTTGGCGAATAGATCTTTGCAGTCGGATCCATCCATCGGGACGGTGGCCAAACCAACCGAAACGGTGACGGCCAATTCCTTGTCCATATACTTTAGTGGGTATGACGCGACCTTGCTGCGGTATTCTTCTAGTACCTGCATGGCTTCTTCCGGGCTGGCGTTCGGCAGCAACATGCAAAATTCTTCTCCGCCATAGCGGAAGACCAAGTCGTCGCTGCCAGGACGAACCGATGCGGCGAATAATTTGGCAACATGCTTCAAAACTTCATCACCAGCGGCATGACCATGGGTATCGTTGAATTTCTTGAAGTGATCAATGTCCGAGATGGCCAAAGTCATTGGCTTTTGCGATACGACCGCATCGGACAAACAATCGAAAAAAGCTTGTTCGA
>JAUXWY010000365.1 GCA_030681235.1 Pirellulaceae bacterium | reverse complement strand
AATCGAACAACTGCAAACAACCAGCACCAGCAACGACTTGCGCATTCAAATAAACGATGACGCTGTCCGTCAGGCGACTCATCAATTCGTGCCACGCGGACGAATCGTTGTACATGAGTTTTTTGGTGCGTTGGAAGGTGCGACTGCCACCACCTTCAATGCAGTAACTGGCCAATGTAAATGGTGCCCCCGCGAAACCAATCACAGGGATGTGGGACGGTAGGTCCCGCCGAGTGAATCGCACGGTATCGGTGACAAACTCGAGGGCTTGCATGACGGCCAGGGGCCGAACCCGATCGATGTCGCTGGCTCGTTCGATGGGGTTGTGGATCTTGGGTCCGTGCCCAGGACCAAAGCTCAGTTCAAACCCTAACGGTTCGAGGATTGGGAGCAGGTCAGAGAAGATGATCGCGGCATCGACGCCTAACTTGGCAACCGCCGTGCACATGACTTCACTGCAAAGCTGTGGATTCTTGCACAGCTCCAAAAATGTATGTTGGGCACGAACTTCTTGATATTCTTGCATGTAACGGCCCGCTTGTCGCATCAGCCAAACCGGGGTCACATCGGTCGGTTCACGCCGACAAGCCCGCAAGAATGGTCCGTTGTACCAAAGCTGGTCCGTAAAACGCGCCGCGACAGTTTCGGCTCGCGTGCGATGGTCCAATAGCGTTGCCGACAGGTCCTGCGAAACCGGATTCAGTTTCAGCGGTGGAGATGGATTGAACGCACGGACAGCACTGCTGGTGCTTCCAGGCGTTCGTTGCGAGTGCTCGTGCCAATACTTGGCCGCCGCTGAGACCAACCGAGCCATCTTGCCTTGGTCGGGTTCCAGCGTGACCGGTAGTCCGAATTCTTGCAATCGTTCGCTGGTCGTCGGACCAATCGATGCAACGACGATCTCGTTCAAGGCGCCCACGACGGCCGAACGACAGCCCAACATGTCAGCGACTTGCAACAAATGAACGACTTGCTGGGCCGACGTGAACATGGCGATATCGATTTGCCCAGCAACCAAACGTTGAATATTGGCTTGGAGCGGTTCGATATCATCGGGCAATAGCCAGCGATAAATGGTGACGGGCAGCACGTTGGCGCCGCGGGCCTCCAAGCCGGCGATCAAACTGGGGTTGGTCTCGCCGTATTCCAGCACCGCAATACATCGATTGTTGGCCAGCCCATTGGCGTCAACCAACGTCAAAATGTCGCGCCAGGTATGCGGCGCCGCAACTTTGTAACTGGCAGTGACGCCCAACTGATGCATCGCCGCATTCGGCTTGGGGCCGCGAGCAATGGTCGTGATGTCGCAAAGGAAGTCCAACAGTTTTTTTCGAGGGTACCGCGTGCTGAGCACATCGACCAAATACTTGAAGCCCACGCCCGTCATGGCGATGACCGTATCCACGCTGCCGTCCAACAAGCGATGGGCGAACTCTTGCAAAGTCGGTGCCGAGGCATCGGTCTCGGGCGCTTCTTGCATCGACGGACTGACGAACGGCACGCCACCATGTTTGCGAATCAATTGTTCCATCGCCACTAGTTGGCGACTTTCGAATGAGGCCACGCGGGCTCCAGCAAAGCTGACTCCAGCGACGGCCCCATCATTCGTTGTTTCCGATTCCACGCTTACGAATTTCCTGTTGGAGGTGAAGAGGTTGGTGCGGGGCCATTGGAAGCCTGTTCGCCGCTGGCTTGTTCCCAACAATACGCGAACAACTCTTGCCACGCGATTTGAGCCACGCGACGAATTGCGATTGGAGCGGACGATTCCGGCGGTGACTCGCCGACACGTTCGCATTGATCGACGAAACTGGACGGAGCCCAAGCCGTTTTCAACCGGGCCGCAATTCGATCGATAACCTCGTGCCGACCGACCTGTTGGTACCAATACTTGGCGTTCCAGTTGTCGCCTTCCATCCGGTGCATGATGGCATGCCAGAAACTGCCTTCGGCGTTGGGAATGGCTTGGCAGATTTCATGAGCTTGGTCCAAGAAACCATGAATCAACCACAGACCCGACAGCACACACTGGGCATGCGCGACACTTCGCACCTGGACGGGGAACAGACTTGCGGCCGTCAGCGATCGCAACGTTGGGTGCAGGGATTGGTTAGGCACACGGCGCGGATACTGCGAGACGATTTCGGCAGACAATAGTCCCGAAAGGCTCGGCGGAAGTTGAAACATCGACGTCGTGGACTCGCATTCCCCGTCGAAAGCAGGTTCGATTCGAACGTTTCGGTTTCGATTGGATGGGCTCACGCGGATTTAACCCTCATTGCCGATTTGATGCAGGCCGCACATGAATGCGCGTCGCATCGATTTGGAAATCCAGATCGGCTTGTTGTCCGATTTGGCGAAACAACTCTTCTAGAGTCCATTGGTCGGCGTTCAGCGTGATCGACTTGCTGAGGTTGGCTTCCGGCAGGTCCGGTTCGAACGTGACCTCGCGTTTGATTTGTTGGGCCAAAAAGCGGATCACGGTTTCTGCCGGTTGCCCTTCGAGTTTGATCGTGTATCGACTCTCTCCTTTCGGAGTTCCGGGCTGCGGTCGATTGGCTTCCAAGCTGGCCAAAAGGACACCCAGTTCGTTCAACGGGCCAGAAACTCGCGGAACGTTTTCGAAGCTTCCTGTCAAAGCCGGGTACCGCAGAGCAAAGTCTTTCTTTAGCTTCCTGAATTCCGTCCGGAGGAATGCCTCTTCGATCGCCATCGTGCAGTTCGTGTCAGATCGCAAAGGCTCGAACGTTAGGCTAGGACCTGCGTCGGACACAGCCAGCACCGGTCGGAGACCAAACCCAAAAGCAACGAAGGTGACCTGTTCGATCAAGGCCATTGGAGGAATCTTGCCTGTGTCCCAGACATCGTGCGGCAGTCCGGCGATCTTCCAAGACTTGGGCAATAGGCCAAGCCAGTCGGCGACCATGGGACTTGGCTGCGTTAGCGGTGGCCACCTCCGTTCTTGGCGTTCAAGCCACGGTCGCCCCAAATGGGGAGGCAAATCGAGAACCTGCCGCCGGGCATCCGCCAAGACCACCGGCAGGGCTTCGGCTTGATTCTTCGGAACGAGGGCGACCACGCCGTTGTGTACCACCAAACCAAGTTGGCATCGCTCCGCCAAAGTCGAGATGACCTGTTGCAACGGTTGGGCTTGGATTTCCAGATCGACGATTTGGGACGTGTCGACTCGGCGGTCGCACCACAAAGTGATGCCGGGCCAGTCGGCTCGGGTCACGATTTGCTTGAGGTCCACTTGTTTCCATTGGACCGAGAGTTGCGACTGCAGGCTCTGTCGCCAACTGTCCTTTCCGCCAGCCGACGGGTTGGATTTGTTGGTCGTGGGTGGGTGGGATTCAGAATCCTGCCGAACCGGTGGACCGTTGGCCGCGTAAAGTACGGGAATCGCCGCAATAAACGGTACGTCGCCGCAAACAGAAAGACAGATCGCCACGAAGACTGGCACAGAACGGCAAATTTGACCTCTAGAACCGGACGGATAGACTATAGCGCTAGAAGCACGGCGGCCATGGCGAGGGAGACTTGTTGTAGTGGCTGTGTTTGTTGTGACGGAGGTCATGGTCTGCAATCCAGGGCGATGGCCCCACCAGGATCGTTGTCAAAGTTGGTGGAGCGAATTACAGTAGAACCGCAGAACCGCAAGACGTTAAGAGGGCGGGGGCGTCGGCGGGACTGGTTTGCTGGCAACCGGGGAAATAATGGGCTTGCGGTAACTTTTTTGCGTTTGGTTGGTCCTTTCCAAATTTTGATCGCTCGTTGAAATGAGGATGTGCCTGTGTCTGCGCAACGCCAACGTTCGATTCGGTTGGAACAATACTATCACCGCTACTTGCAAACAGAACGATCTGCGGACTTCATTGCCGCAGTGTCCGGTCATTATTCCAATGAGACGCTCAAGCGGTTGGCCTCCAAAGGCAATCGAGTGATTCGCCGAGCTGCTGTGCTGGCCTTGGGATTCTTGGGGAGCTACGACGCCAATGAAGTTGTTGGACAGGCACTGAAGGATCGCGACCGAGCAGTGCGGCTATTGGCCGAACACGGCTTGCGGCAAATCTGGTTCCGAGCGGGAAACGCCCACCAATATCAGGCACTCAACTCGTTAGTCCGGCTCAATGACAATGGACACTATCACGAAGTAATCGAACGGAGCCGCGAAATTCTCGCAGAAGCTCCCTCGTTAGCAGAAGCCTGGAACCAGCAAGCCATCGCCGAGTTTAGTTTGTTCGAGTATGAAGAAAGCGCTTTGAATTGCCAACGAGCGCGGGAGATCAATCCCTATCACTACAATGCCGCCATGGGCCTGGGGCACTGTTATCTGCAAATGGATCAGCCCATCTTGGCGCTGGAAGCTTTTAAGGACGCCCTGCGGATCAACCCCAATCTAGAGTGCGTCCGTTCACAGATACGCCAGCTGGAACGTAGCATCGGCCGCGAACGATCGGATGACTGACGCGATTCATCTCGCGATCAGATACGCCGCTTCGCTACGGCTGAGTTTCTCTCTGATGCCACAAAAAAACGCACCGAACAATAATGCTCGGTGCGTTTTGATTCTTTCGCCCGTTTCATCGATCAACACAGGCATGTCGCGCAGCGACATGCTAGTTGCTTAGCAACCGCAGCTGGCGCCACTTGAACGGCTCCGCAAACCGCAGCTACGTCGAGGACGTGCACACGATGCTGGGGCCGAGCAACCGCTGTCACAAGCGGAAACGCAGCAGTCAGCAGCAGGAGCGGCACAAGCCGCCTTCTTGCCACAACCCAAGCGTGAGAACAAGCCACGGAGAGGACGGGCGCAACCCGAGTCACACCCGGTGCTGCAAGGAACTTGGATTTCCTTCGCAACGCGTACGCAAGTCGTTACTGGGACTTCCTTGGTCACTTGAACGGGAACCATGACGGTTACAGTCTTTTGGGTGGTCGTAGGAACACATTCGAAGGTCGTGACTTGGCATTCTTCGGTCTTGGTTGTAGGAACCATGACGCAACAAGTCACTTGCTTCGTTTGTTGTTGTTGAACCATCTTGGTGACGTTGACGGTACGGGTTTTTGGTTCCATACGAGTCTTGTTAACGGTTACAGTGCGGGTCTTTTGAACCGGGGTACAAACGTTGACAGTGTAGGTGTACTCTTGAGCAACTTGACGGCAACGGGTCACGGTGCAAGGAACTTCTTCCGTTACACAGTTAGGAACCCAAACGCGTCGAGATACGGTGCGAGTTGCAGGAGCGCAACCGCTGCCACAGCCAGTGTTGCATGCCGAGGCGCATGGAGTCGAGCATGGAGTCGAGCATGGAGTCGCACAAGCCGACGCACAACCACCGCAGCGACGAGCGCCACAACGGCTGAACAAGCGGCCGCTGAACAAGCCACCACCGCTGGCCGAGCTGCCACAGCAAGTGCTAACTGGTACTTCGTACGATTGGCATTGCCAGCTACCCTTGTCGCGGGTTACCGTGCGAGTCAAAGTTTCGGTGTAGGTTTCGTTAATCATCCGAGTACCGGTTCTTGGTTCTTGCGAAACAACGTTTTCGGTGTAAGCCTGTTCGACTTCTTCGGTGTAATGAACGCACTCGAAGTACTTTTGTTCCACAGGTTCGGTCATAGGAACGCACACGGTGCAGGTGACGTTCTTGACTTGTTGGGTCGGAACCATGACCGTGTAGGTACGGGTCTTGGTTTCGGTCTTGGGAACTCGGGTGTACGTCGTCACGTCGACGGTACGAGTTTGTGGTTGGCATTCGGTGGTTACGATGGTCTTCATTGCAGTGACCATTTGATTTTCGTAAACCGTCCGAGTTTGATAGGTGACGCCACAGCCACCACAATCACTTGCAACAACTCCACAGCAAGGCGAAGCAACAGCCGTAGCACAGCCACGGAAGATCGGGGTCGCAACTTGGCCGCAGCCACAGGGCGAATCCGCTTGAGCGATGGAAGCACACAATGCAAAGCACGCGGCCATCATAGAACCAATCAATCGCTTGGTCATGAAACAAACCTCCAAAAAACGAGAACAAACGTACACAGAAACGATTTTCCAAACGCTGGAAGATCGTTTCAAAAAACAGCCTAATCACAGTCCCATAGGAAAGCTCGAATGCCCGGATTCCAAACAACCCGAGACCGTCTGAACCCGAGACCGACCAAGACATAACCACACTACGAGCCGAAACATCAACTAGTTCGATGTTTCAGTCTTCGCAATTGCCTGTTTCTCGATCCTTGGATAACACGCTGCTGTTTGGGTTAGGTCGGTTCGGGTCAGGAACCACCAAGTTCAAACAGGGTGCTATAGTCCAGCATGCGGCGAGCAACTTTGTTGCTCATATTCTGCGAGCTTCTCTCATGGTCAATCCCTTACGCGACCACGGTACAGACTGTAAGCCTGTACGCGGCATTCTATTAAGCCCGGACCGGCTGTCAATGGGCTAGAATGCGCAGCCAACGAGAGCAATGGTTTCAAACAGCAGTTTGTCGATTCGCTTGAATCGGCGCGAACCGGTTCGCTCTCCGGGCCGACAAATGACTTGGCTCAAGGACTGTTTTTCCGAGCACGCGGGGGTAGCATTTCAACCCACTCCGCGCTGAAAACTTCGTTGAGTCGAGCGACGAAGGAATTGTCGTTCAATTCACGCAACGCCTGAGCCTTCGGCGGATTTTTTCCCGTTGTCAAATGTGATTCAGGATCGGCGCGAAACGTAAAGTCTATGCGAATACGGCGACCCAACGCCGACTCAACCGCTTGTTCGATCTGTTGCTTTCGATCTTGCCTCTTGCAGAGTTCCGCCAGATATTCGTTCTCCATCACGACGCGCCAATGCCCATCACTCATCGCTTCGACCTGCGCACAGCTCGTCGCCAATTCGCGAATCATTCCGTCAACGGTTCGAAAAGCGGACTGGTATTGCTGTAACAGCGTGCCCGGTTCGGCTGCCGAAACTGGGGCAACGGACTTCGTCACCGGTTCGGCTTGTTCGGCGGATGCCGTTGGCGCTTCGAATGGAACCACCTTCGGTTCAGGTGCAAGTTCAGGAGTCAGTTCGTTTTTTTTTTCGCTCGGCGGTGGCAAACTGGATTCCGCTGTTGCCGTCCGCTGCATTGTGGTCGGGCCGGTCGTTGGCGGGCCGGTCGTTGGCGGGCTCGTCGCATGCTGAGTCGTCGTTGGAGCAAGACTTGGCCGAGCTGTTGGCGAGGCTGCCGTCGGCCCGCTCGCTGAAACGATTCGCCCTACGGTTTCCATCGCACTCGCCAAAGAAGACATCGCAGCCAGACTACTCGCCTGCACAACGGCGATCTCCAACAAGCAACGGATCTGAGTGCTTTGCCGCATGCGGGCCAAGGCCCAATCAAAGATTTGCATGGTTGCCAAAATGCGAACGGTGCCCATGCGGTCTGCCCAATCTCGACCGGCCGACACTTGATCCGGTCCCAACTGCAACAGCACGTCGGGATGACTGCCGACACTCAGTACCATCAGATCGCGGAAGTATCCCGTCAGTTGTTCCAGGACTTGTCCAACATCGGCTCCCTCAGTAACTGCCGAGTGGATCTCTTCCAGGGCGCGGCCTGCTTGGCCGTCGGCAATCGATTCCACCAACGCCTCGACACGTCCGCCCGGCGCCGTTCCCAGCATCTGATGCACAGCGGCGACCGTGATCTGACCCGACGAAAACGCCAACAATTGTTCGAGCAGCGATTGGCTGTCCCGCATCGATCCGCCAGCTCGTCGGGCCAACAAAGTCAACGCGCCGTCTTCGGCTTCTGCCCCTTCCGATTGCACAATGTAGCGAAGGCGCTCCTTGATCTCGTCGGCCACGACGGGTGCAAAGTCGAATCGTTGGCAGCGACTGAGCACCGTGATCGGCATCTTTTCCGGATTCGTCGTGCAAAAGATAAACTTGACGTGCGGCGGGGGCTCTTCCAAAGTTTTCAACAACGCGTTGAAAGCTTCCTTGGTGAGCATGTGAACTTCGTCGATGATATAGATTTTGTGCTTGGAGCGACTGGGGCGAACGCTGGCAAACGAACGCAATTGGCGAATCTCGTCGATCCCGCGATTGCTGGCACCGTCGATTTCCAAGACATCGACGTCCTCGCCACTGGCAATCCCTTCACAAGCATCACATTTGCCGCAAGGAGTGAGGGTGGGCCCCGTCACGCAGTTCAAACACTTCGAGAAAATCCGAGCGGTCGAAGTCTTTCCGACCCCGCGTGCCCCAGTGAAGAGATAGGCGTGCCCGACGCGGTTGGATTCGATCGCGTTTCCCAAGGCCCGCGCCACTTGGTTCTGACCGACCAATTGCTCGAAAGATTGCGGGCGATATCGTCGTGCCACGACAACGTAAGATTCCGAGGACTCTGCCCCCCCAGATTCGATGTTCTTAGAACGCTCGGCCATGACAGGGGGTTCCTCGATGGTCGCGGATCGCTCTGCGATCCGATCTTACTTGGTGGTCGCGGATCGCTCAGCGAACCGATTTTACTTGGACCGACGGAGCGGTCCACGACATGCTTCCGGAGCGGTCCACGACAGACACTGCCGACCAGAGGGCTCCACACAAGAGTACCCCGCTTAGGGCTGCACCAGTTAAGGCCTGACCCGGTTCACGGCTCCCCCTCGTGGAGCCCACTGCTCGGCAGTATCGTAGGCTCGGGACGGGCAAAAGCTTCGATCAAGAGGAGCCACTATAGCACCTGCCGACCGCCTGGGAAAGGGACTACAATCGGCAGTTCACCGAGTTTTAGCTCCCAGAACTCCATTGGCAAGCTTCGCCCCATTTCAAGTAACGACAAATCCGATGGCCACTGATTCCGATACCGCCAACCTGTCACGCCGCCTGCTTCAGTTGGAGGAGACCATCTGTCACGATCAGCGGCTGATCGAGGAACTGAACCAAATTGTGATCGGCGTACGTCAGGAAATGGAGCGTCTGCAACTACGGTTACTAGCCGCCGAACGAAATTGGGGCATGTTGGATCAACGAGTTCGCAGCCACGAGGATAACCTGCCCGATGAAAAACCACCCCACTATTGAAGGCTCGGCTGTGGAAACGTCCCCAGCGACCGCGTCGCCTCAACTGCCACTCCCGGTGGTCGAACTGAACCGGCAGGCCATGTCGCTGTTGGACGAGGCTCGCGGCTCCTTTCCCGCTTGGGCGATCGAATCCCATCGCGTTTGCGGAGCCGAGGTACTGGACTTTCGCAGTCAGAATTGCCCGACCGAGGCCGGAATCCTGTTGGCCCGCGTATCCGGCGGCGGGCAACTCGAAGTCGCCGTTGTACCGGCTGCTGACGATGTCGCGTGGCAATTTGAAGTCGTGGTCCAAACCAACGCTCCAGGGCCAACTTGCCTCGGAGCCCAATACGCCGGTTGGCCGCTCAGTTGCGGCAAGTACTTTGCGATGGTCTCGGGACCGATCCGCGGAGCTCGCGGTCGTGAACCATTGTTCCAATATTTTTCGATCGAATCAGATGCGTGGCAACAACATCCGGAAGTAAAACGAGTCGCAGTGCTCGAGAGTGACCAGTTACCGGACGAACCAACCGTCCAGCAGATGGCGACCGAGTGCTCTTGTCGGCCCGAACAGTTGGTGCTGTGTGTGGCGGGAACCGCCAGTCCCGCCGGGACGTTGCAAGTGGTCGCGCGTTCGCTCGAAACTTCGTTGCATCAATGCGAAGTGTTGGGCGGCGATATCGATGCAATTCAAGCAGGAACCGGCCGAGCCCCTCTGCCGCCAATCCCCAAGAAGAGTCTCACGGCGATCGGTTGGACCAATGATGCGATCATCTACCATGGCCAAGCAACGTGGCAAGTGACGGGCGATTGGGAAGCCTGGCAGAAGTTGGGGGCTCAAGTGGCCTCGGAGAACTCGCCCAGTTTCGGTCAGCCGTTCTTGGCGTTGTTCAAAGCTGCGGGCTACGATTTTTACAAACTCGATCCGCGTTTGTTTGCCCCAGCCGTGATCGTGATGGAACACACACCGAGTCAGCAAAGCCTCCGCTTCGGCTCGGTACACCCCGACCTGCTGCAGGCCAGTTGGATCGAATGAGATCAACGGGGCCTGAGCTTAACGTGCCAATCAACCGTCGGGATCGTTTAGCAGTTCTTCCAAACGTAGGCGGAGAGGGTCAGGGTATTGATCAGCCCAGGACCTATCAATAATGCCGAGGGAAATCATATCGAGCAAATGCACCTGATCTTTTCGACGAAATGCATTCAGCTTCATTCGTACCAAAGTCCTCAGTTCAACGGTCTGAAAGTCGTTTGCTCGCGCAGCGGGTTCGATGTCCGGGTTGGGCTCGCCACCTCGCTCCACGTTTCCGACCAGCAACACATGCACCGCGTCGCGGGCTGATGCGTCGGGATGCTCGACAAACATGTCTAGCCCAGTGGTATTCCGGTGATGTAGCCCGGCGGATGTCATGGCTTGGATAACAGCGGGCAGGTCTGAGGGCCGAACAAGGACGTCGACATCTTGTGTGGTTCGCATCGCGGCTTCGTCAACTTGTGCGACCCAGGCACGAACGGCATGACCACCGATAACCGCATAGGGAACCTTGGCCTCTTCCAAGATGGCGACGGTCTTTCGCAGCCGCTGATTGACTTTTTCCACAGCTCGCTCCATGCGGTTCCAAAGCTCTTCACCGGTTATTGTAAATTCAACCACTGGATCATCCTCCAGGCAATATGCTACCACGAAACGGCGTCAAATTGCAGTTCCGCACGAAGCGGTCGCCAAGTTGGTTTTGAGTTGGCAAACCGGCGAAAAAGCATTCGGCAGAAAATAGTTTGGGATAATTTTGGTTTTGCGTGTTGACGATCGGGGGGGGGCTATTGTTATGCTTTGAGGGTCTGGAGGGCTCTCGTGTTTTTAGGGCTCTCGTGTTGTTAGGGCTGTGGGAGGACGCATGAAACGGTCTTGGACAATGGTGGACGTACTCTTAATTGTGATTGTCGCTACTTTTTGGCAGCTTTCGTTCTCGGTGGCTCAGGACAAAGTGCACGACCCGGGCTCGCCGCAAGACGAAGGCAAGACGAGTGGGAAAAATGAAAACGGCGATCTCATAACCGTGAATTGCGTCGGCCGCATTGAAAGACAGCTGGACAGGGAATTGAAACCGTTTTACGTGGTCGATTTGTCTGGGATAACGTTCGAAGGCGCGCGGAATTATCGGTTGAATCTAAAAATCGTCAACCCATACGAAGAAACGATTAGATTCTCGCACGTTTCCTTGACCTGCGGTTGTGCCAAGTTCGAAACAGAAGCAAAAGAGTTTCCTGCGCTCGGAGCCGCCGATTTTGTCATGGACGTCGAGGTCCCAAATCAAACACAAATGCTTCTGGGGCGGATCACCGCATCATTTTTCTCGCTGCGTGGCGATCTCACTCCCGCGGTAAGGATGGACGTTTCTTACACGCTGCATGGAGTTTTCGGATTCGAAAGCGATCGCGCGATCATTGAGATTCCGCAAGACGAGTCCATCGTGATTGCCAAGCTCCCAATCATTCTAGTTGCGCCAGTGACACTCGAGAAACTGGAACTCAAATACTCCGAGAACATACGCGATTTCAACGTCCGAATTGTCAGTGATGATCCTGAATCGGCATTTCCGTATGTTCGGCTTGAAGTCGCACGTAAAGCACTACCCCGCCATGGAATGACCGGCGAAGTTGGATTGAAACGCATCGGTTCGGACAAGGTTTCTGGCGTCATCATCAGCTTCAAACACCAGGAACCATTTTCAATTCGACCGGAATCTCTCCGCTTGTCGCGAGACAATCAGTCAATGCCATTCAAAACGGTGGCGATGTTACGAGTTCGAGAACCCAAGCCGGATTCAACGGAGGGAGGTCAAGACGAATCCGAAAAAGTCGTTGCCGTAGTTCCCGAAGTTGGATTGATGGTTGACAACAAACCGGCCCGTGTTCAAGTGCAGCCGTTGGGCCGCAGCGGCCTTTATCGATTGACGATACAGCACGATGGGCCGTTCGAAGAGGGTCCCGACGGGAAAGTTGACATTCGATGGAAGTTGATTGTGAACGGGGAAGAGCATGTGATCGTTTCACACGCTTTCTTGCCTGATCGCTAAAACATTGAGTTTGATAGAAGGAGAATTGTGATGATTCGAATTACATTAGTAGTAGTATTCTTAACGTTTGTTGTACAATCGGATGTGGTCGCGCAAGTAGTGGACGAACATAAAAAGGTCGGTTGTTTTACGCTAACCGCAAGAACTTGTTCCGACATGGCGTTTAATGCGCAGCCGAGACAACCATGGGCTCAATGCACGATTGCAATTTGCAAGGAAGACGAATTGCTTGAAATCCTTAAATGCTCTCACCCCAAGGGTCTGGACGTGACTGACGGAGAACGTGTATATGCAGATGTAACTCAAGTTGCATGGAACGAGGTCGGCCGGTCGCAATCCACCTATTCAACGTCGGAGCACATTTGCGGACAGGTCTGGACATGTTCTTGCAACGATCGAGCCGTCAATCAAACATGTAAATGGCCCACCGGAGGTGAAGGTGAAGATTACAAACCGATTGTGTATTGGACCACCGGACCAATCGACTGTGATGGTATAGGACCGTAACCAATATGCGAAGTCGGGCATTTCATGTGTCTCTCTAGGATATCGTCTCCGGCGCGCTGTTTCGTGGACGGTGTCCTTGTTTATTATTTCTGGGAGTACTGCTATATGCGTTGGACCATTCGCATTCTTCTTTTCATTATCTGCGGGCAGTACGTTGACGATGATGTGTTTGGGCAAACACAGGCACTTTCCGTGGATAAACCGCACATCCCAGGTGTCGCGGAATCACATCTTGCCAGCCTCGAAGCTTGGCGTACCGGGGATATGTTGATTCGCTACTCGACGGCTGGTGAAGGCAAGCTTATTGCGGACGAAGTTGGCGAAGTTATCGGCCCCGATGCTCTTTCACTAGTCGTTCAGGAGTACTATTTGTCGAGATTTGTCTTCGATTTTGAATCGGAACGTGTGCTAGTAATCAAACGAGTTGAACGAGAGGAACGCTTATTCAATGCATTAGACGAGGAAATTCGGCAGCCTGTGAGAACGTCTGGTAATCGGGTCATGCTATACGACAAGATAGCGAACTATGAATTGCAGCGAATCCATGCTGGGGAAATCCGTCGAAGCGAAATTAAGGTTCCAATCAGTGGAAGTATTGGTTGCATCGGGAGAATGGGGGTTCTGGATTTGAGGCATTTGGGTTGTGTTGAAGGTATCAATTGGGATTTCGACGCGTTGCGCGAGCAAGTCAGGTTCAACAACTCAGTAGACAACATCGAACAAATAACTCATATTGCCAAGGATGTCTATCGGATTGTTGCTAAAGATCTGGAAATGAAGCGTTACAGGGGGCGGTATGTGACTGACTGGGACGTGCAACGAAATGTGCCGGTTCGTTTTGAATCGCATCACGTTCCGGACAGCACCAACCCCGTCCGGATCACAACTGTGGACTGGAAATCAATCGATGGACTTTTTGTGCCAGAAAGTGCTCGGATGTCGAGGCGTAGCATCGCAACGCATGCCGATCGAGAGTTCCATCTCCGCGAAGAGACGACGGTTGATGTCCATTGGTTCTCGTTGAATACAGAATTGCCAGCGGAGTTGTTCGCTGAAGCGTTGATCCATGATCGAAAGAAACTCGACGAGATGCTCAATACCGATGTCTTCGAGGATCCGTCGAAAGAGGATCGCAAAGATAAATGAAAGACTAGGGGTTTCAGTCTCGAATATTGCTTAGGACTGTTTCACATACGGGAAAACGCGGCTCTCGTCAATAAACGGTGAATGGTTGCTGATTCGGTTAGACGGACGATTGGGCCGCTACTGGGCCACGATTTCTCGCAATGCCAATAGTTTTTCCAACAGCTGCGGTAGTTCGGCCAACGGAATCATGTTGGGGCCGTCGCTGGGGGATTGGTCGGGTTGGGGATGAGTTTCCAAGAACAAGGCGTCGATGCCAAATGCGATCGCCGCGCGAGCCAGCGGCGCAACGTATTCGCGATTGCCTCCGGTGGAACTTCCCATGCCACTGGGACGCTGCACGCTGTGCGTGGCATCGAATACTACCGGCGCAAATTGGCGCATGACGGCCAAGCCCGTGAAGTCGTTGACCAAACGCCCGTACCCAAAAAATGTGCCTCGCTCGGTCAGTAGAACGTTGTGACATCCGCCCGCCGCCAACTTATCACGCACGTGTCGCATGTCTTCTGGAGCCATGAACTGGCCCTTCTTCACATTGACCGCTCGACCGGTTGCTGCGGCGGCCAATAACAAATCCGTCTGCCGAGCCAAGAACGCCGGGATCTGTAGCAACTCACAAACTTGCGCCACCGCCTGAACCTGAATCGTCTCGTGAACGTCCGTGGTCACCGGCACGCCAAATTCTTGCCGAATCCGATCCAAAATTTCCAAGCCGCCGGCTTGCCCTACGCCTCGATAACCGCTGACCGAAGTGCGATTGGCTTTATCGTAAGAGGCTTTGAAGATCAACGAGATTTTGAGTTTTTGGCAGGTGACGACCAATTGTTCGGCAATGCGCCGCGTCAGATCGAGGCTCTCGATCACACACGGCCCAGCGATCAACGCAAGCGGTTGCCCGGGACCAATTTGATACTGGGCAACTTGGCAGCGAAGGTCAGAAGAGGCGGTTTCAGATTCGATTGGTACCACGTAATTTCTTTCCCCCAAGCGGATCGACAAACTCCGAGAGCGACTCGAGTTGGCCAAGGCACTCTCTTTGTTTCGTTATACTAAGGATTTGTCCCGAAATAAGTT
>JAUXWY010000364.1 GCA_030681235.1 Pirellulaceae bacterium | reverse complement strand
TTGGAACTCGCCAAATTGACTCTAGACACGCGGTTAACAAGCTCTGCTGTTTGCGTGGCTAAGTTCGATCGCCGCAGCGCTGAGCGCGGCGGTGAAGGTTGGAATGCCCAATGATGAATAGTCCAAAGTGGCGACGAATCTTGCGTCACAAAGATGAGTAGAAGCCCGTATGCAGGACCTGTCCAACTCCTTGCGATGAAATCATTTGGGGGGAAGTTGGGACAAGGGAATTAGGGACAAAGGAATAAAAACGTACGGATTCGTGCCGGTATTCAGGGTTCTGATGGAATCGGTGACGTTACCGGTTGGTGAATCGATGTTCGACTTAATCGACTTGGCAATGTTCCGCGCCGGCGGCGATCAAGTTGGCTATGAATTGGTCAATTTCGGCGAGCACCTCGGCCCGAGTTGGTAATTTGCCAGCGGCAGTCGGGTTCGACAATGCGGCCATTTATTTGACGGAGAAAAGGGACGGGGGTCAGACCCCTTTTGGGGTAGGCTCTTAGCGAGTTGGCCCGGTTTTCTTGGCGAAACGGATCGCCGCTCCGACATAGTCCCAACCGGAACTGATGGTGCTCCAAAGGGCAGCCCACAGACTCAAGCCCAGAATCACTTGTATCCAGACCGGAACTTTCGCGAGCTCAAACGACCAGCCGTTGTTCGGACTCGAAGTCACACCCTCATTAGTCGCGACCTCCGCAGGACTGGCGAGGGCCAAGGCCACCAATGCCGAGCCAATTGCCACGCATTGGAGCAACATTTTGAGCTTGCCGGCAAACGAAGCCGAGAAGTCGCCCCCGGCGGCTTCGATCGCACTGCGCAGTGCGGTCACTAACAACTCCCGCGCGACCACGACCACGGCCATCCATGGCATGATTCGCAAATACCACGGCCAACCCGTCACGAACATGATTGCCGAAACTTGAATAAAAGCACCACAGATAATGATCTTATCGCAGAACGGGTCCAGGATGCGACCCAATTGAGTGACTTGATTGAACTTCCTGGCGTACCATCCATCAACCCAATCCGTCGCCACCGCGATCACAAACAAAACGAACGCGGTCCAAAACCATCCCATCTCGATCGATACAAAGACGATCCAAGCCATCAACAACCGAATGCTGGACAGTGCGTTTGGAACATTCCAAACGACCAATGACGGATCCGGGCTCCGCGACGGATTTGATTCGGATTCGGGCATGCTGCGACTCGACGTATAGAGAAATGTTCGAACTACAACGCGGCTGCCACTAAGTCGTAGTCGGCCGCCTGGACGATCTCACACTCGACCAATTCCCCAGCCGACAAGCGAGTGTCCGTTTCGGTGACGTAGACCATGGCATCGATATCGGGCGAGTCCGCGAAGCTTCGGCCCAACCAAACACCCGGCTGATCCGGCGCGGCGTTGTCCAAGATAATCAATTGGCGTGTGCCAACCAAGGATTCCGCAAACGCAAACGAAGCCGCTTGTTGGATCTGCATTAGTCGACCTTGACGCTCGAGGGCCACCGCTTCGGGCACTCGGTCGGGCAACCGAGCGGCTGGGGTGTCCGACTCCAGCGAGTACGTGAATACTCCGGCCCGTGGGAATTGCTGCTGGTCGACAAATTCGGCCAGTGTCTCGAATTGCTCGTCCGTCTCTCCGGGGAAGCCAGTAATAAACGTGGTGCGAATCGCGATTCCGGGGACATATTCGCGCATCATCGACAACAAATCATGAATCTGCTGTCGATTGACGCGGCGAGCCATTCTTCGCAGCATTTGATCGTCGGCATGTTGCAGCGGAATATCCACGTAGGGCAGGATTCGTTCGCTGGAAGCCATGACATCGAGCAGCGGGCGGTCGATGTACATTGGATAATAATACATCAGTCGAATCCAACGGATTCCATCGATTCGATTCAGCTCCGTCAGCAAATCGGCCAGCCGAGGTCGCCCGTACAAATCAAGTCCGTAGTACGTCGTATCTTGCGCGACGATGATGAGTTCCTTGACACCCGTGGCGGCCAACTGCCGTGCCTCGTCCACAATGGACTCGATTGGCTTGCTCGCGTGACGACCACGCATTTTGGGGATCGCGCAGAAAGTGCAGAGTCGATCGCATCCTTCGGAGATCTTCAAATAGGCAAAATGCTTGGGAGTGATCCGCATTCGATGGTTGTCGGCCAGTGCTCGAATGGGGGCCGGGCGAAAGACCGTTCTTTGTTCTTGAAGGTTGCCCATGATCCGGTCGGCGACCCGAGTCACTTCGTCGCGACCAAAGACGCCAATCAGCGCATCGATTTCGGGCCTTGCCTCTAAAACCGCTTCCCGTTGTCGTTCGGCAAGACAACCGGTGACGACCACGCCTTTGATCAAACCGCGGCGTTTTTTTTCCAACATCTCGTCGATGACGGCAAAGCTCTCAGCCCGAGCTCGATCGATGAAGCCGCAGGTATTGATGACGACCAAGTCGCTCTGGGACGTATCGGAAACCAATTCGTAGCCGTCCTCGGCCAACAGCCCGAGCATTTGTTCGCTATCCACGGTATTTTTTGGGCAACCAAGCGAGACAAATGAAAAACTGCCTTTGGTGGCTTTTCCCGATGGGCTTTCGGGCAAAGTTGACTTTGGGACACCGTCGGCAACGATGGGAAGCGATATTGGACTCATGTTATTGATCGTTTGGTAAATCGTTGGGCAGGTGGATCGGGAGTCGGTTTGCGGCCAAAATAGGATCGCTAGATCAAAAATTGTCCCATCGATGTCTTTCGCTCCGCGAAAGACGGCTCCTTTCGCAGCGTGAAAGGCGACTCGAATTGATCGAACGGCCGTTAGATGTCGCTTTCCGGGTTCCCCAACATTAACAAATGTATAGAAAACGGTCGATCGACGGCTAACGCCAGCCCGTATCCTATTAAAAACTGGCATTTTCAGCAAATACCGCAACTTCATTAAATTCGGCACAATCGGATTGGCGATTGAATGATAGGAATTCTTCTCGCTCCGGCGTGGCCGTCGGCCGATCGTCGGCTCCGGAGGAAACGGGATTGAATTCTGCCAATGTTTGCCATTTACTCGCAGGTGGTGATTCGCAATGAAACGTCATTACATTTATCTCCTTCTTGCCGCCGTCGCGACCCTCAACGGGTCGGGATGTTCGTCAGGCTTGGGGCTTTCGAGTCCCTATTCGTCGGGTCCCCGTGAGATGTTTACATCGCGCTGGCGAGACCATGTCTGGGCAAATCGAGCTTACGAAACTCGACTTGCCGATTCGGCCGGAGATCGTTCGTACGAAGCGGATTTTCGCCGAGGATTCATCGCTGGCTATCAATCGATTAGCCAGGGCGGCGACGGAACCGTCCCAGCCATGCCACCCAGAAAGTACTGGGGTTCCGAGTACTTGTCACCTGAAGGCCAATCCAAGGCGAAGGCCTGGTTTGAAGGGTTTCCGTCCGGTGTCCAAGCCGCTCAAGCGGACGGAATTGACGCGTATCGCGACATCTATGTCAGTCAATTGCTGCAAGACGTTGAGAAAAACGGTCCCGGCACCAAGCCGGAAATTGGGCGGCATATGAAAGACATGCCCGCTGAAGATCGGTTGCCTCCGTCCAACGTGCCGCTGTGGCAGGATGAGTCCGCTCCACCGATCCCAGTCACGTATAACCGACCCGTTAGCTACGCTGAAACTGGAACGATCGTCACACCACAGGCAACTCAACGAGCCGCCCCGGTCCCTGTTGGATATGTCGATTTCTCCAGCTACCAATCGTCCCCACGATTGGTGCCGACGCCCAAGGTGCCAGTCATCCAGCCCAAGAAAAACCGGTAGCTTGGCGAAACGGTTACGAACTCCGCACTTGGCTGGAAATTGTTACCAATGCTCACGCTCATCGAATCACGTAGGTTGACCTTAGACCAATAACTTAAGCACGAGTCCCAGTGGTTTTCCCGCAGAAACCCCAGACACGGAGAGTTCGGACCATGAAATTACTGATGCTTAACGCAAGATTGATATGGACTCGGATGGCCGAAAGCCGCTGGTCCTTGTTGGGCCCGTTGGCTTTGCTAGGGCTCTCCGCGACCGGGTGCACGGCACTGGTGTCTCCAATCCAAACCATCCCCGCCGTTCGGGTTCCCCCCGAGTTGTTGGCGATCCCGGTGGCCAACGATCGCATCATCGATTACCCGCGTTTGCGGCAAACGGAACCGGACGATTACATTTTGGACAAAGACGATGTACTGGGTATCCACATCGAGAATTTGTTCGCGGGTGAGGATCCGAACTCGCCGCAAATTCCGCCGGTTACGATGCCGCTACCTGGCAGTGACCTTTCGCCCGGAATCGGTCTGCCATATCCGGTCCGCGATGATGGCACGATCTCGATGCCGTTTGTCGGTCCAATTGCGGTCAAAGGACTCACCTTGGCCCAGGCCGAAGAAGTTGTCGGGCGAGTCTACGTCGAGAAGAACTTTTTGCAAGAAGGTCAACGCCCAATCGTCACTTTGATGCGTAAACGGACGACCAAGGTCTTTGTGATTCGCCAGGATAACAACTTTGGAGGCGCTAACGATGGTCTGGCGGGGTTTCAAATGGCCAGGCAAGCGATTTCAGAGCGTACGGACTTGAGTTCGCGAGGCTTTGTTTTGCAACTGCCCGCCTATCGCAACGACCTCCTCAATGCGTTGACCGAAACAGGTGGCCTGCCCGGTGTGAATGCGAAGTCCGATGTCAAAATCTTGAGAAGCGACAAAGTTGATCCGCGTCGGCGAGACGAAGTGTTGCGAGAATTCTACATGCAGCATGGCACCAGCAACGTCGGCGGAGCCTTGCCCGAGTTACCAGACGACGAAAATGTGGTCAAGATCCCGCTGCGTTTGAAACCGGGGCAATTCCCGAAATTTAATGAGCAGGACATTATCTTGAAGGAAGGCGACGTGGTGCTGGTCGAGTCACGCGAGACCGAAGTGTACTACACCAGCGGCTTGTTGCGACCAGGTGAGTTTCTCTTGCCTCGCGATAAAGACACCGACGTCCTCAATGCCATTGCCATCGCTGGTGGAGGAATCGGAGCTTTTCAGCAGGGCGGTAGTGGTGGTTTTGCCGGCGGCTTAGGCGGTGGGATTGGCACGGTTCCTCCCTCTCAGCTGATCATCATGCGACCTTTGCCAGGCAACCGTCAAATTGCCATCGAAGTCGATTTGACCCGGGCGATCAATGATCCGCGGGAGCGACTTTTGATCCAGGCGGGCGATACCTTGATCCTGCGACATAAACCGCGTGAAGAAATGCTCAACTTCTCAATGGGCGCCTTCTTCACATTCGGTATCAGACAACTTCTCCGCTAATCGGAGTCGACCGTGGTTTCCCGACATGGCAGCCGACGGAACTTCCGTCGGCTGTCGGTTTTTGGGGACAGGCGGTACAAACGCAATGTAGCAAGCGCTGGTGTCCCGGCTTCAGCCGCGGCTTCAGCCGGTGGGTAGCTAAAAAAAGCGTTTTCACAGCTCCCCGCCGGCTGAAGCCGGTACACCAACGCTCGCTAAAATTATTCCGCTCCAGGTTCTCGGATTTTCCGAAGCCGGATTCCCCAAAGTCGGGAAACTAATTTGGGATAATCCGTAAAGACACGGCGACGAATCGAAAAAAGAGGGAAAAGCCGCTTGCCAGTCTTTCAAAAAGCACTAGAATGTGCGATTCCGCCGGGCTAAAGTAGGGCCGTCGGACTACACGGAGGTGCCGAACGATTCGGTCACGGTATCAAGTTTCGTTTCAATATGGTTGACGAATGACGATCACGAAAGAAAAAAAGGCTGCGATGATCAGCCAATACGCAACGAATCCTGGCGATAACGGTTCGTCCGACGTTCAAATTGCGGTTTTGACCACGCGGATTAATAATTTGACCGAGCACATGAAGAGCAATCCCAAGGATTACGGGACTCGTCGTGGTTTGCAGGCGATGGTTTCTCGACGCCGGCGGTTGCTGGATTACGTGCGAGACCACAACCCTCAGCACTATTTGGACCTTTTGGCGAAGCTTGGCATCCGCAAGTAATTCGTTTTTTTAAAGACTCTTCGAATACCCGTATCCCAACGCCGAACTTTCTGGTATAGTCTTGGCGTGAAGTCTGGATGAAAAACGAGCCGCAATGGCGGTGGGATTTTTTCCGGGAGCCTATATCGTGGCGACCGAGTTGTTGGTCGCGATCAGTCCCTGGGTAAATGGCACGGATGGACGTTAGTCGTTGGTCGGGTGAGACCGCTTCTCGCAACCTCAAGCTGTTGTGCGTTCAGGAGATGTTCGGAGAGGTTCTTAATGTGGCTTCCATTCGTGATCGACTCGCGATTCTCGACTAAATAGTCAGTGTAGAAACGCGGTCGCCGAGTGTTGTTGGTTTGCCTGAGAGGCGATGCCGGGTGGCATCAATTGGCAACTTCGTATTGTTGCCAAAATTTCTAACCAACCATTGAATTTGTCGTTGGTTGCGTTGATCAAGAAGAAGAGAGGATTTTGAAGTG
>JAUXWY010000357.1 GCA_030681235.1 Pirellulaceae bacterium | reverse complement strand
TCGAACAGATTGTCTTGCTTAGATTGGGCGGACTTGGCAGAATGGGTCACGGCAGCTTCCTTGCTTGGTGATGGAATTAGAGACTCTAAATCCTCGCAGGAAAGCTGCTTTTTTGAAACACTAACTTAGCGGTATTGGGCTAAAGCCGGCTAAAGCCGGTACACCAGCGCTTGCTAAACCGAATCTCTCAGGAAGTCCCGAATCTTTCTACGACAGAAGCTCTGCCCAATCGAGAATTGATTTCGGAGCACTTGGCCGACGGCATGTTCAATAACTCCCGATGGCGGTATGGGACTATAGCTACTTCAGCACCGAGTCCATCATTTCGAAAATCGCCCAAACTCGTTTGTCGGGGCCGCGAAACGGTTTCAACGTAAATCGCCCCTCGATCGTGATAGGCCGAGTAGAAAAATTGACGGTATGCCCGGGAGCCATGTTGACGATCATGCAATCGTACAACAGAGCACCGGGGCCAAAGCAACACTCTTGGTTGTCGCGGACAAACACAAAACGCGTGATGTCTTTTTCCTTGAAGCTGGGCCGGATGTACCCTCGGATCTTGATCGTACGCCCCCGAAGCTTCAATAAGTCCAGTGTCAGTTGCCGAACTTCAAAAACTTGATCTGCTTGGATTCTGAATTTCAGGTGATCAAAATTCAGTTCCAAAGGTCCTTCGATCGACCAATCAATCGGAGGCGGCGGAGTCCACTCTTCTTCACGGCGGACTGGCAGCGCCGAGTCATCGTATTGCGGATTGTAGAACAATTGCTCATCACCACCGCGATCCGTGTTTTCGGATTTCGGCGGTTCAGTAGCTGGCGGTTCAGTAGCAGGAGGTGGAGTCGTGTTTTCCTGCTTCGATCCCTCGTTCTTCGACTGCTCTTGGTTTCCCGTCTCTTGGTTTCCCGTCTCTTGCCAGGCAACGGGCGGAGATGTCGGTTCCGATGCGAAAATCGCGTCGACGTCAACAGACACAACATCGGCGATCATCACGACGGCAAGCCACGGGGCGAAGCATACGAGTCCCCGCAAACGTTTCGAGAATCTGCTTGGACCAACGACCATCGGCGGTCTCTCAGTTGTAGAAATCGGCATCGATCTGATAGATGTATCCGGGAACATCGTCCGCAATGAGATCACCTTTTTGCAGACGCTTATTCAACCGGAAGGTTCCGTGAATTCGCCGCAACATGTAATCGTATTGGGTTGTTTGATCGGGAGGCATCTTGATATAAACAATTTCCGTTAGATTGGGACTTCCACCAAAGCAGCACTGTCCAAAATCGCCAACCATCAAGAACTCGGTCAATCCGTTACTGCGGAGGCCAGGTCGAACATAACCTTTCAGAAAGATCTTCTGGCCATCCAGTGCCTTGGCGCGATCCGTTGGTTGTTCGACTTTGTTCTTCAGGTCCTCGTAAAAGGTTACTCGTTGATAACCGTCTCGTACTTCAGTCAGGTAAATGGTTGTATGAAACGCCGACCCGCCAACCAGTGACACGAGTCCCAGGCACAAACCTAGAATCGCGAACCCTTTGCCCGTGTATTCGTCTGGATATCGGCGAATCACTCGCAAGCCGAACCAACCGAGCACGATGGCCAATGGCGCGATGGCCATGAAAACCGTAAAGATGTACCCCGCCATGGCGAATGCCCCAAACAGGAGTGAAAGGGTCGCCGCCTTGCTACGCAGTCGGTACAAGTCAGAATCACCCGGAAGATGCTCCCGTCCAGTCTCAATGATTGGTTTGCTGGCAAGTTCGATGGGTGGAGCTTGTTTGTTAAGCAGATGGTTCATTTGGTCGGACTCCAATCATTTGATAACATCAACAGAAAAGTCGACTGAACGTGCCGTTCAAAATCGACCACGTCAACGCCAGCAACAATCCGTTGACCAACATCGGAACCCCAACAATCCACCACAGGTAGTTTGATGGGTCCGCTTCGGTTCGAGTTTCGCTTCGATTTCTGGCCGAGCTGTTGGGCGACATGGAGTTATTCGCGGTGATGTTTGGTGAAACGGGCAGCGTTACCGTGTTGGCGACGTGTGGGATCGACGTTGCCAGCACGTCGGCAGTTTCCGGACCAGTTCCTTCAACGGCCAGCGAGGTTAGAGCAATCTCGGCAGGTTCCTTGCTGTTCAACGATTCGACAATTGGGCGAAACGCGGTCAACCGAACACCTTCGTCGTCACTGCCGTCCGTTTTGGGAAGTGATCCTGTCGTACCACTCTTCGGATCTTCACCCTGGCCTTTGCCCGAACCCTGCCCCTTCCCTTCCTGCCCCTTCCCTTCCTCTTGCTCTTTAGATTTCTCCAGCTCCGCCTGTTTGAGCTGTTGTTCGAACTCCGCATCTTCCGCATCCGCGTCCGTTTGCATCGCCGCTTCTAACTCGAAAAATGCCAACGCGCGACGAACCGACTGTGGGTCGACCGCCCGTAGTTCTTCGATTTTGGCTTTGGAAGTTGGGTCCGGATTGACTCGCAAGAAATGAACGATCGGCACGCGAACCCATGCCGTTTTTTCGTTTGCATTCTTGAACATCTCAACCAATCGATCGGTCACGGTCCAATCTTTCCACCGGGCCAAGTCGGCAATCACCAGGTCCGCCACTTCGGGACGATCCAACAGTAGCCGGACCGCTTCAACGATCCGTGGCACCGGAATCACGTCGCTTTCAGTCCCGTGAAAACGCAACGCGGCAACCGCTGCGTAGGTGTCTACATAGTCCGCATCTTGACTCCGCAAGAATCGATCTTCGATCAACTTCACGCCGTCCGCACCGGCCAAGGTCAAGTAGCAAGCGATCAGCGAATCCAGGGCCGCGCGATCGCGTTTTTCCGGGCTGGAAATGAGTCGCTCCAGTAAGGGCAAGTCCTCGGGTAATCCACAAACACCGATCAATGTAAAATAAAGTCGCTTGCGATTGATCGAGACCTCTGGGTCCTGGACCCACTTGACCAAGTTTTCGCGATTCATGTCGGCTTTGATTGCTTTGACGATATCGTACGGAGCCCGAGCGAATTCGTCGTACGCGTCAAACGCCATAAAACTCTCACTGTCTTCCAAATAATTCAAGAAGAACTTTACCCGATCGGCTCCTTCAATCGGCAGAGTTTGAACGGCCAGGATATATTCCCGGGATCGTTCCGAGAGCTTCATCGGAGTGCTCCACATCATCCGGTCGGTCAACACGCCCATCACCAAACATTCTTGGCCCGGTTCGAGGGTCGCGGGAGCGATGGTTTCAAATTCTTCGCTTTCGGTGACAAACGACTTGCCTTTGAGGATTCGCGAGACCTGGAGCCGCAGCTTGCGGTCAAAGCCGTCTTCCGTCAGTTGACCGGGTCCCACGACCTTGGCGAACACCACAGCGTCTGTGGCTTCTATCTCTTCCGCCAGCGTCGGCTTCAACGCCGTACAGAACGGACACCACGCAGCCGAGCACGCGCCCGTGTGTCGGACTGCCGTACTCGTACACTCGGCGCCAGTTCCGCTTTTCGCCGCCGCCAACTCCAGCCCACCGGCGAAACAATTCCAACCTGCCAAAAAAATGAAGGTCGCCGTCAAAAACAAACGCCGTCCGAACTTCTTCTTATTAGAAAAGTCGGAACAAACGGAAACGACGATTTGGTGCAAGAAGCCATTCATGCTGTTCAGAAGTCCTGTGAGACATCTCGCCACGGCAAATACCGCTGCGAAACGCCCCAAAAATTCGGAAAAATGCCGTCCGATCAAGATCATTTCCTTGAAAGGAACAAGCCAAAAAAACACTGCTTTGCCGACCCGCTCAATGTACGGCAAACCGCAACGCTCGGCTACAGGAGGAGGCCAGAGCCTCGCCGGTTGCCAAGCTGCCACGGATCGCGTGTTCTATTAGGCTCATTATACCGCCCCAATCCCATCGAGGTTCGAAGAATTCAGGACAAGTTTTCCGAAACATCCAACCGGTAAGCCGTGATCGCCGGTAGCAATCCTACCAAAATTGCCAGGACCATCAGGCCGGGAACCAACATCAATTCCGCAGAGACCTGGAAACTGCCCCAACCCCAGTCGAACCGCATCCCGGGAGCAAAGTCCCAAACGCTCAACTCGACTCCAGTCCGTTGTTGAACCAATGGACTGATCGCTCCGTTGACGAAGTGGGCCGCCACCCAACCGATCACGCCACCACCCGCCGCCAACAACACCGATTCGGCCAAGATGATCCCAAAAACCGTCGACTGATCAGCTCCCAAGGCTCGCATCACCGCAATCTCCTGGCGACGTTCGCTCATGGAGTTGTAAATGCTGACCAAAATGCCGATCCCGGAAACGATGCAGATCATCACGGTCATCGCCAGGATCAACCATTGCACCGGTGTTACAAACGTTTCAAAGACCGATTGGATTTCAGCCACCGGCGTCACCGCTTGGGCGGAACGCTGCTGCAATCGGGATGAAAACGAAGTCCAATCCATCTCGTTTTCCAGTTGTCCCAAATTGATCGCATTGGTGATCCCAAATAAACTGACGCCGACCTCGTCGTGGGAGCGGAGTAGTATGGACGTCAATTCGCGTTGCTCGATCGGCAACGGTGTCCCATAAATGCTCTTCGAGTCCTCGAGCGACTCGGTCTTCGAGTCTTGGGTCTTCGAGTCTTGGGTCTTCGCAGGACTGGGCGAAGCGGGAAGCCTGTTTCCCTCGACTTGTTCTTTGACAGCGCCGTCAGCAGGACGAAGGACGTTATCCGCAGTGGAGGCCAATTTACCGGCCACACCCGAGTCCTGGGCCGCTCCTTGGTTCAATCGCTGTTCCAGTTCTTGGTCCAATAGATCTTGGAATTCTTGATCGTTCAGATTGTCCTCTGGACCGGTCTCGAACCGTTGGGAGTTGACTCGCTCGTCTTCCAAAGGCTTGCGATGCTCGTCCATCATGTAGAAGCCTTCGATGTTGATGAACACCGCCACATCGTTGCGGGTTCCCGATGGAGCCATGATCCCGACAATGGTGAAGCCCGTGCGATGGATGTGCCCACCCGCCCCAATGTCGCCATGAATGGGTTGAATGGAATCTCCTAGTTTCAAGCCTTCGTTGGCAGCCACCGTCGAGCCGACGACCGCCTCCAACACGCCGTTGGTTTCGTTCCAAGTTTCGAGTGCTCGCCCTGCGGCAAACGAAAACTTTCGTCCCGTATCGACGTCGATTTCCAGTTCATTAAAGAAAGCGGGTGTGGTTGCGACGACTCGGTATTGGCTGTTTTCCCCATAGGTGTCCCCCATGCAAATTGGAATCGCCATCTTGGCATACAGCGAGAAAATCCCGTCGTCCAGAATTCGCATCTGGTTCACTGAGAAGTCGTTTTCCGCGACCGATGTCACTTCCTCCAATAGCCCAAGTCCACCCATGCCCGGCAATCCAGACGATAATTGTTGCAGCATTTGCCGGCTTTGATTCCGCGCGATCTGCGATTGGTACGAGAACGAATGTCGCATGACTTGCTCGCGATGCTGCGCGTCTTCAAACGCCAAGTAGTACTCGTAAGGGATCGTTTGGACCGGCTTGCTCAGATAAAAAACGGTATTCAATACCAACTGCAAAGGCCCGCCGCGCGCCCCGATGATCATGTTGTAGCCCATCGAAGAACCACTCTTGAAGTTCTCCGCCACGACGCCATGGATCGTCAGCACCATGACAACCAAGGCCACGCCAATCGCCATCGATAGGGCGGTCAATCCCGACGCCAGCCCGCGCTGGCGGATGCTCTTCCATGCAATTAGCCACACACTCATCGGACGGCTTGTTTCAACTCCAAAACGGCTCGGTTCAAATGGGCCAAGTTATCGACCCGGTCAAATTGTTTGGCCACTTCCATGTTGTGAGTCACCATCAACAAGGCGATCTCCTCACGTCGGCAAGACTCGCGAATCAAGTCCACAACCAACTGTTGATTCGCCGGGTCGACGTTGGCGGTTGGTTCGTCCGCCAAGATCAGTTTCGGCCGATTGGCCAACGCCCGAGCCACCGCCGTTCGCTGCTGTTCGCCCACACTCATTTTGCCGGGCTTGTGATGCAAACGGTGCCCCAAGCCAACCTGTTCCAATAAGTCGATGGCTCGTTGGCGATCGTATTTTCGGTTGGAAAAAGTCATGCCCAACAGCACGTTTTCCAGAGCCGTGAAGCCGCGGAGCAAATTGAATGTCTGGAAAACGTAACCCAATTTGTTCGCCCGGACTCGGTCGCGCCCGGCCTGAGAGAACCCGGTCAAATCCAGCCCATC
>JAUXWY010000352.1 GCA_030681235.1 Pirellulaceae bacterium | reverse complement strand
TCGAACCAAGGCCCGAACGGTCCTAACTTGGGCGAGATGTACGGGAACATGCGCTATGGAATCTCGCAGTGGGATGCCTCGGACAAAGGTTTTGATCTGACTGGTACCGTGACCGAAACCAGCGACTCGGACTTTTCGCACTAGGAGCAATTGTCTCAGTCGTCCGAAGACCTGATGCGAGTAAACCAGGGGGACACCCAGTGTTCTAATCACAGGAGCACGGTTGTCGTCCGGTGTTGGCCAGTGAAAACTAGTGGATCGGTGGCGAGTTGGCGCAGTAACTGAGCCAAGCGTACCTCAGTCGGCAGGTCCCCAAAGTGGAGCGAAGTAGACTTCGGCGACCTCCTGGACCGAAAAATTGAAGATTTTCTTTAGGGGTGTGACCTGATGTGTCACAGTGACCTTCAACACTGCCCCCCATCGCTTCGTCCACCACACTTAGCTCCCCGCCCACCGACACTATCGGCGTAACCGCCAACCACCCATTCTGGTCCGTCGACCGCGCCGAGTTCGTTCAAGCGGGCGAACTAACGATCGGCGAGCGACTCCAAACCCTGGCGGGCGACACCCTCTGGGTCCAGCAAAAACTCCCCCGCCCGGGCCCGGAACCGGTCTACAACCTGGAAGTACACGATGAGCACGTGTACTACGTCGGCACCAGCGGAATACTTGCCCATAATGCTGGCAAGAAATACACTGGCGATATCGGGGAAGACGGTGCGAAGGGGTGGTTGGCACGGCATGGATACACGGAAGTCAGAAGCATACAAAATAGGTCAGGTCATGGACTTGATATTATTGCCAAGCATCGAGATGGTACATTGACGTTTTTTGAGGTCAAAACGTCATCGCTTTTGCGAGCCCCCAGCCTTTCTGACGCACAACGTAAATTTTTTAATTTCATTACGTCACGGCTTGGGAGGGCGGCTAATCGAATGAAGTGGTGGGGAAAAACGCCGCAAAGTGTCGTTGATGATGCGGATCAACTACATGATTTTGTCACACATGGTGGCAAGTTTCGCCGCTATGTTATTGAAATTACAGGTGCCGGCAATCCAAACCTACCAACCCAATTTCGGATTTTACCATGGCTGCAATGAAGCAACGTAAGCTAAACATCAAGGAGGACTGGGCAAAACGCGAATGGCGGGAGATTGTTAATGATGCAGAGTTTACCCAAGAGTTTCGATTGCAAAGATTGGAAAAGGTCGAGCGTGAACTCTCTGCACCAAGTCAAGTTGAGTTTGGTGCATACATAACGGGCTGCGGGTCTCTGTCATTCTTAAATGCCAAGCTGGGAATTCAAGAATTCGCCGGGTCCAGAATCAATGAGGGATGGAAACTGATCAGCGACGGTTTGATATGTAAGTTGACGGAATTTAAGATCCAATTTGCGATGGGATTTCCGTGCGCTTACAGTGGAGTGTTCAAAGAAGCCGCTCTGATTTTTGGGACGGCGCTTGCAATAGGATCTAGTGAAGTTCGCGATTGGTTAGCACCGTTTATTTTGGAGACAGAAGCAAATTTCAAATCGAAGCTGCGACCGAAGGAGCCGGACGAATTTGAGTACCTTTGCTTACTACTGGCTGCAGAAGTTTGTGGAGTGAGTTCCAAGCAAGTGTGGCGAGACGCAATGGATGCAAGTTTCTACGCACCTCTTTGGAACGCAACCACTGCGGAGGAGGTTCAAAAGGCTCTCGGCCCTATTGCAATCACTCGCGCGAAGCTCTGCCTCGAGTCCCTCTGCGACTATCCTCCATTTGAATGGCCCCCTTTTAACTTGTTTCCGATCGAGATTCTCGCGGTTTTGCAAATGCGGAAGTTTGAACATCTTCAGTTCGATTTTGGCGGCATGGAGTCTCCACTTTGTCACCCGCCTTCAGAATTGAAATGGGAAAAGCCAGCGATCATTGCCCGCGTTGAGGCTCGCGTTCGTGAATTGTATAATTACCCGACGATTGAATGGAAGTAGCGTTTCCCCCGTACTCATCGAAATCGAAGGGAGTGTTTGCCTCTTGTAAGGTAGTACGTGTGGGATGGTGCCACCGGTTACGTATCAGATAGGACAGTGACAATTCGTATGGACAAACGGAAACCAAACATCCCAGAAGATTGGGCCATTCAGCAATGGCAAAACGTCGTCAATGATTCGGCGTCCGCTCGTGACGTAAGATTGCTAAAACTGAAGAGGATTGGAAAGGAACTCTCCGAACCGACTCCGATGGAGTTCGGTGTATACCTGGCCGGTTGTGCTTCACTAACGGTTTCGTCTGCCAAACTGGCACTGCAAGAATTCGCTAGTTCAAAAATTGATGAAGGATGGAAACTGATCTCCGACGCATTGATCTATAAGTTGACGGAGTTCAAAATCAAGTATGCGCTGGGGTTTCCGTGCGCTGACCCCGTAGTGTTGAATGAAGCCTCGCTGCTTCTTGCGACATCGCTTGCAATCAACTCACGAGACGTGGGCGAATGGACGGCTCAGTTTATCTTGGAGACGGAAGCAAATCCAGAGTTTATGCTGCGACCAAAAGAGCCGAACGAATTTTTGTGTTTGTGTTACTTATACGCAGCGGAAGTATGCGGCTCGGGTTCAAAGAAAGTGTGGCAGAATGCTATTGACGAAGGCTTTTACTCGCCTCTTTGGAATGCTACTTCGATCGAAGAGGCGCAAGAGGCAATAGGAGCGGTTGCAATAACACGGGCGAAGCTCTGCCTTGAGTCTCTTTGTGACTTCCCGCCATTTGCATTGCCGCCATTTAACGTATTTCCGGTAGATATTTTGGCGATCTTACTAATGCAAGATTTTGAAAACGTCGAGTTCGATTTCGGTGGTTTGGAGTCAGCGCTGTGTCTCCCTCCAGTGGAATTACCTTGGAAGAAGCCAACGACCGTTGAACGCATCGAGGCTCGGGTGCGAGAAAAATATGATTTTCCGACGGTTGACTGGAAGTAACTGGCTCTTTGGTCCATCTTACAATCGTGACTACAACAAACGATCTGCTAAAACGAATCGCCTTGGGGCTATTTGGTCTGAGCCTGATGGCCTATGGACTGTGGCCGCGAAATGATGAATCGACGGCGGCGACGGGGACTCGGACCAGGAACGCGGCCGGCGTTCATTCCGGGGCTGAAGCAGCCTCACATTCGCTGGTCAAAATTCCGATCAAAGACATGCGAGTGGGCACTCGGGTGCCGGCGTTTAATCCGGAGGTTTCGGCGACGGAGCGAGCTGGGTTTCGCGAGCCGAATTGGTATC
>JAUXWY010000351.1 GCA_030681235.1 Pirellulaceae bacterium | reverse complement strand
CATTCCATTGTCCCAAATTCGCTTGTCCCAATCATTGGCGTGCCGAATCGACTACAATCAAGTGTCGTCACTGGGATTTTGCAGCGAACATCGAAAGAATTGCTTGGCAGAGTCCATTTCCGTTGTGCTTGAAACAACCTTGGTGAATCTAAGTTCTGGATGCACCGTAAAACCCTTAATCCGAACTCAAATTAGTGATGTTTCGTCGCCCCGTCGGCGCAAAGCCGGAAGTGGGCCGATTCACCTGCGGAATGGCACCTGACACGATATCGTTTGAGAATGGTTGCTGCATCTGAGTTCATATTCATACGTGGCTCTCTTATACGATCGCAAAGAAGATTTTCTTGAAACTTCGATCGGGGACCAAGGGTTAATCGAGAGGTAGGATCTGGTGACGCAATCCGTTACAATCCCGGGCAGGGTTGGCAGTGGAATGGGGTGCCCGGTTTGATCAGGCTCGAGTGTTCGCACTCGGCAACATTGCACGGAGTTTGAAACGATGCGAGTTCAGGTTGGTCAATGGCGGTGGCTTTTATTGTTTTTGTTGCTCGCGATGTGGATTGGCGTCGAAAGCCCCGCGCGAGGAAAGCACGACGACTCCGATCCCACCAAACCGGCGGCTTTGTTGCCGGACGATACGCTTCTTTATCTGGATGTTCCGGCCCCAGAACGATTGGTGCAAAAACTCTTGCAGCATCCGACCGTTGCCGCCGTCCTGGAGCTTGACGCGGTCAAACCAAATCTTCGCGGTCCGCAATTCATGGCTTTCAAAGCCGGACTCGCTTTGGTCGAGGCGTCATTGGGCGCCGAGTGGCCCGCGTTGGTGGCGGACTTGAGTGGCAACGGAATCGTCGTAGCCGCATTGCCTGGGGAAAACCGATTCGTGGCGATCTTGCAGGCTCGCGATGAAGGGCGTTTGAAGAAGGCCGCCGAATCGTTGCTCAATTTGAGTGCGATGGAGGCTCGGAACCAAGGAGGACAACCTCCTTGGCGAATCGAAGAACGCGGTACAGCGAAGATCGCGATCTTTGATGGTTTTGCGATGGTGCGCAGCGGGACCCTGTTGGCTTTGGCCACTCGAGTTGACGATGCCGAAGCGGTGCTCAAACGAATGAGTGGAACCGATCGAGCGGACACTTTGGCCGCAAGCTCGGCGTTTCAAGCTTCGCTGCAAAACGCCAAACGCGATGACGACTCGCCCGATGCAGTGTTGTGGGTGAACTTAGAAAAGATCCGCGCCGCGGGTGTGGCTCCGGCTTTGACGCAAGCCGTTTCCGACAATCCGGCGGCCGAGTTAGTGTTTGGCGGCGTATTGGCGACGTTGGGCACAAACGCAGCCGCCACCACGACGTTGCACTTGAGCGACTCGGCGTTGCGATTGGAGGCCACAACGGATTATCGACTGGATCAGGTCCAGGGTCCGCGCGAGTATTGGTTTGGTGTCGATGGCCGTAGCGAAGCACCGGCATGGATTCCCGCAAACTCCGACTTGGGGCCGACGGCCATGCAATTGTCCAGTTACCGCGATCTGGGTCAGTGGTGGTTGAACAAGGAGTTGTTGTTCACGGATTCTGTTGTGGCAGATTTGGTCCAAGCCGACTCGCAGTTGTCGACCGTGTTTGGTGGTTTGGATTTTGGCGGAGAAGTATTGGGCGCCTTCGAACCGGGAGTGCAGATTTTGGTCAGTGGCCAGCCAGGTAGCAACGTCGCGAACGCGTCCGAACAAAACCAAGGCAGTTTGCAAATTCCCGGCTTTGCCATCGTGGGGCAACTCCGGGAACCTCGCCAGATGACGCGACGGTTCAAAGTGGCGTTTCAAAGCGTCATGGGTTTTGTGAACTTGGGACTCGCACAAGGTGGCTTGCCGCAATACGACGTCGATACCCAAACGATCGAAGGTGGCTGCGAGTGCCTGTCGCGGATCTGGGTGGAAGACGAGGCCGATTTGGAGTCGCCCGTCTACAGTTTCTCACCGTCGCTGATTATCAAGGACGGTCGATTCGTTTTGGGCAGTGACGCGGCATGGGTCCGTCGCTTGTCCGATTCACCGAGTCCAGCGGCGAAGGTTGCGACGGGGAGTGACTCCGATGAACCGGACTCGAAAACTTCAGAAGCACATGAATCGCGACACATCAATACAAGTTTGCGATTGGATTGGCAGGTGGTCGTCGGTTTATTGCGAATGAATCGCGATACGTTGGTCGCGCAGAACATGATCGAAAATGGCAACAGCCGCACGACCGCTGGTAAGGAAGTGGACCAATTGCTCCAGGGATTGGAATTGATTTCGCGAGTCGATTTTAAAATCGAAACGGACCCGGAACAAATGAGATTGATTGGGCAGATCGATTTGGCTCAACCGCAGGCGAAAACACCCAGCGAGGAGCAGCGATGATGAACGTGCGACGTGAACCGGAATGGTTTGACTTGTGGGACCCGCAAGACGCTTGGCAACCCTGGGAGCCATCCAAAACCGATCGTTGGGACTTTGCCAAGACGGCCCATCTACATCGGCGTGCCGGCTTTGCTTCGTCGTGGAACGTCGTTCAGGAAGACGCCAAACGGCCCCATGTGGAAGTGATCCAGGGCCTGCTGGCAGATGAAGACTCTGAGGACGCGGCGCGAATTCGCGAGGCGGACCAAAATACGGGGCAGATCTTGGCCGCAGCCGGTGATTCACGACGATTGGCTGCGTGGTGGCTGTTGCGAATGGTCCACTCTCCGGAACCTGCACTCGAACGATTGACGTTGTTCTGGCATGGTCATTTTGCCACCAGCGCCGAGAAGGTTCCCGAAACGAATTTGATGTGGCGTCAATATTTGAGCTTGCGGCGTTTGGCGCGAGGTCCGTTCCGCGACTTGGTCCAAGAAATTGCTCGTGACCCGGCGATGCTGATCTATTTGGATGCGCGAGATAGCCGAAAGGCCAAGCCCAACGAGAACTTTGCTCGTGAGGTCATGGAGTTGTTTTGTTTAGGCACGGGTAACTATACCGAAAAAGACATTCGCGAATTGGCTCGAGCGTTCACGGGTGGCGGCATTCGCAACGGCAAGTTTCACGACAATCGTTACCAATTCGACCAAGGTGAAAAAGCGTTTCTCGATTATCGCGGGCCCGCCAATCGATCACAGGCCATCGACGCGATCGTGAACCACTCGGCGTGCGCTCGGTTTATTGTGTGGAAACTCCTTCGCTACTATGTGGCGGACGAAATTCCTCGTGAGCACGCTTTGGTCACGCATTTGGCGACGGTCTATCAGGACAACAATCTGACGACGTCGGTATTGTTGAAACAAATATGGTCGAGCCGTTTGTTTTTTGCCGAGGCGTGCCGAGGTGCTCGGGTGCAAAGCCCGGTCGAAATGGGCGTCGGTCTGCTGCGAACCCTCGGGATCAGCTTTCCCATGGAGGCCTTGGCGGACGAACTGCGTGAATTGGGGCAGTTGCCGCTCTTTCCGCCGTCCGTCAAGGGCTGGGATGGCGGTGCTCCTTGGATCGATGTTCGCACGGCGATTCTGCGCTCGAATCTAGCTTACCGAATAGTCCGCGAGGGGCGGTTAGATTCCCAACTACAACTGCCTAGTTGGGGACGTAATGATTGGGCTGTGATCGTGGGCGAATTGATCCAATTGATATGCGCGCAACCCGTGCCCGCTGAGTTGCAAAACTCGCTGAAGCAAGTTGCGGAACAGACGAAAGATGACGACCAACGTCGATTGGCGGCGGTGATCGGGAGTCTGGCGACTTTGCCCGAGTTCTTGGTTTGTTAGCCCCGTCCTGCGGTCTCTTCGGCTGAAGGATCTCGGTTCGGAAGCCCGCGCGAGAACGCAGACAAACTTGAGTTTACGACAAACCGATGAAACGCTCATAAATAGGAACGACGCAAATGGGTACCGTCTCGCGAAGGAAATTTATTGCGGCCACTGGCGCGACGACGGCGCTGAGCCTCTCGGGGGCGTTGCCTGAAGTCTTTGCGCGAACGGCGACAACCATCGATTGCTTGTCCGAAACGAAGCGAACCGAGCGAGTGTTGGTCGTCTTGCAATTGAGCGGTGGAAACGACTCGCTGAATACTCTGATCCCCTACGGCGACGACGCCTATTATCAAAATCGTTTTTCGTTGGCGATCGGTCGCGACCAAGTGCTGGGTTTGGGTGATTATTGCGGGTTGCATCCGCAGCTTCGACCGTTGATGTCCAGTATCGAAAACGGCCGCACTACCTTTGTCCAAGGCGTTGGGTATCCGAATCCGAACCGTTCGCACTTCGAGTCTCTGGACTTGTGGCATACCGCGCATCAGATGGAGTTCAAGCCCTTGCGTGGTTGGTTGGGGACTGCCGCCGATCAATTGCCGCAAAACGGATTTGCTCCGGTGTTGCAGATCGGGAGTGAACCGGTCCCGGTGTCGCTGATGGGCCAACGAGTGATCCCCGCAACCTTGGTGGACCCGCGAAACTTTCGTCGCTCGATCGAACAAATTGAGGCCACTGCGGAGCTGCGATTGGCGGACGCGTCGGCGCCGCGAGCTTCAAAGCTGTTGACTCGTTTGCAACAGACCAATGAAACGGCGGATGCGTTATCGGCTCGGCTGCGCGCGGCGGCAAAGGCGGCGCCGCGTTCGACGACATGGCCAACGACCGGGCTGGCGCAAAAGTTCAAGCATGTAGCCGACTTGATCGCGGCGGATCTTCCGACTCGGATCTACCATTTGAATATGAATGGCTTCGATACACACTCGAATCAAGAACCGGCTCATGGCACGCTGTTGGCTGAGTGGTCGGGCGCCGTGGCCGCGTTTCTGTCTGACTTGGAGGAACAAGGACAAGCGGATCGAGTCCTGATGCTGACATTTTCCGAGTTCGGCCGTCGGCTCCGTGAGAATGCCAGTCGCGGGACAGACCACGGCGCTGCAGGAGTGGTCCAATTGTCTGGCCCCGAGTTTCTGAAGCCCTTGACGGGTACGTATCCCTCGCTCGGTGACTTGGACGAGGGCGATCTCAAGCACTCTGTGGACTATCGCAGTGTCTATGCGAGTATCTTGAAGCACTGGATGGATCTGGACCCCAACGAAATACTTGGCGGTCGATACGAGCCCCTACCGCTATTCCGTTCGATCGGGTGACTTGGGAAATGTCGGTTGTGTTGGACGACCTAGCCGTTACTTCGCTGCGGTTCGAGTGGATTTCTGCAAGCGGATGTTGCCAATGAAGGCTTGGCGGCTGCGGAGAATGTAGAACTGAATGGGCTGTTGCAGGACGATGGGTTGACTCACAATGTAGTTCATGTCGTCCAAGCTGACCGTTTCCCATTCGTGCAGCCCGACGAGAATATCGCCCACTAGAATCCCCTGATTCTTGGCTGGGCTTCCCGGTCGAACCTTTTCAACCCGGAGGCCACCGGCATATTTTTCATTCAATTGGGATACGACGGAGGGCACTTCTTGCTTGACTTCGATTCCAATCATGTCCCAAACCATTTCTACCATCGAGGTTCGGCCAGTGTGTAGGTCCAAATTCAGACTAACCTCGGCGTTATCTCGCTTGACCAGACACGCGACCGAGTTTCCGGCGACTTCCTCCAACAAGGCCAACTGCAAGTCCAGTTGGCGTTGGATGTGGAATTGTCCAAGCTTGACCAGTTGATCGCCGACTTGAATCCCGGCTAGAGCGGCTGGAGAGTTTGGCGCAACCCGACGAACTTCGGTAACGGGGATGTTGTTCGGATACGTCGTTTCGACGGTGATGCCATGGAACAACCGCAACGAATTCTCGCGGTCCAGCAATTCGGCAGCGACTTCGATGGCTTTGTTGACTGGAATTGCGAAGCCAATCCCTTGAGCACCCACGCGAACGGCCACATTGACACCGATCATTTGGCCATCCAAGTTAACCAACGGCCCTCCCGAGTTTCCAGGGTTGATGCTGGCGTCTGTCTGAATCAAGTCGTAGTAGATTTGTTCATCACTGACGGGCACGGTTCGGTGTAAAGCGCTGATGATTCCGCGGGAGGCCGTGTCCGTGTAGCCGTAGGCATTGCCGACTGCCAAGACACTTTCAGCAGGCATCAGATCACTACTGATACCAAATGGAATGGCAGGTAGAAATTGTGACGTTCGAATCTTGATGATAGCCAAGTCGGTGGTCGGGTCGTACGAAACAAGATCGCCGGTCGTGGAATATTCCCCGGCAGTAACCACCAGGTTCTGAATTCCTTCGATGACGTGGTAATTGGTCAGTACGTAGCCGCGTGAGTCGATCACGACTCCGGTGCCCATGCCATTGACCCGCTTGACTTGCTGGAAACTGACGGTCTCGGCGCCTTCGCTAATCGTCTTCTTACCCCGCAAGTTGACGACCGAATCTTTCACTCGCTTTAAGGCGATCACTTCCGGAGTGTTGCGGTTGCTACCCCTTATAGGATCGTCTGCGTGAGCAGCGACTCCCCAGGAAGAAACCATGATCAACATCAAGCTCAGCAAGTAGTATCGTCGCATATCGATTCGCTGCTGGGGGTTAGATGGTTTGGAGATCCAAACCGTCGCAACCGAGCCGATTTGCGAACCTGCTAGACTGATAGCAGATTGCCGACTTGGTCTTTGCCACCCGTTGCATCGTCGTTGGCTACCACCTGCCGTTAAACGACTGCTGGCAAACCGAATAGGTTGACTAGTTTAACATTAGGGAAGCTCGGGTAAGTTCATGTCGCAACGATCAGTGAAAGACTTCATACTCGAAACACGCTAGCAGCCGAACAAAAGCCGGCCCCGGCCGCTGCCAACAAGACGGTCTGCCCGCGCCGAATCAAGCCTTGCTCCCGGCCCAAACTGATCGCAACGGGAATCGTAGCCGCTGAAGAGTTTCCAAAGTCGGCCAACCACCAAGCAACCCGTTCCGCTGGGATGAAGAGGCGTTTTCCCAATTCGGCAACGATTCGGCTGCTAGCTTGATGAGCAATCAACCAATCGACTTGATCGGGAATGACACGAGCCGTACTAAAAACGGCTTCACAATCTTCAACCATCGATTGGATCGCAAGTTTGAAAACAGTTTGTCCCGAGGGCATTTGCATAAAGCGATCCGCGTCAAGACCGTCGGGTTGCCAGGGTTGGCGACTGCCACCTGCGGGGATCATCAACTGCGGAGCGTGTTCACCGGCGCTATGTCCGGTAGCGGCTAGAATGCCAGGTTCGGCCGTTGGCCCCAAAACGACTGCACCGGCTGCATCACCAAACAAGATGACGGTCGGCAGGTCGTTCTGATTGACTCGTCGCGAAAGAACGTTGGCACCGATCAGCAGAATCGGCCGTCCTGTGCTCCGGACCAAATGGTCAGCGGTCATCCAACCGTAAGCGAACCCGGAGCACGCCGCCATGAGGTCAAACGCTGGAGCAGAACTGCCCAATCGAGCTGCGATCACGGGGGCTGTACCGGGAAGCAAGTGATCCGGCGTGCTGGTTGCTAGCAAAATAAACGCGATGTCCCCAATCGGAACGCCGCTACGCGCCAGGGCCTGTTCCGCAGCCTCGATTGCCAGATCGCTAACGGCTTGCTCGGGGGCCGCATAACGTCGCGACCGAAATCCTGTTCGCTGTTCGATCCAGCCAGCCGGCAGACTAAAACGCTGTTCGAGTACATCGTTCGAAATAGAGAGTTGTCCAAAGGCATGTCCCCAGCCTAAACAACCTGTGGCCACGCGAGTTGCCGGCTCAATGGACATGAGTCCAGCCTTTCCTGAGTGAATCCGGCATGTTGGCGAACGCGGCGACGACCGATTGAATGTCGTGGGCCGTCATGGTCGCTGTTGGCGACAGACGCACGCGACATTCCAGTGGCTTCACGGTGGGCGGTCGAATGGCCGGCG
>JAUXWY010000144.1 GCA_030681235.1 Pirellulaceae bacterium | reverse complement strand
GGTCGAGATATGTCCCGCCGTGAAGTCACACATGATTTGGTCTTGAACGCACACTAAGTTGCAGCGGACCGCCCAATCGTGCGGGCCCAATTCGATCCCCTGCGCGGCGGCTTCCAGCGGCGCGCGACCAGAAAAAAAGCGATGGGGGTCATAGCCCAATAGACTCAAGTTGGCGACATCGCTGCCCGGCGGAAGATGCGGCGGGACATGATTGGCTGCGCCCACGACGCCGCGAACGGCAATTTCGTCCATGGCCGGCAATCGAGCTGCCTGCAATGGGGTGCGTCCGCCCAAACTGTCCTGCGGTTGATCGGCACAGCCATCGGGAATGATCAAAACGTACTTCATGGTTTTTTTCCTGCAATGAAATCACGGTCGGTCGACTTGTGATTCAATTCTCGGTGGTCAAGATTCTCAGCCGCTCACCTTGGGTTCGCACAACCTCCAGGTTCTGAATCTCACGTTGAGCCAGCCCCGTGTGATGTTCTAAAGCCGAATGAGTCACGATGACCAAGGGCACGGTTTCGGTCGTCAGATCTTTGTCGCGATCGTATTGATGCACCGAAGCGATCGAAATCTGATGTCGCCCCAAAATTCCGGCAATTTGAGCCAACACTCCCGGTTGATCGGCGACATCGAACCGGAAATAGTATTTGGACTTGGTATGCGCGTGGTCCCGCAAGTCGACTCGCGGCGGTTGCTTCGACCACAATTTTAGATTGCCAAAAGTAATCGCCGCTCGGCCAACCGCGACATCGATCATGTCGGCGACGACCGCCGAGGCTGTCGGCATCTGACCGGCACCTTGGCCATGGAAAAACACTGGGCCAACCGCGTCTCCCACCACATTGATCGCGTTGAAATTGCTGCGCACTTCCGCCAACGGGGTCCCTTTGGGAACCAATGTCGGTGAAACATGGAGTTCCAATCCGGCCGCGTGCATTCGGGCCATCGCCAATAACTTCAATCCAAACCCCATGTCGCTGGCGTAGCGCAGGTCGTTCGATTGAATGTGGTCGATTCCGCGACGCGGAATTTGTCGCCAATGGACTCGGGCTCCGAAGGCCAAATGAGCCAGAATCGCCAGCTTTTGGGCGGCATCCGATCCATCCACGTCGAACGTCGGATCGGATTCGGCATATCCGAGCCGCTGGGCTTCTAGCAACGCGTCTTCGTAACGAATTCCCTGTTCCTGCATGTTCGTAATGATGAAGTTGCTGGTACCGTTGAGGATTCCCTGCAACGAGAGGATTTGGTTGGCCGCTAGACATTGGCTGATGTTGGCGATGATCGGAATCCCACCAGCCACCGATGCTTCAAAAGCGATGGTTCGCCCCAATTGGCGGGCTCGATCGAATAGTTCAGGGCCGTGTTCCGCCAGCAACGCTTTGTTGGCCGTCACGACGTCTTTGCCGCTCTCGAGCAACTGCAACATGATCGTGCGAGCCGGTTCCAATCCCCCCAGCAAATGGGCGACAACCTTGACCTCGGTGTCCTGCAATAATCGCGCGAGATCGGTCGAGATCAACCCGGCGGGAATGTCCGCGTCCCGCAACTTGGTGGGATCCTTGACCACGATGTGTTGGACCCACAAAGTGCGACCCGCATGCCGAGCCGTACGATCGCCGTGATCCAAGAGCAGCCGCGCCACTCCGGTTCCCACCGTACCCATTCCGACCAAAGCTACGAACGTTTTCTCCATGGGCGCCATCGTAGATTCACCCTGCAATTCGGGCAAGGACACCCGGTTCATAGGCATTGTCGAGCACGTCGTCATTTCGTTACAACCCACCAGTCGACTGGGAACTACACTTGTACTCATAATCGTTTAGACTGAGCCGATCGCCGCTGGTCTGAAGTCCATGGAAGTCCCACGTCAAACGACCGTGGCAAGTGATTGCTAGGTGAGTTTGGCGGCCCACACATTGCTGGGACGGAGAGTTGTTCCGCCTTGGGCTGACTCGCGGTTCCGAACGCACCAATTCCATTTACAACGATGAGGTTTTTGATGATGAGCCCATTCGATCAACTCGTCCGGATGGCGGACGGCTTTTTCCACCCGGCGCAGCAAGCAGTCCAAGCTTTTTGTGGGCTTCCCTGTTTGGTCCTTGGCTTGGCGTTTGGCAGTTTGACCGTCGCGAACACCACCTACGCCGACGATCCGATCCCAACGTTGCAGTGGAAATTCCAACCGGGCCAGGTGTACCAATTCGACATCACGCAATCTTCAAGCACCGAATTGGATGTGGCGGGAAACAAGACGCTCCAACCGGAGTCGCGACGTGTCCAAATTCGCTGGGAGGTTCTCGCGGCGACCGAAGAGGTCGTGGAGATCGAGATGCGGTATCGCCAGATCGAGTTGGAGTTGGGTACAGCGGCTGGAAAGGTTGCCGCGTCCACTCGCCCTGACGCCCCGCAGATTGGCTCCGGCAAAGCGAGCGCCCTCTTGAAAAGCCTCCTGCAAAGGATGAAGCCGCTGATTGACCAACCAATCAAGATTCAGTTCGATCGCAATGGCAGGGTGTTGCGGGTCGACCTGCCCACGGAACTCGCCGAACATATTCAGAAGGAATCGGAAACTCGCTCGTTGCGTGAGGCGGTGTCGACCACCGGCATCGAACAATTGTTGGCAGGTTTTCTGACTCCCCTGCCGCCCGAACCCGTCGCGAACTGGGAACACCAAGCGACCTACGAAGTTTCGGCCGGTGTGCCTTTGACACAGAAGACCCGTTTTAAAGTCGGGCAATGGAGTGAAGGGAACCCCACCGTGGAAGTGACCTTCTCGAGCGAGTTGTCATTCCCCGAGCAGTTCCTGTTGGGCGCTCGCGAGCCCAACGATTCATCGGCCAGTCCCGCGAAGGACCCCAACCCACCAACGGGTGCGCCGGCGCCGTTCGACTTTGATCCGGTCTCGCGGAAATGGCCTCGAATTTCGCAACAAGACTGCGGTGGCCGTTTCCTGTTCGACATCCAAGGCGGCTACATCCGTGTGGCATCCGGCAGCACCGTCTTGGTGACCGAAAAGGCCTACAGCGACTCCAAGATCAAGACCACCATTTCGTCTCAAACCGAAGTGAAGGTCCAACGACTCGAACCGTGATTCATCGCCTTGCGAGCCGCAGTTGCGAAGTTCCCGACCTGTGCGGGTCCAGCTTTGGAAGATTCGAGAACAGTATCGATTTAGCGAGCGCTGGTGTACCGGCTTCAGCCGGCGGGCGGTGTGAAAAAGCTCTTTTTTAGTTACCAGCCGGCTGAAGCCGGTACACCAGCGCTCGCTAAATTGCCGTGGGAAAAATCCTTAGAACGTGATCACCACATCAATACCCAAGTTGATTGCATTGCCAGCAGCGGCTGCAGTGTTCCAATCGTAGCGAGCTTCTGGGCGAAGCACGACGTTGGCGTGGGGACGGAAGTTCAAGCCACCGGTCAAGCTGTTCGCCGATTGCCGAGCACCAGCCGCCGGGTTGGTCTCCCAATATTCGTAGCGGCTGCCGAAGGCCAAACACGGATTGACGCGGTAGATCGCATAGCCAATGAACCCGTAGTCATCCGACAAATCCGCCGCCAGCCAATCGCTTTGCAGGGCGAGCTGCAGTTTCTCCGACGCCTGGAAAGCGTAAAGAGCCGATTGATAGTAGCCGTTGCCACGTTGGCCGAATTCACCGAAGCTAGTGCCAAAGTTCAGGAAGCTGCGGCCGTTGATTTGACGAGTGAAACCCGCGATTCCTGCCAAATCGACTCGATCAAAAGACGTGTCCCAGCCATTTGTGCCGCCCAAGAACACGCTGGTCGTGTCGTTCATGCTGTAGTCCGCAATCGCACCGGTCAAGGTATGTGGTTGCGTACGAGTGAACGCAAACGTGCGACTGTAGAAGAAGTTTTCGACCGCCGCTCCCGTTTCAAAACCAAATGGCGACAGAAAACGACCAGTGCGTAGTTTCAAGTTGTCAAACTTCAGGTCGGCATAGGCTTGAGGCAATGCCCATCCGTAGATCCCGTTATCCAGTCCATTGTCCCAACCGGTCGCCGCGCCAAAGGGCTGGTTGCCGAAGGCTTGGAATTGTTGTGCATCCAAACCGTAAACGATATCCCCACGCATGGTCAACTCGAGACCACGTTGGGTGACGATTTCTTTTTCGACAAAGCCCCAGGTTTGATGAAACGCGGCTCGGTCTTGCAAATTATTGAATAAACCGTCGTTGCGTGAATGGAAGCCAACCTGCTGCCAGCCACCGACGCGCAGACCCGATTCGGGCCGATCGATCAACCGGATCGGTTCGCCCAAGTTGCACCAAGAAGAGCGATAATACTCGTCCGGCATCGTGGCCGCGTTGCTCGAAACGGTCAATGGGCGAGCCGAGGCGTTCGCCGAGGGATCGATTTGGGGAGCGGTTGGTACCTGCAAAAGAGATGGGTCATCCTGCCGAGCCACCGTCCGCACCGGGACTCGGGGGGCCGCACTAACGAAGCTGTTGGAAGTGACGGTGTCGCCGAGCGCAGAGGCATTTGTCTGCCATGCCTGAGCTTCGGTCCCGATGGAAACCAATGAGGCCAGCGCTATCAAAGCACTCCAAGATTTGACGCTACGTTTCACGATAGGACTCCGTGGGTTTGTGCCAAGCCGAAATCGCCCAGTTGCTGAACCGACCGCAACGGGGCTCGTATACATCGATCTGTCAAGCCACTACAATCGTAGGAGCAAGAAGAGTTGTATCGCTAAAGCAGATCATCGGGAAAATAGGCCACGAATCTTCGGCGCTTTGAGCACAATCGGCACCGAATCCAGTCGGGGTTAATTCCACCTGTTCGGGTTAGGTAAAGATGGACGGTTGTTGGCCGTAAGTTGCTAGCGTCTTTGAACAATAACAAGAAAGGCCAGGGTCTTGACCAAGTCGGTGATGGAATCGAAACGCCATGCTAGCGAAACCGAAGCTGCCGTCTATCGGATCGTGTTGTATTGGGTCGGCCCTTGCCTGTTGTTGGCCGGGTTGGTGCTGCGGCTCAAGTTTGCGGAGCAGCCCCTGTGGATTGACGAGCTCCACACGGCGTGGGTGGTTCAAAACGAGTGGTCGGAAGTTTCCTGGCGGGCGGCGATTGGCAATCAGAGTCCGCTCTATTTTTATTTGGTCAAGGCCTCCGTCGAGTTGTTTGGATTTTCGCCGTGGAGCATGCGATTGATATCCGTCCTGGCGGGAACGTTTCAGATGGCCCTCTTGTTTGTCGTCTTGACGCGCTGGACGGGCGCGGTCGCGGCGGGCGCGGTCGCGGCGTGTCTACTGATGGTCAATCCGGTCATGTTGTTTGCGTCGACCGAAGCCCGGCCTTATGCGCTCATCGGATTGGTGGCCTGTGTGCAGCTTCCGCTCTTGGCGGAGTTCTGGCGTTTGGCGGCTCAGGGAAAAGATCGTCGTGCGGGATTTGACATTGTCTGGTTCATTTCGACGATTCTGCTGTTTTACTTGCACTATACCACTTTGTTGTGGAGCGCGGCGTTGTGGATTGGCTTGTGTTGGTTGGCGGTGACCGAGCGGCCGCGACCTTCGGCGGGTCAACTCCTGCGGTGGTTATTGGTCGTGCCCGTGTTGGCCGCCATTGTCGCGATTCCAGGACTATCGCATTTGGCCAGCATTCTGCCGTTTGGAGGTCAATGGAGCGACTTCGTGCGGTTGGACAACTATTTTATTGGCTTGAGCAGCCTGTTGTTGGTGTTGGTGATCGGCCCGCTGCTGGCCGGTTTGGTGGTGCAGTTGTTGTACGTGCTCAAGCCGACTCAGATGTGGGGTTTGGTCCAAGAGTATCGTTGGTGGCCGCTGTTGATCCTGACGTTGAGCGGACTGCTTCTGCCTCCGATCACGGCCGCCCTGCTGACTGGTTGGAACATCATGCCGCTGGCCCATTGGCGGTATTTTGCCGCTTCGGTTTCGGCGGGATTTTTGATGCCAGGGTTGACGGTGGGTATTTGGTATTGGCCACGAGTGCGTTGGCTGTGCGCCACGTTGCTGATCAGTTTGGGTTTGGCATCCAATCTTGACTTGTTGAGTGTCGTTTGGACCGGGCGTTGGCCGACGTTGCGCGATGAAAACTGGGAGGAGGTCAGTACACGAATTCGGGCCGCCACCGCATCACGCGACATGCCCGTAATCCTGTGCCCGGGATTGATCGAAGATGGATGGTTGGTCCGCGAGCTTCTACCGCTGACCCCGGATCAACGCGCCAAGTTTCGGCACTACTGCATTTTTGCGTTGGACGGTCCCAATCGTATCTATGACGATCCCGCGAAAAACTTGGAGTGGGTTTTTGCGCGGCCGACAAAACCTCGTTTGCGAATTTCCAGTGAACAGGCGGAACTGATTCAAAGGGCAGGGGGGTGTTTTCTCGTGGTTCGTAGCCACGACCCGGTCCTGGCCAAGAACCTTGCGAAACACATCAAGTTCGGTATGTCCAACGAAGAGTTCCCCATGCGCATCACCGAGTTGATGCCGATTCCAGTCAGTTTGTTTCTGATCGAGTACACGGGAGAGCCACTGCCCATCATCCGTCCGTCCGAAGAATGGTGGGCCGCGCCAACCGAGGAATCCACCGAGGAGCCTTCGAAGTAACGGGGTTGGTTGGCAGCGCCTATTTCAATTCCAAGGCCGCTTGAATTCGCTTTTGAAGATTTTGAGCAGCAAAATGCTCGGGGACGTCTTTCAATAGAGTTGTGATTTGTTGCTGGGCGAGTACCAGCAATTCTCGGCTCTCGGTGGTACGGTCGGCCGTCCAGAGGGCACTCGCCAGTTCGAACTTGACTTGGGCTAGATCAAATCTTAAGCCAACGTCGTTGGGGAAATCGGCGACCAATTGCCGGAACGCCTGGATTGCCGTCCGGAACTCGGGTTCGGCCAGTGGAATCTCACCCTGTTGCATCGCCACGGTCCCACGCAAGCGAGCGACATCTGCAGTTAACCGCCGGTGTTCACGTGATGCGTTGGTGCTGGGAATGGCGGACAATTCGGAGGCGGCTTCGTTCAACAAGGAGTTGGCGACTTCCCAGTTTGCCAACGACGATTCTACGGTCGCGCGAACGACCAAAGCTTGGACGAGGAACAACCCAGCTTGCGGATCTCGCGACTTGGTCAGGTCGGCGAATTTTCTCGCCAACTCGATCCGCTTTTCCAGTGCAACCGTTACGGCCTTGATATCGCCTTGACTTGCTGCCGTCGCGAATCGATGGTCTTGCCATTTCAGGGCTGTCTCAATGACTTCGACCGAGTCTGGAAATTGCCTTTGTAAGGCGAGCATGCGATTTTCCAGTTCGATCAGGGCTTCGGCACTTGGCGAGTTGGTTTCGCCAGCGATCGTTTCATTCGATTGTTCCAGTTCGAACTGAATCGTTCGGGCCGCGAACCAGGGGTCGTCGGGCCATTTTCCTTGCCCCCGTTTCAATAACTTGCCGATCTGTCCAAGAACGACCGCGCGATTTTCGGTGTTGCCTTTTAACCAGTCCAACGTCCACGTGTTTTGTAATGATTGAATCGTCGATTTGAGCACCGTCGGATCTTCGGGGCGAAGTTCCAGCAACCTTTGATACATGACCAAGAGATCACGTTCGGAAGTTTCGTAGAGTTGTTCCGCCTGAGGCAATTCGGCCAAGTTATCTCGCACGCGGGCCACGACATGTTCCAAAGTGTCGCGCGAGAGATCAAAGGCAGTGTTGGCCGCCGTATTTGCCAGCGCGAGTTCTTGATTGGTTTGACTCAACTCTTGGTTGGCCGCGCGAGTCTCCTCATAGGCCAATTGCAGAAAGAGACTGGCGACAGTGCTGATCATGGCCATCAACGCAGTCAGGGTCGCTGCCGTGGTCGGCCACGGATTGCGTCGCACCCATTTGGCCATCCGACCCAACCACCGCACCGGTCGAGCCTGGATGGGACGATTTGCCAACCACAACCGCAAGTCCTCGGCCAATGCCGCCGCCGAAGCGTAACGGCGCGAAACTTTTTTCTCCAAACACTTGAGGCAAATGGTCTCCAAGTCGCGGGGAATCGCGCGGTTCAGTTCACGCGGCGAAACGGGCTCGTCCGCGATGACCATCATCAACGTTTGAACGGGATCATTCGCCAAGAACGGTGGTTTGCCCACCAACAATTCGTAGAGGATTCCTCCCAAGGCATAGATGTCCGCGGAGGGCCCGATGCGATGCACCAAACCGCTGGCTTGCTCCGGGGCCATGTAAGCGGGCGTGCCCAGTACTTGACCGGTTTGAGTGACTCCGGCGTCGCTGTGAACCAATTTGGCGAGACCAAAATCGACGATCCGCAAATCCGCTGACTGGATCTCGCTCGGTTTCTCCAGCGACAACATTACATTGGCTGGCTTGAGGTCGCGATGAATAATGCCCTGTTGATGCGAATACTCCATCGCCGTTGCCAATGTGGCAACGATCCGACCGGCTTCGCGATAAGAGGGTGGACAAACGCGGATATGATCGGCCAAAGCTCCGCCGCGCAAGAGTTCCATCACACAAGCGGGAGTGCCGTTCAACGTCCGGGTGGAACCGTAGACCTTGGCAATGTTGGGATGGTCCAAGCCGGCAATCGCTTGGATCTCCGTCTCGAATCGTTGGACGAGTTCATCATCAAACGCATCGACCAAGGTCTTGATGGCGACGGAACGTTGGAGTTGTCGGTCCTTGGCTTGGTAGACGCGTCCCATTCCACCGCGCCCCAAGACTTGCACGATTTCATACCCTGGGATCTCGGGAAACGGTGCAGCGGCAGGTTCTTGGTCCATCGTCTGGCGGCCAAGGTTATTGCCTTTTGCCGTCCTGTTCTTAACTACAGGGCATGTCAAAACTCTCGCGAATTTCTTGGGCAATTCGGCGTCGAGTTTGATAGTCGGGCTCGTAGAGCACTGTTCGTTGAATTGCCGAGCCGTCTTAAACGGCTTCTGTCGAGGTCGCGGCTAGTGGTTCAACGGACCGATTTTGGGTCAAACGATCGATCTGTTGCTGGACCAAATGGTTGAGTTCATCAAGTTGTTTAATCAGTTCATCTTGGACCGCTTCGACTTGCTGCATCCGTTCGGCGGCATCGTCGGCGGGAAAGTCCAGGGACTGGAGTTGCTGGATCGTTTGCAACACGCGTCCCAGTTCGGTATCCCGACTGGGGTGCCCGGAACTTGCCGCACGACCTGCTTCCACGTCGTTGGCTTGCTCCGCAATTGGCATCAGTCCCATACTCGTCTCTCCCGTCATCCTTGCCGGTTCCGACCGTCCCCCCGAGGGGTGGGCAGCGCGGACTCCATGCTTATCGAAGTTTCGAACGAGAATTCTCAGGAATTTTTGTCAAAACGACGCTGAAACTGGGTGCCTGAGCTTTTTGGCACGTTTTGTCGGTCATGTCACGTGCGCGAGCGTGGGTCCATCGTTCTAAGATAGCGTTTTCAAGGCCTCGATCACTTTCTCTTCGTGCCCTTCGACTTGGACTCGCTTCCAAACTTTTGCGACCTTGCCCGAAGCATCCACGAGGAACGTGGACCGCTGGACGCCCATCGAAACCTTGCCGTACATGTTCTTTTCCCGCCAAGCGCCGTATTTTTCCGCGACTTTGTGATCCGAGTCGACCAGCAACGGAAAGTTCAGGCCGTACTTTTGGCTAAATTTTGCGTGCGACACTTGGTCGTCTGGGCTGAGACCCAGGACCACGGCCCCTAGCTTCTCGAGTTCCGATTGACG
>JAUXWY010000347.1 GCA_030681235.1 Pirellulaceae bacterium | reverse complement strand
ACACAAAGACAATTTCGCGAGCGTTGGTGTTCCGGCTTCAGCCCGGCGGGGCGCGGAATAGGGCGTTTTCACGCTGCGGCCGGCTGAAGCCGGTACACCAGCGCTTGCTAAAGCGGCTCTGTTTTGAATTCCCGGATTTTGGTTTCGCCGGCGGGGCGCTGAATAGGGCGTTTTCACGCTGCGGCCGGCTGAAGCCGGTACACCAGCGCTTGCTAAAGCGGAATTGACTATGATTTTGAGGTCTTTCGGAGCCGTTTTGGGGGCCTTTGGCTCTACTGGTTTGCCTGGCCGGTCTCCGATAGGATTCTGGCATGAGGTCTGGAGCGGATTCTATTCCTTGACGCGGACGCGTGTCGGTTTTTTGGTTCGGAGAGGGATTTCCACGTTGAAAAAGTCTCGTAAAAACGATGATCGCCCCGGTGGGTACCAGCCCAACCCGGAATTTGACGAGTCCGTCTTGATGCGGCCGATGCCCAGCAGCATTGAAGCCGAGACCGCTGTATTGGGCTCGATCTTTTTGCTGCCAGATGTTTTGGACAACGTGATCCAACTATTGCGGGTCGACGACTTTTACGACGACGCCAATCGGATTCTATTCGAAGCCATCCTCGAATGCTCGACCGAGGGGAAAAAGGTCGACCATACGATCATTCGTGAAAAACTCAAGTCCAAATCGAAGTGGGACGTCATTGGCGGAGCCTCTTATCTCGCTCGTGTCGTGACCTCCGTCAACAACGCAGCCCACGCCGAGTACTACGCCGATATCGTGGCCAACAAGGCGACCCTGAGAAAGCTAATCGTTGCCAGCACCGACATCCTGGGTTCGGCCTACCAACCGGACGTGGTGCCAAAAGACGCTCTGAGCCAAGCGGAGCAGCAGATATTCAATATTTTGGACAATCGTAGTTCGAATTCGCTCAAGCCAATGCGCGAAATCTTGGATTCGTTCTTGGATCGATTGGATGCCCGGCTCCGCGGCGAGCGGTTGGAGGGGTACGTCGAGTCGGGCTTTGCCAAGATGGACGAAATGACGGGCGGGTTTCGCGAAAATGAGTTGTTGATCCTGGCGGCTCGGCCCAGTATGGGTAAAACAGCTTTTGCCATGAACGTCGCGGCCAATGTGGCGATCCGGCAAAACGAACCCACGCTGTTTGTCAGTTTGGAGATGGGCTCCAACGAGTTGATCGATCGGATGCTCTGCTCGGAAGCTCGCGTCAATGGCCATCAATTGCGAAATGGCAGTCTGAGCCAAGCGGAACGTTCAAAGCTATCAAAAACCGCGTCCAAGATCGCAGCCGCTCCATTTTTTGTCGATGATGCTCCATCGCGGTCCGTCTCGGAGATCGCGGCCGCTGGACGGCGAGTCAAGCGACAATGCAACAACAAGCTGGGGTTGATCGTCATCGACTACTTGCAGTTGGTCGAACCGGACAATCCGAACGATCCGAGGCAGGAGCAAGTCGCCAAGATTGCTCGGCGTCTCAAAGGAATGGCTCGGGAATTAAAAGTCCCGATCCTGTGCCTGGCCCAATTGAATCGACAGGCGGAAGACTCGCGCGATCACCGTCCCAAGTTGAGTCACCTGAGAGAGTCCGGCGCGATCGAACAGGATGCGGACATTGTGATGTTTGTCCATCGGGAGGAGTACTATCACAAGGGCAATCAAGAAGCCCTGGCGGAACTCAAGGGCAAAGCGCTCATCATTATCGAAAAGCAACGAAATGGCCCCACCGGCGACGTGGAGCTGGTCTGGCAGGCGGATTTCACCCGGTTTGAGGACCGAGCCCCGCAAAGATTTGATGAATTTGACGAGTACCAGCCCTCGCCAGCTGATGACCTTTGACCCTTAACCGTTCTTTAATTTCTGACCGTTTCACCGTAGACTATGCTTCGACCGGCTCGTAAAGTGCGACGCCGGTCTTTGTGGACTATTATTGAGCGGTTTGACCATGGCTTCTTCGACGTTGGACGGGCTCGCCGCCGAGCCCAGGCGGGATTCCGAGGCGATTCTAAATCTTTCTTGCTACAAATTTGTGCCCTTGGATAATCTGGGGGAAATGCGGCAGATCCTGCGTGACATGTGCCAACGCCTGCGGATCAAAGGGACGATTTTGCTGAGCCGGGAGGGAATTAACTTTTTTGTCGCCGGACCTGGCGATTCCATCGGGGAGTTGGTTGGTCACTTGAGGACCGTCCCGGGTTTGGAAGATATTCAGCCCAAGGAGTCGTTGAGCGACGACCAACCGTTCTCCCGGATGTTGGTGCGGATCAAGCAGGAGATTATCGCGTTCGGCGTGGACGGGATCGACCCAGCTCGATACACGTCGAAAAAATTGCGGGCGGTTCAGTTGAAGCAATGGCTGGATGAAGGTCGTCAGTTGACCTTGTTGGATGTGCGGAACAACTACGAAGTCGAGGTCGGCACGTTCCACAACGCTCTGCCGATCAATGTAGATCACTTCCGCGACTTTCCCGCAGCCGCCGCGCTTTTGTCGCCCGAGACGAAAGACCAGCCGATCGTCATGTTTTGCACGGGCGGGATTCGTTGCGAAAAAGCGGGCCCCTTGATGGAGCACTTGGGCTATCGCGAGATTTATCAGTTGGATGGCGGGATTCTCAAGTATTTCGAAGAGGTCGGTGGGGCTCATTGGCACGGCGAGTGTTTTGTCTTCGACAAACGAGTCGCATTGGATCCACATTTGGCCGAAACGGCGACGACCCAATGTTACGCGTGCCAACATCCGTTGACTCCCACGGATCAATCGTCGACGCATTTCATCCCTGGTGTGCAATGTCCTTACTGTTTCAACTTAGTCGCCGAGCGGGAAAAGCGGCACAGGCATTTACGACAAACGGCTTTGGATCAATTTGCGACCAACCTGCCGGGCAGTCGGCCGTACGATAACTTACGTCCGTTGAATGTTCCGCAACGATTTTCGGGTTTGCCGTTGCTCGAGTTTTTGGATCAACTGCATCCGCAGGTCGGACGGTCCACTTGGGCAGCTCGTGTTGACGCCGGGCGTTTGTTGTTGGGAAATCAGCGCGTGAGCGCCGACTTGGTCGTTCGTGAAGGTATGGGCCTGCGACACTTGCTCCCGGACACCGTGGAGCCCAACGTCAATGCTCGCATCAAAATTGTCTTCGACGATGCCAACGTTGTGGTCGTCGAGAAACCGGCGCCGCTGCCCGTGCATGCCTGTGGCCGATTCAATCGCAATACTCTGGAATGGATGTTGCAACAAGTTTATCGGCCGCAGCGATTGAAGCTGGTTCACCGGCTGGATGCCGATACGAGCGGTTTGATGGTGATCGCTCGGCATCGCCGTGCAGCCACGGCGTTGCACCAACTTTTTCAAACGGACCAAGTCACCAAAGTATATTTGGCGCGCGTGGTGGGTCATCCAGCGACAGACCATTTCGTTTCGACGGCTCCGATCAGCGACGGACCGGAAGCGGAAGGTTTGCGGACGGTGACTGAAAACGGGTTGCCGTCGGAGACCCATTTCAGCGTGCGAGAGCGTTTGGCTGATGGAACTTCGCTTTTGGAAGTGCGACCAATCACGGGCCGCACCAATCAGATCCGCGTTCACTTGTGGGAATTGGGCTTTCCAATCCTCGGGGAATCCACCTATTTGCCGAATCGCCAGTTGGCACGTGGTTCGAGCAAGCTGCCGCAAGATGCGCCGCTGTGCTTGCATGCTTGGCGATTGGAACTGCTCAACCCGTTCTTGTCCAAGTCGTCGGCCTCGGACATGCCTTCCGTCCCGACGTGCGAAGCCACGTATCGATGGGAGACTGGCCTGCCGCAATGGGCAAAAGCAGATCTCGGGAATGCCGATGTGGGTGAAGCCGAGGCAACGGCAATTGATTCACCATTAACGAATTCGGAAGCGAGGTTGGCACGTTGAGTTCCGTTCCTCGACCCAACATGCCCCGTGTCCGAGTTCATGAGCTAGACCAGTTTTTTCGCGATTTGCGGGAAACGGTTTTGGCTCTCGAACAGGCGTACGTCCAGGGCACGTTGGCTGAACAATTGAAGCACCTGGCGATCGAGTCTCGGTTCGGCAACGGATTGGCTCGGAGTTATCGGTTTTTGTTAAAAGCCTCTCGGCTGCCCGACCCGGAGGGGTTGCGCAAAAAAACGGTTCATGCGTTGTTGGACCAGACTCGGGACGAACTCTTCAAGACGGACCTGTGGTTTCACGCCGACATTCAAGCAGTCGCGGCCGGTTTTGAGCCACCACAGCCGACAAGTTCGACTCAGGTTTGCACAGCGGTTGCCGATGTTGAACCTGCAAACAACGATCTGGCGGAATCCGCAACCGATGCCTTGCCGACGTCAGTTCCTAATACTGTCCCCGACGACACTGTCCCCGAGGTCACTGTCCCCGATGGCAACGTCGACTTCGAATTGGAGGGGATCGACACCATCCTGGCCGATGACGACGGAGCGGATGCTCGCGATGATGCGACGGAAGTCATCGAAGATTTAGTGCCGGTCAGTTCGGTGCGATACATCGTGAGTCAAGACTTGCCCGCTCCCGTATCGTTGCGGTTGGATCAAGTCTTGGCGGCGCGAAGCTGGGGCGTGGGTTTCTTCTTCAACGACATGGAGGAAACGGATCGCGTGACCGACTTGCGGGCTCGATTGGCCTTGGAACATTTGGCTCGCGATCTACTGGACTTGTCACGGATGTTGCCACGCTTGTTGCGTGGTAGACCTGGGCAATACCCGCCGCTCGTTCCGCCTCGTTTCAGTCGAGCAGCGGAACAGTTGGTTGCCGACATCATCAACGAACATGAGGCCAACGCTAGTTTGTCGCGACTGTGCGAAGATTATTTGCAGAAGACCGATTTGCGAGTGCGGTTTCCCGGTCTGCAGCGTCGCCGTGGAGCGCGCGTGCAAGTGACCTTAGGCCCCAGCCAAGCTCATCACCAACAGAAGCTGGATACAATCCGCAATCCCGAACATTTTGTCATCCTCTCTCCGTGGGCTCTCGCGACGGCAATTCCCCACTTTGGCAGTCAAGCGACGGGAAACCAAGTTCCCATGGACCATGACTTAGTCCAGCGGTTCTGGCGAAGTTTGTCGGGCCAACCGGCCAGTTTGGAATCATTGGGTTATACTATTCGCGGAATTCTCCATACGGCGATTCACTCGCCGGTCCTAGATCCGCGTGGACCGTTGGCCTTGGTGCCTGAAGCCGTGCGTGAATTGATCCGGGTCTGGGTCAAACACGAAGCGTTTCGCAGTACCTCTGCGATGCGTGTGTGGGAAGAAAATCAAGGCGAATTTTTTAGGCGGTCGGATGGACGTCTGGGAACCCGGCCGTTGCTGAATCCCAAAGCCCCATCGGCACTGAAGCGATTCTTGGAAGCGAATCCCGTGGGGTCACGAGTCTTGGGTCGGGTCCATGCCGTTGGACCGCGCTCGGCGATCATCGACTTGGGCAACGCCGTGTTGGGGAAAATCTCGCGCGAAGAAATTTCGTGGAGCACGACGCAAGCGAAGCTCAAACTATTCCTGAACGAAGGCCAAGAGTACGAATTTGTCGTGACCGGTGGGGGACGCAATACGTTGGACTTGGTCGACCTGAGTCGTAAACGCTTGCAGCCGGATCCCTGGGCCGCTGAAGACCTCGGCAGTTTGACATCGCAGAAATCCGTCAGCGGACGAGTGCAAAGTCAAACGCCGTTCGGTTTGTTTGTCGAATTGCTGCCGGACGTGGTCGGTTTGCTGCATCGATCAACGATCCCGGATGGAATCCATGAAATGGTCTGGAAGCTGTATCCGAACAATGCCGCCATCGAAGTGACCGTTCTGTCGATGGATCTGGGCAATCGCCGGATCTCGTTGGCACTTGCTCCCAAAGTATCGGTGACATGAAATGGGCCCAAGCCCGGAACGGTTACAAATCCATTAACACGATAGAAGCAACCCGTGGCGATTATTGAGTTGAACGAATTCCTGGGCTTGGCTGCCCAATACGACAAGATTCCGATCGCTCGGACGCTTCTGAGCGACGGGTTAACGCCGGTGTTGGCCCTGCGTAAATTGGGAGACTGTCGTTACGCATGTCTGTTCGAAAGTGTCGTCGGCGGTGAAAAGGTCGGACGTTACTCTTTTCTGGGAGTCGATCCGCACACAGTCATTCGCGTGTTTGGCAACCGCATCCAAGTGGAGTCGAACGGCGAATCCGTAACGTTGGAATCGGCGCAGCCGATGGAGTATCTCCGGCAACAGGTCACGAAGCATACCGTGGCGCCACGGCCGGACCTGCCGCCCTTGACCGGCGGTGCGATTGGCTATTTTGGATACGATGTCGTGCGTTACTTCGAACGACTTCCGAACGTGCCGACGGATGATCGAAACTTGCCCGATCTGGCGTTCGGTTTGTTCGATCAATTGGTGGTGTTCGATCATGTCTACAAAACACTGAGCTTGATCGTTCTGGCGACTCCGCAAGCCCACGCTTCCAAACAGGCCGCGTACGACGCAGCTCAGGTGCAGTTGGACGCGTTGGAGTCGCGATTGTTGGATCGTCAAGCCGAGTTGTTGCCACGCCGCGCCGAGTTTGCTGCGGCGCCGGACTTGCCATTTGAATCAAATTTCACTCAGCCGCAATTCGAGTCCGCCGTTCGCAAATGCGTCGAATACATCGAGGCCGGGGATATCTTTCAAGTCGTCATAAGTCAACGCTTTCAAACGGCAGTGACGTGCGATCCCTTGGAGTTGTATCGCACGTTGCGGGTGCTGAACCCCAGTCCGTTCATGTTTTATCTCAAGTTGCCGGAAGTCACATTGATCGGCAGCAGTCCGGAAATCATGTGCCGGGTGGTCGACCAAGAAGTCACGGTTCGTCCCTTGGCCGGAACGCGGCCACGCGGGAAAACGCCAGCCCAGGACTTGGAGTTGGAGCAAGAACTGCGCGCGGATCCCAAAGAATGTGCGGAACATGTGATGTTGGTCGACTTGGGGCGCAACGATGTGGGCCGAGTCGCTCAAGTGGGGTCGATTCGATTGCCGGACATCATGATTGTCGAACGGTACAGTCATGTGATGCATCTTTCCTCGACGGTCGTCGGCCGTTTGCGTGCGGACTGCGACAGCTTTGATGCCTTGGGAGCAACATTGCCGGCCGGTACCGTTTCCGGTGCGCCGAAGATTCGCGCGATGGAGATCATTGACGCGTTGGAACCACACAAACGTGGACCGTACGCCGGGGCTGTTGGCTACTTGGATTACCGGGGCAACATGGACACTTGCATCACGCTGAGAACGGTCGTTTTGCAAAACGGCCACGCTTATGTGCAAGCCGGAGCCGGGATCGTTGCCGACAGCGATGCTCAATCAGAATACCAAGAGACTGTCAACAAAGCCCGCGGTTTGATGCGGGCGATTAGTATCACGGAAGCCAACACGTCGCTGGCATCCCATTCGTAGTTTTTCACAGATTGATTCGTTAGGTAACAAGACCCATGGCCGCTCAACAATCACCCCGTCGTGCCTCGTCGGACAAAAAACGGAAGTCACGCCCAGGTTCCGGGCCCGGAAACAGCACTCGATCGTTCAAAGGCCCAGGTGGAAAACCGGAACGCGGGCCCAAGGGCCGCGACGGCGTTGGTTCGCCCAAAACCGGGGGCGTCAAACGCAGCGGGCGGCTCAGAAAACGGACGCCCGTGCCGGCGATCGATGCCACAACTATCCGATTGCAGAAGTTCTTGGCCGCTGCCGGCGTCGGTTCACGTCGCGACTGCGAGTTGCTGATTGTCGAGGGTCGGATTGAAGTCGACAATAAAGTTGTCACCGAACTAGGCACGCGAATTGACCCCGAGAAGAACGTGATCACTTACGATGGTCAACGTGTGCGCACCGAGCGCATGCAGTACTTCATGCTCAACAAACCACAAGGTGTGCTCAGTACCGCGCACGATCCTTCCGGACGACCACGAGTCGTTGATTTGATTAGCTCGCATCAACGAGTTTACAACGTGGGACGCTTGGATATGTCGAGCGAGGGCCTGATCCTCGTCACGAACGACGGGAACTTGGCCCAATATCTGACGCATCCCAGTTTTGGTGTCGAAAAGGTCTATCATGTCGTGGTGAAAGGAGTGCCCAGGTTCGAAGACTTGGAGACACTCAAGCATGGCGTGCATCTGATGGAGGGCGTCGCCAAGGTCAAGGATGTGGAGATCCGCCGTCGACACAAGGACTCGGCAGAGTTGTTGATGGTCTTGGACGAAGGGAAGAACCGCGAAATTCGCCGCATGTTGGCCAAGATCGGTCATAAAGTCGTGCGTCTGATTCGCGTGGCGATCGGGCCGTTGGCGTTGGGCGATTTGCCGGCCGGCAGCCATCGAAGATTGACGCACGAAGAAGTCGTCGAATTGAAGGAATGGGCGGAACGGGTCGCCAAGGGCCAACCACCACGCTCCGTTCTTCGTCCAAAAGCGAAGAAAGAACTTGCCGCTCGGAAAGAAGCTGGCAAATATCGAGCGCCGAAACATGTCGGCGAAAAGTCTCCACCTGTAGCGGCGCTTGCTGACGGCAAGTCGAAGGTCAGCCCAGCGAACACACCAACAACGACCAAACGAATGCCGGTCGAGGAACGTCCAAAGGTCAATCCGGTCGCTCAGAAACTGGCGACAGGACGTCCCATCCATCTCGAAGATATTCAGCGATCCAAGGAATTACGCAACAGCGAACTGGAACGCGGCAAAGGCAAGACTCGTCGGGCTCCGGAGAGTGGCCGCAATGCAACTGGTCGTGCTGCAGCCGGTCGTTCGGTAGGTGGTCGTGCTGCAACTGGTCGTCCGGGCGCTAAGACGGGGGCGAATTCACCGTCACGTCCAATTGGGAGTAAGTTCAAGAAACCTGGCGGAAGTTCACGCTCTGGTTCTCGAGGCGCAAGTGCCGGTCGCCCAATCACGGGTCGCTCTGGTAGCGGTCGACCGGCGAAGCGTGGCCCCAAACGCTAAGGATTTATTCGGGACAAGTCGTAACGGAGCGTGGATTTGGCCACTGGTATTATTCGTCGTCTTCCTTGATTCGTTGCGATCCGAAAGACGGTACATCGAATAAAAGCAGACGACGAATGGGAATACCCATCGGGCTCTGCTCCAGCGGATAAACGTGCCGGTTTGCTTTCAGCGATTGTTGTCGTCCACTCGTGTCGTTTCCAACGCCGCTCGTCGGGCGTCGTCCTCGTAAGCTTCGACTTCGAATGGATTATCCCGATACGCGCGCCGTCCGCGCCGCCACGCCCACCAACTGGCGATGCCATAGGCTGGAAGAAAAAGTGGCCCCCAGCGTTCGTATTGGCGAACATGAATTCGTTCATGAGGACCCGCCCGATGTAAGGTCGCTTCATCGATAGCCAGCACGACATGCCCAAGCGCCATGGCGCCGGGTCGGACCGGCAGGCGACTAAAAATCCACGGGATGCTCCCGCCCCAAAACTCGATGCATCCGCCGCGAAAACGAACACGCGTCCCGACGATCAACCCGACGCCACCCACACAAACGCCCAGCAGCGAATTGGGACTCGCCCACACAACCTTGACCAACTTTAGAACGATCAAAAGGCTGCCGCGCGGCCAGGACGGTGGATCGATGTTCGAGTGTTCGTGCTCGTGCGAGTCATCCGCGGATGGTTGAGGACAGTTGGCATTTATTCGAGAATTGGTCGAACCGCTCACGATGTGAGTTCTCCCACCAAGTTGGTCCCGACCATTTGACGGATTTCCGATTTCGGCAGGTTCAAGCTATGCAGATAGAACAACTTCGTTAGAGCGGCTTCGACCGTCATGTCGTGGCCACACAACACACCGACCTCCGCCATGGCTTGACCCGTTTCGTATCCGGCGAAACTCACTTTCCCATGACCACATTGCGTGACGGCCACCACGACGACGCCTCGGTCGAAGGCTCGGTGGAGCAACTCCAATAACGGCCGATTGTTGCTGGGTAGGTTCCCCGAGCCAAACGCTTCCAACACCAATCCTTCCAGCGGTTGATTCAAAAAGTGTTCGACGACGGGCGCCGTGATCCCAGGAAAGAGTCGCAGCGTACCGATGTTGGGCGTTGTCAGTCGCTGGACTCGCAACGGTTGGTTTGGTTCGGCCAGGTTCAAGATCGCTGCCTCGTTGATCTCGATCGAAGTTCCGGCGACACCAAGCACAGGATAGTTCGGTGAATCGAAAGCATCGAAGCGATGCGCGCTTACTTTTGTGGTACGACAACCGCGAAACAGTTTCCCATTGAAATAGATGCAAACCTCGGGCACTCGATAATAACCGGCAATCAACATCGCGGTGATCAGGTTTTCGCGCGCATCGTTGCGAATCTGGCACAGTGGAATTTGCGAGCCCGTCAAGATCACGGGCTTCCGGAGCCCGCGTAGCATCAGCGGCAAAGCCGACGCTGTGAACGCCATCGTATCCGTGCCGTGCAGCACCACGAACCCATCAAAATCGTCGTAATTGTCTTGAATCGTCTCGGCGATCGGTAGCCAATCGCCGGGCGTCATGTTCGAGGAGTCCAGCAACGGCTCCGTTTCGATCAGCTCGAAGTTCGGCATTTCCGGGTGGCGGATCTCGGGCATTCGTTCCAGTTGTTCGCGGAGGAAGCCGGGCCGTGGCGAGAATCCACGGCTACTAGCAGCCATGCCGATCGTTCCGCCTACGTGCAAAAGTAGTAGCTTGGGTTTCATCGTGACACGGTTTCGACTTGTTTGTTGGGGCCCGTTTTGGTAATTTGCTCTACAACGCCGATGGCGTCTCAACGCGGTCGGCGTGATCGCTGTTTCACTTTAACCTCTCGTAGGAGTTTGCTCCATGTCTGAACAACAAGAAGCTCGTCGAATTGCTGGCCCGATCATTAATGATTCCAAAGTCACCTGCAGCTATTCCAACTTCTGCCGAGTCACCGGATCCCCGGAAGAACTGATTGTCGACTTCGGTCTGAATTCACAGCCGATGAGCGGGGATGCACAAAGTGTCGAGATTACTCAGCGAGTGGTATTGAATTTTTTCACCGCCAAACGGCTGCTCCATGCGATGCATATGGCCGTGAGCCGTCACGAACAAGTCTTCGGCGAATTGGAAACCGACATCCAAAAGCGAATGGTACGGCCGGTAGAAGCCAAAACCTAGTCCATTGTCGACGACAAAATTCAGGGTTGGGCTGTCGTGGGATTCGCCAGAATTGCGATGATAGGACAGATATGTGGTTTTCGACTGGCGGGCGCGGCGTATGTGAGGGAGGTGCGAGGCTACTGTGGTCGAGGATGTGATCGACACTGTGATCGACACTGTGATCGACGACTTGGTCGTGGTTGAATGTTGTTGCGATAGGTGCCTGAAGTTTGCAAACAAAACTGCTGCATCGAACGATATGCTGCCTGGCTCGTAGCTGGCATGCATTGTAATCCAAAGTCAAGGACCGAAGCAAGCGAATTGTGGCTGGAGATGCGGGGATTTTTGCAGGCATGGCTCAGGTGTTCAATGGAGCGGTGCGGTCGGAAAGAAAACCGAATCTGCGTGCAATCCCGAACACTCGGGACTCAAGAACAAACCACGAGCAAGAGACGCCCCCAACGTGCTCGTCACGTTGGAGCGGAAGTTTGACAGCTAGAACGACACTCCCCGCGCGAGAGAAGCGGTCGAGGGACAGACTTGTTTAGCAAACCAACTTCACCGAGACCGCAACCGTTCACGTCTGCAAGCGCGCGCTCCGTACCCAAGATGAAAATCGATCGGCCTACTTGCAGACGTGTCTGAAGCCGGACCGGTCCTACGGCCTTCAAGTCCCGCCCCGCTGATGTAGCGAGAAGCCGAAAAAATCCGCCGAGTAAATCGGCGGGATTTTCCCGATCGGCCTACTTGCAGACGTGTCTGAAGCAAGATCGGTTCTACGGTCTTTAAAACCCGCCCCGCTGATGTAGCGAGAAGCCGAAAAAATCCGCCGACTAAATCGGCGGGATTTTCCCGATCAGCCTACTTGCAGACGTGTCTGAAGCCAAGTCGGTCCTACGGCCTTCAAAACCTTGCCCACTGATGATTATAGATTGGGCGATATCGTTCTAACCTCAAAGCTCCCGCTCCGACGGGACGAGCCACGTCGGCGGCGATTGTTGGGGCTATTGCACGAGGCGATGTCCGGCATGACATGGTTCGACAAGTTGTTGTATCAAGCGATCTATTGGTACTTGATCGAGCAGATCGCCAAGCAATTGAAGTCGGGCGAACTTCGCAATCCGAAGATCTACGAATTCAATCCCGACGCAGTGTACGATCCCAAGCGACACTGCAAGAAGACTTGTGACCAGTCGCAACGAACGAAGAACCAA
>JAUXWY010000339.1 GCA_030681235.1 Pirellulaceae bacterium | reverse complement strand
CGGTCCGAGTTGCTAATCTTCTTGACTCCGTCCATCGTGCGATCGCATGAAGACATGGCCATGTACAACCAGGTCGAAATGGACCGCTTGAATTGGTGCTTCCAGGATGTGATGGATCTGCACGGTCCGATCGGCAATATTTATCAAGGAACCTTTGCCGATGGAAGCGGGCCGGAAGAAGTTTATCCAGAACTGCGGACCCCGGGCATTCCTCAATACGATGTGAATGGATCACACGGGCAACCACTTTACGAGCCGTCGTACGACGTCATTCCCGATTCCGCTCCACAACCACTTGGTCGGAACTTGGCTCCGACCAAGCAACTTCCTGCCGACCAACAACCGGCCAAAGAAGAAAAGACTAGCGGACTTACCCCGTCTTGGCGCAAAAATCAATAGTTCAGGAATTCATACACTCCGTCGACCACTGTGAGTAATCCGATGCTTCGATTCCAAACGTCTGTGATCTCGCTCCTAATTCTTGGCTCCGTGGTTGTCGCCAACACGGGTTGTCAGACTTGGGGGTCCAAATCCGGCTCGACCACGTGGTGGAAGAATTCCAAGGAACCCGTACCGCCGGACGCGCCTAAGAACTTTGGCGAAGCCGTCAAAATGGACATCGCTTGGAAGGACGACGTCTTGCCGGGACCCGATGGTCGGCTGCAACGTGGCGTCGGCGGTCGAGTTCATTTTTTGGACAAAAACGACAAGCCTATTCGAGTTCATGGAAACATGACGGTCTATGGCTTTGACGAACATAATGGCAAGGCCACTTCCCCGCGTCCAGACAAGCGGTTTCATTTCAAGGATGAAGAACTTCAAAACGTTTATAGCCAATCCAGCATCGGTCATTCTTACAACATCTGGCTGCCGTGGGACGAGCAAGGCTATCAGCGGCATATTGCCGTGTTGCCGATCTTTCGTGCCCCCGACGGTCGTTTGTTAAAAGGAGATCACGCTCAAGCGGTGTTGCACGGTCCCGAAAACCCGAACCCAATTTCGCATCGACAGGAAAAGCGACGTCGGTTCGAAGAGAACCAATTGGTCGAACGAGTCGTGTATGAATCCGGCGATACCAACTCCGGCGTGCGTCTCGCAAACGGAGAAACGGCACTTGAGCCTACACAGAGAGTGCGAACGATCCATGTGCCCGATTCCGCCAACGCCGTCCGCAAATCCGTGGAAAATGGCACATTGTTAGCGGTACCCGCCGCCAGAACGAACCAGTCGCTTCCGCCATCGTCTAGCGAATCCGCAAACGCCAATCGGCCTAACACGGCCACACGGGGCGGCTACGAAGTCCGTCCCTATCAACCAGAAGCCGATTCCTCCGCTGCCAATTCCAATACGTCCCCTAATTCGTCCCCCGCCTCCCATTGGGACCGTGCTTTAGATCAGTTCAATAAACTGGGGCCGCGAAAAAATACTGGAATGCCAGGAGCATATTGACCACGCTGAGGTCCTGGGCGGGATAAATCCCCCACAGGTTCCGGGAGGACAACAAACGCAGAGCTCATTCTTCGATGGTGGCCAACAGGCTCTCGCGAAGAGATTCGCTGGATTTTTTCATCGTGACCGGCACGGTCCCCAGCTTCTTCAAATAGGGACGCAGTTGACCATTTTCCCATAGCCATACCGCATTACGGCCACCTTCTTTCGCGGCATACAGCGCTTGATCCGCGCGCTCCACGACATGCTCGACATGGTCAACCGCTGATACTTGAGTGACGCCAAAACTGGCCGTGACCTTCAACATTTTGCCTTCAAACGGTACGCCGCAGCGTTCGATCGCTTGCCGAAAACGTTCCGCTGCTCGACCGGCCTCAACCAACCCAGCCGACGGCATCAACACGCCAAACTCCTCGCCGCCCAATCGGACCGCGATATCCGAATCTCGGATGGTCTCTTGCATCGCTTTGGCGACCACCCTCAAGACCTCATCACCCACCAAGTGCCCGTAAGTGTCATTGAACTTCTTGAAAAAATCGACGTCCAGTATCGCAAAACTCAACTCGCCGCCATGACGCCCGATTTCGCTAATGCGATGCAGAATGTTTTCATTGAAGCAGCGTCGATTCGGCAATCCGGTAAGGACATCCGTCCGCGACTCAGACACCAATGTTTGGACTTCCTGATCCTTGCCGTCTAGTTCTGACTGCATGGCCCCCAATTTTTGACGCAAGTCACGGTTGGCAACGTTTAATTCGTCCAGCATCTGCCGCAACGCGGAGGTATCCGAGGCATCACCGATTCGCTCCACCTCAGCCGAAACCGCCGACACCAATCGTTGGTGCTTCGAACAATCCCCGTTCAATCCAAGTGCCAACTGTGAGAGATGCTTCATCAGTTCGCGCGTCTGAGCCGATCCATCGACCGGAGGTTGCCGCCGAACCCACCACAACCCGATCGCAATACCGGCTCCAAAAAAAAGGCAGGCACTGAGCAAACAGAGCACCACCCAAATTCCGGAAGTCGCCAATACTCCATCACCCATGTTTATAATCGCGATGTTTTGTGGTGAAAAAAAGAAAACTTTAGACATGCTCCAGTCACTCGAACGAGCAACCTGGGAATCTCTTGCGGAAGTTTAGGACGACATTGGTGGATCTCCGCGAAAAACCAGCGAAAACAGCAACGGCATTCTCTTCGGAAAATCGCTACAATCCGCACCACCCACGCTGCATGCCGCTCCCGTCTCATCATATTCGGACCAAGCCGATTGGCCAGATCAACGGCCATTCTTCCCCGTTTTTTTACCGATATTTAATAGGTGGCCCCCATACTGACCAACATTCAAGCAAGTGTTTGAAGTTGAGCGGAATCGTGTTTCGCCCCGGAGTCGTCGAAAGCCTCGAAAGTGCAGCATGAATTTGGTCGTCTTTGAAGATTCACTAGCGGATCAGCTGCATCCAGCCAACACCGGCCGCCCCACGTACGCGATCACGATTGGCAGCTTTCGACTGATCGATTGGCTCCGACAGCTGGAACACCGTTTGGTTGGCTGGGTTCGACCTTATTTGTTCGAAATACAAGCGGCCGACTATCCCGACGTCGACAACCAAGTAGATTTGCGCCAGGATTGGTCGCTGTTGGTCAACGCGCGAATCGTGCCAAGTCCTGCCGCATTTCAGGTTTTGAAACTCATTGCCAAGCGACAAGCCCCCTGTGTCATGCAAAGCGAAACCGAGACCTTTGTCGCTTTGCTGCCTACGTCCTACTTGAGATCGATGGCAACCACGCCAAGCACGGGAACCATGGCGAACAGTGTTTTCTCGGACCCGTCACTCAAGCGAATCTTGGCCTCGGTCGACCCACCGCCGCAAGCTTTGCCGATCCAACTCGAAACGGTCCAGCATCCTCATCAGTTGGTACAGTCCCAACTCAAAATCATTGGCCAATGTCTTCAACATCGCTTGGATGGCGGCCGATTTCAACAGCTACAGGACGGCTTGTTCGTAGGGCAGGGCGTTCAATTGCCACGCGACTATGTGGTCAACGCGAAAAACGGACCCGTTCTGATCGACGACGGTGCTTCGTTGGGGCCGTACACGTATCTTGCCGGCCCGGTTTATATTGGCCCGAAGTCGAAGATCATCGAACACTCGTCGATTAAAGATGCGGTCTGTTTGGGGCACACCACCAAAGTGGGGGGCGAAGTAGAAGCGTCCATCGTTGAACCCTACACAAACAAACAACACCACGGTTTCTTAGGACACAGCTACGTCGGCAGTTGGGTCAATCTGGGAGCTGGTACGTGCAACAGCGATCTGAAAAACACGTACGGCGAAGTGAAGATGGAATACGCTTATGGCAAAATCAATACGGGGAGCCAATTTGTTGGCTGCTTGGTGGGCGACTACTCCAAGAGCGCGATCAACACGAGCATCTTTACGGGAAAACTGATCGGCGTTTGCAGCATGGTCTACGGTTTTGTCACGACCAACGTGCCCAGTTTCGTCAACTACGCCAGACACTTCGGACAGGTCACCGAGATGGGCCCCAATGTGATGGTCGCCACTCAAGCGAGAATGTTTGCTCGACGACAAGTTACCCAGCGAGAATGCGACATCAAGCTCATTCACGACATGCACGAACGGACCCGGCGCGAACGCCTGCTTTCCGAAGAGCCGCTAAGTCTGTAGCCTCGCTCGCCCAACGCTTCGGCTCGGAATCAACGCCTGCGGTGCGTGGACCTGCATCCAAACGAGCCAACATCTTGGCGATCGCGTCAGTGCATTTCGCCAGGCACAATCACGTTTTCATCCACCATCCGCGCCAACCGGATCGACTCCAGGGCAGCTCGCTTCAACGTGCCTTCCGGGTCAGCCTTCGCCTCGCCCGACATGACATACGCCGCATAAATGTTGCTGGCAGCAATGGTCATCGCTTGTTCGTCGGGTTGTAGCTGAACATAAGGTCGTTCCATGATCATCATCCTCTTAAAGTATCGGTTATCACATGTCGGACGCGGTCCACAGCCTTCCACGAGCAATCACTCGCTCGTGAGACTTCAGCGTTTGAGCTGGGCTTTTCTCTCAGCGAAGGATGTCACCCCTTCAATCGCTTCGAGCGTTGTTCGTGAGGCCGCCGTATTGGCAGCCCCAACCGCCAGCTGAGAAAACAGTTCTTCGTCAATCGTCTCACATATCAAGCGTTTGGTCAACGCAATGGCGTGTGGCGCCAACCCGGCCAGCTCTTGCGCCTTGTGCTGTGCCATCGCCCATAATAAGTCGTTGGCAACCACTTCGTCGATCAATCCCAGACGGAACCCGGCTTCGCAGTTGACCCATTTGCCAAAACACAGCAACGACGTGGTCTGTGCGATGCTGACTCGCCGCCGAACCAACGGAGCACTCAAACCAGGCGCTAGCCCCCATTTTGTCTCCGGCCAACCCAATTGGGCCGTTGGCCCAGCCAGGACATAATCACATGCCAAAACCAAAGCTGCTCCAAAACCCAGCGCCGGTCCGTTGACTGCCGCGATGACCGGTTTCGGCAAACGCAGCACCAACTCCAACAACTGTTGCATGGCTTTCACTTCTTCGTGAATGCCGTGCATGACCGACAGGTCCAAGAACCCGTGCTGGTCCCGGCGTTCCATCGCCTTGGCCATTTCCTTGAGGTCCGTCCCAGCTGAAAAAAATCGACCCGCTCCCGTAATCGTGATGGCTCGGACCCGTTTTTCTTGCTGCAAATCGTCCAGAACCGTTTCAAGCTCCGCGATCATCCCCGGCGACATGGCGTTCAGGCGATCCGGACGATCCAAGATCACCGTCGCACCTGGCGCGTCCACGCGAACTCGAATTCCCGACTCGCTCATATTGCCCTAATCTTCAAACGCGGCATCAAAGGCGCGGTCGCTGGGCGAGAAATCCAAACGTCGAGTAAATTCGCAGGCTTCCTTGGCTCCAAATTCTCGTTTCATTCCGGAATCTTCCCATTCGATCGACAATGGGCCATCGTACCGGATGTCGTTGAGCGCTCGGATGATCTCTTCGAAATTGACGCCACCGCGACCTGGAGAGCGGAAGTCCCAACCACGGCGGGGGTCGCCAAAGTTCAAATGACTGGACAAGATCCCAGTTCGTCCGTTCAATTTCGTAATCGCATCTTTGACATGCACATGGTAGATCCGATCTGGGAACTCGCGAATAAACTCGACTGGGTCGATCCCCTGCCAGATCAAGTGACTCGGATCGAAGTTGAAGCCGAACTCGGGCCGGTGATCCAACGCTTCCAGTGCTCGATGAGCGGTATAGATATCGAAGGCAATCTCGGTCGGATGAACTTCCAACGCAAATCGCACCCCGCACTCGGCGAATACATCCAGAATGGGATTCCAACGTTCGGCCAACAGTTGGAAACCGGCGTCGATCATTGCCGGAGTCACCGGCGGGAACGAATACAACAAGTGCCAAATGCTGGAGCCGGTGAATCCGTTGACGACGCTGACACCCATCCGCTGAGCCGCGCGAGCCGTGTTCTTCATTTCTTCAATCGCGCGTTGATTGACGCCCGCCGGATTTCCGTCACCCCAAACGTAGGCCGGCAAAATCATTTTGTGTCGCGCGTCAATATTGTCTAAAACGGCTTGACCAACCAAGTGATTGCTGATCGCATGACATTCCAAACCATGTTTGTTCAGCACGTCGTGTTTGGCTTGGCAATAACTGTCGCTGGCCAGGGCCTTCGAGACCTCGAAATGATCGCCCCAACAGGCCAACTCCATCCCGTCGTAGCCGAATTCCTTCGACAGACGGGCCATCTCTTCAAACGGGAGGTCGGCCCATTGGCCCGTAAACAAAGTAATCGGACGAGGCATCGATTTTTCCTTCCACTACCTTTTTGATTTGAATGATTTCCGCAACCAACTTATTCGGCTTATCACGACTACCGCCCCCTCGGAATTGAACCATTCTCGCCCCCGATTCCGGTGCTGGCAACTAGGCTATGGCTGGTTGCCCTTTCTCTTACCGCAACGGGAAGTTATTCTGAGGGGCGGCTGTCCCTCAGAAACGGTATCCACTTCATGCTCGACCGCGAACATTCGGAACTTGATCCGCCGCCGGATTCGCGGTCGGAACACGCATTCCCGGTTGAAATTCCCCAAGACCTGGCAGATGAGTCGACCGTGGGCCCGCAACCGTGGGTCCTGGTGCAGTTCTCGCAGCCTAACCCACAGCATGAGTCGCTTTCGAGCCAACCGCCAAACGCTGCTCATGATCGATGGGGCGCCACAGAAGATGACGCCGAACAGTTCGACATGGAAAATCGCCCCTATCGTTGGCGATGGCCGATCATCTTGTTCGTCTTGACAGTGGCATCGACCATTTGGGTCGGCATTTGCGGTTGGTCGCCCTTGAGTGTCGTTGAACTTTGCCTGGCCAACCTGTCATTCATGCCCCTTCGCCAGGCAATCTTGGCGAATTGGATGTCGGGCTTGTTGTATTCGTTTTTTCTATTGGCGATTTTGATGGCTCACGAGTTGGGCCATTATTTCGTCGCGCGTTGGTATCGAGTCCCCGCCACGCCGCCGATCTTTCTTCCGTTCCCCATCAACTCGATTGGGACCATGGGTGCCGTGATTGCAATGCGCGGCCATGAAGCGAATCGGAGGCAGATCTTCGACATCGGGATCGCTGGTCCGTTGGCTGGCTTGGTTCTCGCGTTCCCAGTCGCTCTGTTGGGAGCGTGGCAATTGGATCTCAGTCTGCCCAAAGGTGGTGGGTTAGGCTTCGAAATTCCGCTGGCCATGCGATGGATGATCACGGTCATGCACCCCGGTTACGAGGGACAAGTCATCTGGCTGAGTCAATTGAATCCCGCGTTCACGGCCGCTTGGGTGGCCTTGTTGGTCACCGGGCTAAACATGATGCCCGTCAGCCAATTGGACGGCGGCCACGTGACCTACGGGCTTTTTGTCCGTCACGCCCATTGGATCAGTTATACGCTGCTGATTTTTGCGATCGCGTACATGGTTTACCAACAGGTCCTGATCATGGTCCTGATGGTCGTACTCTTACTGCTGATGGGTCCGACCCACCCTCCGACCAGTGACGACACGGTCAAGTTGGGTTGGCCGCGCACCGCGATTGGACTCGCCAGTCTATTGATCCCGGTATTGTGCTTTCCACCAAACGTTTTCAAGTTCAACTTCTAAGATTTTAGCCTTCGTTTTGGGCCGTTGGAGTGGAACAGAGTCTCGCTATGGCCATTGGCTCAAGTGCCATCACATAGCCGATTTAGCAAGCGCTGGTGTACCGGCTTCAGCCGGCGAGGGCGTGAAACAAATTACACCGCGAGAGTTAAGAATTTCGCAGAGAGATACGCGTGAACGGTTGCAGAAAATGTACGACTGTCAAGACACCGTTGGCGACATTTGGGCGCCGCTGTCCATCTCGGTGAGCGAGCGTGGACGATACGCGCGTTCCAACACTTCAATCGTGTGCCATACCGGCGGTGGGTTGTTGCTGGATTCACGCAAGTGACGCTGCAACTGCACCATGCAGCCGATGTTGCCAGTCGCAACGGCATGAACTTCGGTTCTCAAAATCTCGCGCGACTTGTCACGACCCAACACTTCTGCCAAACCTGGTTGTTCGATGTTGTAGCTCCCGGCTGACCCGCAACAACTTCCTGCCGAGGGCAATTCCACCAGTTGCAAGTTTTTTATCTTTCCCAACAGTCGCCGGGGCGCTTGTCCAACTTTTTGAGCATGAAGCAAGTGACACGCATCGTGGTAGGCGACCCGCATCAACCGCGGCAAGCCGGCCGGTTGCGTCAAACCAAGCTCGTCCAAGTACTCGCAAACATCCTTGACGTGCTGTTCGAGCCAAATGCCTTGTTGGTGCGCGGGCGTACCCGTGGTCACGTGACTGTACTCCTTCAGTGTGGAACCACAACCAGCCGTTGTGGTCAGCACCGCGTCGACATCTTGAGGAATTCGCTGCAACAGATCCGACGCCATTTTAGCGGCCACCGACGCTCGGCCGGCATGCCAAGACAACGCCCCACAACAGCCCTGCCCAGGCGGAATGACGACCTCCACGCCATTGCGAACCAAGACCGAAATCGCGGCCTTGGTGATTCGCGGCGCCAGCACGTCTTGAGCGCAGCCCGTCAACAGGACCACGCGACCTCGGCGTCGGCCTTCCACTTTGGTCAAGCTTGGCCATTCGGCCTTCGCTGGCAATCGATCCGGCAGCAATTCCAGCATCGGGCGGATGGTTGCGGGCACCAACCGAGCAAACGGCTTGAACAATCTTCCCATGCGAATCGCCCACCGAAACCGCTCGGCGTAGGGCAAGGTCGAATGCACCATGAAGTCCCGCACTCGTTGCAACCATGTTCTGGTTCGCGCGTGTTTCAGATGTCGATAACCCGTGAGCAGCTGATCGTAGTTGACTCCCGATGGGCACGCCGTCATGCAGGCGGCACAGCCCAAACACTTGTCGATACTGTCGGCGATGTCCGCCGGTTTTAGCTCGCCTTCGAGCACTTCTTTCATCAAGAAGATCCGCCCGCGCGGCGAGTTCTCTTCTTCGCCCAACAATTGATACGTGGGACACGTGGGCAAACAAAACCCGCAATGCACGCACGACGAGATGGCTTGGGTCACTGCCGGACCATGTGGTCCTAGTTTTTCCGATTCAAGTTCATGCAACATCAAAACACTCCTAAACGCCCGTGTGGATCGAACACCGTCTTTAACCGTTCGAAGAACGGGCGCCCAGGCGCGGCGCCGCAAAATGGGTGTAGACTTGGACCTTGAATGACGTGCCCCAACAATTGCAATTGCAGCATCGCTTTGTGCAGCCGCTTGAGTCGAGCGAGTTGGCTCTCCATCACCTTGTTCCATTGCAACCAAGCCACATTGCCGCCGCTACCGTAGGCTCGTTGAATCTCCAGCTCTTCCAATACTTCATCCAACTCGAAGATGCGTCGCAATGGCACGGGCACTTTCACGAGACTTCGGTCGTTTTGCCCCCACAAACCATCGGCATAAGCCGACCACGCCTGATGCTGTTGCAAACCCGTGAGGAAACTGCTGTAGTACTTGCTCAACCGGCTTTGAATCCGCTGCCCATGTTTGACCAAGGCATCCGTATGCCCCGACAAACGCACCAACACGGACCCCTCGGGTTGAACTTCGATCGCGTCCAAGTCCCAGGGATGTGTCAAAAGTGTCGATATGATCTCGACGGTCGATTCCAATTGTTCGGACATGAAGTGAAGCGTGAGGTAATCTCGTGGTTGCGGAAAAACCTTGAACGTGACGTCGACAATCACACCCAATCGACCGCAGCTGCCAACCATCAGTTTGGGAATATCGAATCCAGCCGCGTTTTTGACCACGCGCCGTCCACCGCGTCGCACGGTTCCGGTGCCATCGATGTACCGCACCTCCAACACAAAGTCGCGCAGTCCACCATGTCGCAGGCGGCCCGGTCCATGGATGCCGGACGCCACCAATCCACCCATCGTTGTCCGGCTCGCCACCTCTGCTCGGATTGGCGAATCGATCGTTTCGCCGGTCGGAACATGGTACGGCGACTCGAACGGCAGGTACTGGCCATGCTCGCGCAGCACGGCCAACACTTCCGATACCGGAGTTCCGGCATAAGCGGTGATCGTGAACTCTGCTGGGCAGTATTCGATGATCCCGCTCAACGAAGCCGTCTGAATCACTTGCAATGGCAGTGGCGATGCCTTGACCGGGCCGTGGGGTTCCTCGGTCAGGACTGTTTCATTCCCGGCGGACCACGGCAACATCGCCGGCTTGGTGCCTCCGCCTTGGATCAGAAATCCTTGCTCGGCGGGGGCTCTAAGGAACAGCTCCGCCCAATCTTTGATTTGTGTTTCACAAGCAGGAACTACAGGCATTTGAACCAACCATCTCGACGTCAATCACACAACCCAATTACATACGGGACGCAATCCCTTGACTCTCCAGCGGATGCAAACCGACCAATCGCAACGACGGAGCTTCCATGTCAGGAAACATCTTGCCTCGGTTGGAGACTTCTTGAGGATCCAAAGCTCGCCGCAATTGCCGCATGAACTCCACATCCGAGTTGCCAAACAAATCCGGCATGAACTCGCGTTTTTCCATACCGACCCCATGTTCGCCCGTAATGGAGCCACCGTGTTGAATGCACAATCGAATGATCTTGGCCGACAAGGCTTCGGCGCGCTCCAAAGCGCCCGGCTCGCGTCCATCGAACAGAATGAGCGGATGCAGATTGCCATCACCGGCATGAAAGACGTTGGCGACCCGCAGTCCACTTTCCAACGAGAGTTGTTCGATCTCTTCGAGGACTTGCCCCAACTTCGTGCGTGGCACGACACAGTCTTGCACTAAAAAGTCGGGCGAAATCAGCCCGACCGCTGAAAAGGCGCTCTTGCGCCCCTTCCAAATCTTTGCCCGCTGCTCCGCGTTGGCTGCCACCAGCGTTGCGGTCGCAGCGGACGCCTCCAACAACCGCTGCAATTGTAGCTTTTCGATCTCGACCGTTTCCGTTGTCCCGTCTAGCTCCACGATCAGGACGGCCTTCGCACCAACTGGATACTCGACTCCGACCGCTCGAGTCGCGGCTTCCATCGACAAGGAGTCCATGATCTCCAGCGCCCCAGGCAGCAATCCTGAGGCGACAATCTGAGCCACCGCGTCACCCGCCGCCTTCATACCAGCGTAACCCACAAGTACCGTATGAAACGCGGCCGGCTTGGGCAACAAACGAACCGTGATCTCCACCGCGATCCCAAACAGCCCCTCGCTGCCGACGAACATGCCCATCAGGTCCGGACCCACATGCTCCAGGCTGGCATCGCCCAACATCACGATCTCGCCGTCCGGCAGAACCACTTTGGCACCCAACACGTGATTGCTGGTCATTCCGTACTTCAAACAATGCGCCCCGCCGGCATTAAAGGCCAAGTTCCCACCAATCGTGCACACGATTTGGCTAGATGGGTCGGGTGCGTAGTACAAGCCATAGTGCGACGCCGCTTTGCTGATCTCCAAGTTGATGACGCCCGGCTCGACGACAGCGGTACATTGCAACGGGTCCACCTGCAAGATTCGGTTCATCCGATTTAGCGCGATGACGATCCCTTCGGCGTGCGGCACGCACCCGCCCGACAGACTGGTCCCGCTGCCACGCGGAACATACGGAACCCCATAAGTCTGGCACAATTTGAGCGTCGCAGAAATTTCTTCAATGTCGTTCGGCACGACCACGGCCATCGGACGCGATTGAAAGACCGTCAGCCCATCACTTTCATACGCCGCCAACTGACCCCGCTTGGTCAACACACGCTCCGGCGGATAAAGTTCCCGAAGCTTGGCGAGAAATTCAGCGCCTGCGATCGTCGGCGAATTCAGCGGCATGACTCATCCGGTCGGAGAACAAACGATTACTTTTTCCTGGTCTCCCCCATGGTTGAGTATACGAACCGTCCCCAAAATAGAGAATACGGCAACGGTTGCCCAACCCACCGACCCGCTCGCGACGCACCGACCCGCTCGCGACGCACCGATCCGCTGGCTTCGTTCCGATCCGAGTGCCAATCGTACAAACTTCACCTCCAGATCGCGTCAATGCCCATGTTTTCCGCGCCTCCCAAATACGCCCTCGATCATTTGACACGATGGGTCGAAGAAAATTATCGGTTGTCGGATGTGACTCTTCACGCTCTACCCAGCGAGCGAGACGCCGTGTTCTGGGTTCAATTGGGCAAGAATCCTACTTTTATCCTCAAGATCGCCAATCCAGACGAAAGTTGGGATTTCCTGGACGCCCAAAACGGCATGATGGAGCGGCTGGCTGCACAAACGACCGATAGCTGCCGAGTGATCGCCAATCGCTTTGAAAAAAAGATCAGCCAGTGGGTCGACTTGGAAGGCCGGCCCTGCGCCGTTCGGCTGTTATCTTACCTCCGCGGAGAGGTCTTGAGCCAAGTCGCGTATCGCTCGCCCGAGCTGCTCGAAAACATTGGCAGCTACCTCGGGCGGTTGGACGCCGCCCTGCTCGACTATCGCCACCCCGCTTTGGTCCGCGCCCTGCCATGGGATTTGCAACAAGGTCGCAGCGTCGTCCAACAACTCCGTCGGCATGTTCACGACCGAAAGTTGGCCGAGCAATTGGACCGCTGTCTTCTGCTTTACGATCGCGACGTCGCACCTGTCACGGAAGAGTTGCCCCGCAGCGTGATTCACAATGACCCCAACGATCATAACATCTTGGTGCACGTAACGAATGTCGTCGATCGAGATCGCGTTTCCGGCTTGATCGATTTCGGTGACGCCTTGGAGTCCTGGACCATCGGCGAATTGGCCATCGCGTTGGCGTATTTGCTGTTTGATGTCGAAGATGTGTGGGCCGTCATCGTGCCAGTCGTTCGTGGCTATCATCGACAACGACCACTGACCGAAGTCGAAATGCAAGTTTTGTTTCCGCTCGTCATGCTGCGACTATGCACCAGTGTCGTCATGGCCGCCGAGGGATTGAGCCGCGATCCAGAAAATTCTTACTTGCAAATCAGTCAACAGCCTGTGCAACGGACGCTGCCACGGTTGTTGAGTATCTCGCCGCGATTCGCCAACGCCGTGATTCGCGACACTTGCGATGCACCACCCGTGGCTCATGGACGTGAGTGGACCCAGTGGCTCGCGTCCCAAAGAGGCCAATTCACGTTCCCGTTGGACCTCCCTTCCAACGTGGTTGGTCGATGTTTGGATCTGAGTTGCGAAAGTGAGCTATTGAGCGCGTTGAGTTGGCCATTGTCGGAGCCCGAGATTTCACGCGCGATCGAGATGACGTTGCAAGAAGATGGGGCCGATTACGGCATCGGTCTGTATTTTGAACCGCGGGCGATCTATCAATCCATACAGTTTGGCACATCGTTCACTCCCGCCCAACGACGAACGATTCATCTGGGCACCGACTTCTTCGCGACCTCCGGAGTGGCCGTGCGCGCCGTCGCGGCAGGAGTGGTGCATGCCGTCGCGAAAATCGATCTACCGCTGGACTATGGAACCATGGTGGTCCTGAAGCACGAATGGCCGCATGGTCCGCCCTTCTTCACATTGTATGGCCATTTGGCAACGTTCGCTGACCCAAACTCACGGGGAAACGGCACTAGCGCTGCCAAGCACCAATCTCGTATGCCAGCGCCGGTAGTGGGGTCGCCCGTCGCAGCAGGACAATGCTTGGGTATTCTCGGGACACCGGAAGAAAATGGCGGTTGGTCGCCTCATTTGCACTTTCAAATTATGTTGGACGATTTGGGCGATCCAGTCGGGTTTCCCGGAGTTGGCCATGCCGAAATCAGCCGTGTCTGGTCAGCACTGTCGCCCAATCCGCAATGGCTCTTGGATCTGCCGGCCTGTCGGACAGAGCAACACGAGCAACCCCGCACCGATCTGGCCGCAGTCACTCGAGCATTGCAAAATGATCGAGAACAGCGATTGGGGCGTAGCGTCCGTCTCTCCTATCGAAAACCGCTTCACTTGGTGATGGGGCGCGGCGTTCACATGTTTGACTCGTTTGGGCGAGAATACCTGGATGCTTACAACAACGTTCCCCATGTCGGCCACTCGCATCCCGAGGTGATCGCAACCGCTCAACGACAGCTGCGGCTCCTCAATACGAACACTCGCTACTTGCATCAACATCCCACGCGGTTTGCCAAGAATCTCGCGCAAACCATGCCCGACGGGTTGGAGGTCTGCTTCTTCTTGAACTGCGCCAGTGAAGCGAACGAATTGGCGTTGCGACTCGCGCGAGCGTACACTGTCCATCAACTCCAATCCAGCGGAGTTTCCACGACGCTTTCGCCTCAAGATGTGCTCGTGATGGACACCGCGTACCACGGTCACACCACGTCGCTGATCGATTGCAGTCCCTACAAACATGCCGGACCCGGAGGCCGTGGTCGCCCCGACTGGGTTCATGTCGTCGACTTACCCGATGTCTATCGTGGCAAGCACCGCGGCCACGACGCGGGGCCGCGTTATGCTCAAGACATCGCCCATCAAGTCGCCAAACTCCAAGCCGCGGGACGACAACTGACCGCTTGGTTGGCGGAGACTTGCCCCAGTGTCGGGGGTCAAATCATGTTGCCACCGGACTACTTGCCTCAAGTGTATGCAACGGTTCGCGCAGCCGGTGGAATCTGCATCGCCGATGAAGTTCAAACCGGGTATGGTCGCCTGGGTTCGGTGTTTTATGGCTTCGAACTACACGACGTCGTTCCGGATGTGGTCGTGTTGGGCAAACCGATCGGCAACGGCTATCCGTTGGCGGCCGTGGTCACCACTCGTGAGATTGCGGATGCCTTCAACAATGGCATGGAGTTCTTCAGCACTTTTGGTGGCAGCACGGTATCGTGTGCCGTGGGAAATTGCGTCTTGAACATCACACGGCGCGACCAATGGCCCCAAAAGGCGGCGGTTGTTGGCGAATTCTTGCGAACGGAGTTTCAGAAGCTGCAGGATCAGTTCCCGTGGATCGGCGACGTTCGCGGCCGTGGATTGTTCTGGGGGTTGGACATTGTGCGAAATCCAGAGTCCCGAGAACCAGACCCCGAGCGCGCCGGTTTTATCAAACAGCGTTTATGCGAACGCGGAATTCTGATCGGGACCGACGGCGTCTCCAACAACGTCCTGAAGATCCGGCCCCCAATGCCGTTCAATACTACAAACGCGGAACAACTGATCCGCGGATTGGCAGCCGCCTGTCGAGAATCGCGAACTGAAGACTGAAAACAACTAACGAAAAAACCCGCAGTCGACCTAAGCCGCTGCGGGTGTTCTGGATCAGACGACTCCACACCGATCAACAGTCGACCGTTACTTGGTGCGAATATCAATCTTCTTGGCTTGAGCTGCTTTCGCCTTGGGCACGTGGATCGTCAGTACGCCACTATCCAAGGACGCCGAAACGTTGTCGTTCTCGACCGGTTCACGGAAAGCTAACACACGCTCAAATTTGCCGAACTTTCGTTCACGCACATGGACGTGGTTTTTCTCCTCCAACTTTGTTTCATGTCGCTGCCCAGTGACCGTCAACAGGTCCTTCTTGAGCTCAACCGAAACATCCGACGCCGCAAACCCGGGCAGATCCAAAACGACTTTGAACTCGGAATCGTTTTCGATCACTTCCCAGGCCGGA
>JAUXWY010000329.1 GCA_030681235.1 Pirellulaceae bacterium | reverse complement strand
ATTGGCGGGGCTGGCCGGTGGCAGTTTCGTAAATCTGATGGCGATGCAGCAACAGGCGGCGGCCCGTTCCGCCAGCGATGACAGGGTGCCCGCTCCCAAGCGGCAAGCGACAAGCTGCATCTTGATTTGGATGGACGGTGGGCCCACCCATTTTGAAACGTTTGACCCGAAACCAGAAGCACCGGTTGAAGTTCGCGGCGAGTTCCACGGGATCGCCACCAAAATCCCCGGTGTATATTTCTCGGAGCATATGACTCGGTTGGCCGACATGGCGGATAAGCTGGCCGTGATTCGCTCGGTGTGCCACAACCAAGGCAATCACGGCGCCGGCAATCACTACATGATGACGGGAATGCCGCCGCGGATCCCAGTCGGGTGCGGTGCGTTTGTCAGCTTTCATCCGAGTCTGGGTTCAGTGGTAGCCCACGAGTATCAATCTCCGTTCGGTTTACCCAGTTATTTCTCGATGCCCTCGATGTCTCGTTCTGGAGGTCCCAATTTTCTGGGTGCGAAATACGCGCCGTTTGTGGTTGGAGCCGATCCGAACAACAAGCACTTTCGCGTTCGCGACGTCGAACTCCCCAGCGGCATCGAACGCGATCGTTTTGAGCAGCGGTTGGAAGTCCGCAAATTAGTGGACACTCTGCCGCGGATCGGGGATCCCGCCGTCGCTGATCCCGTGCGAGCCATGGACGAGTACTACCAACAGGGGTACGACCTGATAACCACTCCCGAGGCGCAAAAGGCGTTTGATATTCAAGGCGAGCCGGACCATGTTCGCAACGCCTATGGTCGAAACTCGTTTGGTCAACGAGCGTTGTTGGCGCGACGCTTGGTCGAAGCGGGTGTTCCCTTTATCACGTTGTACGACGGTGGCTGGGACCACCATGCGGATATCTTTGGCGCACTGAGAAATCGCTTGCCGTCTTGGGATCAGACGGTGGCTGCGTTGATCCAGGATTTGCATGATCGCGGCTTGCTGGAGACGACTTTGGTGATCGCGCTTGGTGAATTCGGCCGCACGCCGGCGATCACGACGTTGCCCGGGAATACCAAACCGGGGCGCGATCACTGGGCCAATGCTATGTCCATCTTGATGGCCGGCGGCGGAACGCCTGGTGGACAAGTCGTCGGAGCGACCGATCGACAAGGATACGCCGCCATCGATCGTGTCTTGTCGCCCGAGAACTATGTCTCGACCGTTTATCGCAAACTGGGGATCGATCCCAACCGGATCTATTACACGCCTACGGGTCGACCGACGCACTTGGTCTCCGACGCCACACCGATCAGCGAGTTGCTCTGATGCGGTGCTGCGTGGCGAAACTTTGTTGCGGCCTGATTCTCTTGTTCGCGGGATTGGCACATGTGGAAGCGCAGGATGCGTCGCCTCCCGAGTTGACGCGATTGTTTCCGCCGGGTGTTCAGCGTGGGCAAACGACGATGGTCCAAATTCAAGGCAAGTTCCAAGCCGACTCGGTTCGGGTTTGGTCCAGTGAGCCTGGTTTGACTTGGACAAAGGCCGAGGCTGAAGGGCAATTCCAAGTCGTCATCGATCCAACTGCGGAAGTGGGTGCCGTCCTCGTCCGATTGGTGGATGCCGGTGGAGTATCGGAAGTTTTGCCGTTTGTGGTGGGACAACATCCGGAGCTCAACGAAGTCGAACCCAACGACCGAAGTAATCAGAGTCAAACCGTTTCGCAAAAACCCATCGTTATCAACGGCGTTTTGCAAACCGGAGGTGACGTTGATCATTTTCAATTTGCCTTGCACGGTGGCGAGCGTTTGGTCGCTTTCCTCGATGCCGAACGGTTTTTGAAATCGGCGGTGGATGCCACGTTACAGTTGGTGACGACGGACGGACAGATTCTCGCGCAAAATCTCGATTATCGCGGGCTTGATCCGCAGGTCGTGTGGGTTGCGGATCGGGACGTCGATGTGGTGTTACGAGTGTTTGGTTTTCCGGCGGCACCCGACAGCACGATCTCGTTGGGTGGCGGAGAGAAGTTTTTGTATCGACTCAACGTGACGACTGGAGCAGTGGTCGAGGCCATCGCCCCGTTGACGCTGACCAAGGATCGTCCCCTGCGGTTTGTCCGACACGGCTGGAATTTGCCGCTGGCCGAAGAGCCATTCGAGTTGCCATCAGATGGGGCTGCGAAGATGGTGACATTGTCTTGGCCGGATGCGATGGGGCACTTGAAGGTCCCGGTGGTTTCGCATCCTTCTTGGTTGGCGACGGACGTTCGATTGTCCGAGAATCGCTTGGCTCGAGCGGATGAAACTGCCAAAGCGATTTCGTTACCATCGACCATTACAGGCAATTTGGAACAGGCTCGTCAAGTCGACAACTTTGTAGTGCTGGCTCCGGCGAATAAACAATGGCGAGTCCACTTGGAGGCAGCTGAATTGGGGTACGCTTGGGACCCGGTTATCGAAGTCTTACAAGTCAGCGATGGCAAACGCCTGCATCGGCAAGACGATCAGGGCAGTCGATTGGATCCCGATTGGACTTGGGCGCCGAGCGAAGGAGTTTATCAACTGCGAGTCTTCGATTTGCACGGGCATGGTGGGCCCCACCAGTGGTACCGGTTATCACTGACAGAAATCGTTCCCGAAGTGCGTTTGACGGTTGAGAAGACCTCGTATCGTGGGAAAGCTGGCGAGGTTATCGAGATCCCGGTTGCGATCGATCGCCGCCATGGCTTTGCGGCCGACTTGGAATTTGAATTGCGGGCTTCCGATGATTCGAGGACCGGAGTCCATTGGTTCTGGAGCCGGTGCGATCGGTGGCAGGCGATGATTCGGCAAAACTGGTGACATTGAAAGTGACTAGTCCTGAAGTGTTCAACGGCCCGATCCGATTGTTGACTCGAGAATCGGCGACGCCCGATCGGACGATGGCGATTGTGGTGGCAAGTGTCGACTTGGACCGACTTTGGCTGACCGTTCTGCCAAACTCACCAGCAGAATAGTGGTTTGAATCTGCTATCTATCAATGCAGCCACGTTCGCGACAGCGTGTTCTTAATGTGTGATGCAATTGTCCCAAAAATTAGTTACCGTAAATTGTTCGGCGCGTACAAAGGCAATTTAGCGAGCGCTGGTGTACCGGCTTTAGCCGGCCGGTAGCTGAAACGAGATTTTTCACACTACGGGCCGGCTAAAGCCGGTACACCAGCGCTCGCTGAAACGAGATTTTTCACACTACACGGATTCTCGGTTGCACTTTCATGCACAAGTGGGCGGTGGTCGATCCCTGGCGGTGTTGGAGTACTTGCAGTCCATCAAGACGGTGGAACTTAAGCCAATTCCGTTTCTCAAACCAAAATCTTGATGCTGGAATGGGCTTTGGCAATGTGCTTAGCGTTACAGATTCCCTGATTTGCCCGTAAGGCACGACCGAAATTCGAACACATTGCTTGCGGTTTTCTTCTAGTTACTCCGATTCATAACCTTGCCGAACAAGTGCAAGCAAGTTCGGTCCGGGAAACGGGGTGGTTATCGTCCAACACGTCGGAAGGGAAATCGAGTCTTAGTACGGCTCGAACCGATGTAGGACAGTCATTACCGGTGGCTTCAGTGCCTTTGATTTAGCAACATGGGCCTAACTTAGAAATTTCGGCACCGGCCGCCTCAGCGGGTGTCAGGATCGACCTAAGGGTGGTAGAAGCCGGGCCCGGCCTATGTAAACGTCCTTCGCGTTCAGTAATCAAGATACGTGGGTTCTTGAACCACAAAGTCGCGAAGCAGTCGAATACCCCCCATAAAGTTGTTAGAAAAAAGCCTGAGTTCACTGGAAAACGGAGACGAGTCTCAATGAAAATCAAATCGATGTTATTGGTTGCTGCTGCCACTTTGGCTTTCACAAGCCAAAGCTTTGCTGGCGACTTGCTGGACCGTATGTTGGGAATGGGCGGCTGCGGTTGTGCACCGTCATGCTGCGAAGCCCCAGCTGCTGGTCCTGGATGTGGTAGCGATGCTGCTACTGCTTCAGCCTGCTGTGATCCGTGTGCTCGACCTAAGTTGGTCGACTTCCGGTTCCGCATCAACTGGTCGGCCATTCCTCGACCAAACCTGTTCAATCGCTGCTGTGATAGTGGTTGCGACACGGGCTGTGCCGCTCCGGCTGGTCCATCGTGTGGCAACAACGGTCGTGTAGCCGCTGGTCCATCATGCGGTTGCAATGGTGCTGCCGCTGCTGGTCCTTCATGTGGTGCGGACGCTGCTGCCTGCGGCTGCGGTGCAACTGCAGATCCATGCTGCCGTCCTTCGCTGAACCTGATGGGCCGATTGAGCAATTTGCGAGCACGCATTGCCAGCCGACCTCGCTTGCTCGGCGGTTGCTGTGACGCGGCTGCTTCTTGCTGTGATGCAGGCCCAGCTTCGTGCTGCGGTTCGGCTCCAGCATGTGGCACCGACGCTCCAGCTGCTGCTCCGGTTCAACCGACTCCAGCTGCTGAATAAGTGATGACGGAACCAAACGGTTGGAGACTTTAATGGGGTAACCAATCACTCGGAATCGTAAATGATAAAGAAGCCCGTACGAATTTCGTACGGGCTTTTTTGGTTTGAACAAGGATGATCGCTCCATTGACTTTGGATTGGCCGAAGCGTCGAAGATCGTTTGGGGTTTGGAGTCGCTTGGAATCAGGAACTGTTTTTTTGTCAATTCCTTAGATTCTTGCCACTTGTGTTCCGCCGACACGGCGGATCAAGCGTCGCGCTTGCAGCACGGAAAGAGTCGCCAGGACTCGGTTGATCGGCAGGGACGTGGCGGAAACGATTTGATCGATGAATGTGGGCTCGACGCCAATCGCCTGGAGTACCATGGTTTCTTGGTCGTTGAGCAACAGTTCGGCCGGCTGACGAATCGAGGGCGGCGAGCTATTGGATATCAGCGTTGATTGCTTTTCTTGGGAACTTGGTTCGTTCGAGTCGAAAACATCTCCCGAGACTCCCTCGGCAGGTTCCGCCGAATCCGCCGCGGCCTTCGGGGATCGACCCAAAACCAAAGGTTCCGTCAACGGCCCCAGCGCGTCCAAGATATCTTCCACATCTTGCACCAATGTGGCTCCATCGCGAATCAGATCGTGACACCCATGCGAGCCACGACTGTCGATGCGGCCAGGAATCGCAAACACTTCGCGGTTCTGTTCCATGGCATGGCGAGCCGTGATCAGGGCGCCACTTCGGCTGCCAGCTTCAATCACCAGCACCCCTAAGCTGAGGCCGGAGACAATACGATTTCGCTGCGGAAATGCACCTGCATGGGGAGGACGATGCAACGGAACCTCGGATAGAACGGCGCCGTGACTGGCGATCTCTCGTGCCAACTCGGCATGCTCCGGCGGGTAAATGTTCAACAGGCCACTTCCCAAAACGGCAATGGTCCTGCCACCGCCGCCCAAAGCGGCCCGATGACTCGCGGCATCGGCTCCACGAGCTAAACCCGAGACGACACAAAAACCAGCTTGCGCCAAGCCCCGGCCAAATTGGTTGGCGACTTTGACTCCATAATCGGTTACATGACGCGAACCGACCATGGCGATCGCCAAACGATCTTGCGGCAACAATGACCCTTTGCAATACAAGACGGTGGGAGGGTCATGAATCTGAGACAATTCGACCGGATAATCTTCGTCCCCGAACAACATGAGCCGGATTTCGCTCCGCGCACAATCTTCGATTTCTTGATCGACTTCAATTTGTTGCGGGGCAGATAGAATCGCTCGCGCCAGACTTGCTCCGACGCCTTGCACGGCTTGCAAATCAGCAGCCGACGCTCCAAAGACATTCTCGGCGCTGCCAAATGTTTCGAACAAGCGGCAGAAAATCCGGGGGCCAACCCCGGAGACCATATTCAAACGCAATGCCGCTCGCCGAGTCTCATTCATGACCAAATACCCGCTGCCGTACTCAACACGTTTACGCTACAGTCGAGTCAACTATAACGGCGCGGCACACGTCGGTCCATCATGGGAAGGCACGAGCCAAACAGCCGATTCAAAAGATGTTATTGTCGGCACAAAGGCAATTTAGCGTGTGCTGGTGTACCGGCTTTAGCCGGCTGGTGCTGCGAAAACGCTCTTTTCAGCTACCCCCGCCGGCTGAAGCCGGTACACCAGCGCACGCTAAACCGGCTTCGCGACGAGTTCTCGGATTTTTCTACCCGGACGCGGTCCGAAATCGGAAACTAATTTTAAGACAGTTCCTTAGCTTAGCGCAGACTCCAGCCGTTCGACAGGGCCGGAACAAACAACTCCCGTGTCTGCGGGGCACATGTGCCGGGCCGCTCGAAGGCCAATGGCGATTCGCACTCGTTGCGGTGGAACCACACTCGCAGCGGAAACACCAGCGACGAGCCGGCGAAGTGCACCCCCGAGCGGAACGGCTGTACCCCGAAGTACGGGCTGGCGTATCCATATCGCTCCAACCGAGCGTCTTCAAACAATAACGGTTGATAGGTCAGGTTGGGAGCAATCCAACCGGTCACTGTTCCAACGTTGACGATGCTCGGATGCGCACCGTTCTCTGCTGCGTTCAAAGCAGCCCGTGCAGAGTCTGCAGGTGGTGGTCCTTCGGGTTTCATGTTCAATTTTAAATCCGAGACCGGTGTAAGCGTCCACTCTTTCCATGGTTGGGCGTCGGTGCTCTCGGTTTCCAACGGGCCGGAACCTTGGAGCACCTGTTGGTTTTCGGCAGCGATCACGAGCACCGTGTCGCGTTCTTGTCGAGTTTCACCAGCATGAAATCCGGTCGGAACCAAGCGATGTCGTTCTGTTTGAATCGCCGAGGGCCGATAACCGCGCGAACTCACTGAACCGAGCTGCGCTTCGACTGGAAACGGCGGCAGCGAATCGTTCTCAAGCTCCAAACACGAATGTCTTTCCACGTCCAGCAAACCGAGCTGAGGAAGCGCCTCGAGTTTCCGCGCCGGAACGAGCGACTTGGGTAGCTCAACCTCTTGGGCCAAGCCAAAAACGGAACCCGAGAGGACCATGGAACCAGTCAAGATACTGGTCCAATATCGGTACGCAGTACGATTGGTAAGAGTCGCTGACGAATTCTTGGCCATTAGTTCGGTCCTCCGCAGTCAGTATCGAACCGGAAAACCCGCGATTTCAGCATCGTTGTCAGACGCGCCATAAGCGACAAAATTCCCAATTTATGCGCAATCAAACGCGATTGACTAACCGGCAAAGTTTATTGCTCGAGGTGTGAAAAAGTGATGGTCCAACGATTTGGTCAAGGATTTCCGGATCTAAGTGCCCTAATCCGTTATGAAGTCGTGAATATCAAGTCATATCTTTAAGTAGTTCATCGAGAATTTGGTCGAACTGTTCGCTGGTGAATCCCATGCGCGCGGAGGCCATCGCACACATCTTTTTTTCTTCCTCGGCCAATTCGCCGTCGATCGCCATCATGTGCATCATGTTCTTGAGCAATTCGACTCGTTCGTCCATTCGGGCCGGCAGCGTCAAGTTGACGTGGCCGGATTGGATCTCCGAGACAATATCTTCGAACTGTCGTTGGGTGATGTTCCATTGATTGGCACGCACCGCCAACATTTGCACTTCTGACTCGGAGAATTCGCCATCGCTGGCTGCTATCGCTACCAAATGGCGGAAGAGTTCAAGTTTCGGCATGAGATCGTCCTAATCAACGGGATGATGGGATTGGGCATACGCCCGCAAATGATCGACGCGGCAGACATGGCAACTCCACGCCACCGAATCACCCGACGAGCCCTTCATCATGATCCAACCGAGCCCAGATTTCTAGCAGTGATTGGACAAGATCCTTACCTGAAAAACGATTTCACCCAGTTTGCCTACATCGCGCCATCGTCCTCAACCGCACGATGCGGCACGATGTGGCATGACATTCGCCAAATCGACGCCCGGAAAAAGTTCCCGCATGTCTACCTGAGAACCCGCTGTGGTTCGCTTCAAAACTTTTAGAACTCTTGTCGCCAAAAATAGAAACAGTTGAAGAGCATCAGGACGACCGCAAAAATTCCACTCGTGATGATCGGCGACCACGGATTATCGGAATGAGCGTCGAGCGAATCGACGTCGAGCTCGGCGTTGGATGGAATTTCTTCCGCGCGTCTGCTATCAACCGAGCCATCGTTAGCCAGGTGCTGAATCAAAACGTAACACTCGTTGGGCTTCGGAAATACCGAATAGATCGGTTCCACGCACCAATCATAGATGTTTCGAATAAGATTCTTTTCGACGGTCGGGGTTTCGACCACATTTCCCTCAGGCATATCGACAATCGTCAAATCGTCGACTCCATGTGCGATGACCAAGCGACCATCCCCATCAAAGAACGTGGTCGTAACCAAGCCACGGACAAAGTGTCGCTTCGTCATGCTCTTATCACCGGCGTCAAACAGCCAAGTCTCTCCGTTGGCATAGGTCACGACGGCCAAACCAGTAGCTTCATTACAAGTAATAGAGAGCGGGATACCAGAACGAGGCAACTGAAGTTCGGCGACTGGTTCCAGTGTCTCCGCGTCAAACACGACCATCGACCTGCCACGCAAAGGGATCAACAACATTCCTTTTAATAAGCCCATCGGTACACGGTTCAAGGCAGTCCACTCCCACGGCAACACGAGGGTCGTTTCCAATTCGTAGTTGCCGTCGGGATTTCGCTTCGCTCGCGATATGGTTGTTCTTCCCAACGAGTAGCAAGTTTCCCGGTCCGCATCAAAAGCAATTCGATCAAGTGAACGAGCGGTATCGAGGGCAATGTTGCCGGCCGGCAACCAAGCCAAACCTTGAGGAACCTGCTTTTGGGCACTCGATTCATCGGTCGAATCATCGGCTGCTGCGGGTGACGGGGCGGCCTGCTGGTTTGCATCCTCCGGCTCTGGGGAACTAGACGCATTGGATTCGACCGTCGCGGCTTGATCGGATTTTCCGTCCGTTGTTTCCTCGGCGGTTCCGCTACGCATCGGAAATTTTCCCTGAGCGGCATCCGACAAGAGTTGTTGCCCGACGTCATTCAATCGGACGACCATGCCAAAGCTCGTGACTGCATGCAAGCGATCTTGGGCATCCGTCCAAAAACCCAAACATCCAAAGGGTAAATCGCCCAGCACATGCGGATTGGACAGCTCCTCCGGATGCCCGCGACGAGCGATTGCCAATCGCTTCTGCATGTCGGGCCGAGGTGGAAAGCGCTGGAGTTCGCCCACGTACAGTTTCTTGTCGGCCAAGTAGGTCGGGGTCGTCGAAATTGTGGACGGAATGATCGCTGACATCGTGGCAAACACTTCCGGTGGCATGTCGTTGGCCAAGGCATAAAGCCCTAATTCCCACCGGCCGTTCGCCGCGTCATAAAATTGGGCGTGATTGTGGGTCGAACGTCGAATGATGGTGTCACCCGCAATTTGCAGATCCGCCGTCCGTTGTAACGCAACGAGGCTGGAATACGAATAGCGCGAAAAGCTCAGTAAATAACATGTCCCGGCAAAAAGAATCGTGGCGATGATCGACAAAATGACGTTTCGAAACATCAACCCAACGGCGATGGTCACCGAGTAATAGATCAAGAATATTGCCAGCGCCAACGGAATGCACCAAAGGATCTCTTGCATCCAGACATTAAACCGTGTCCCCAAGATCAGCCAAACACCCGACAAGAATATCGTACTAATGATCAAGATCAAAATTCCGCTCCCCACGTATTTCGACAACAGCAAAAACAACCGCGATTGCGGTTTGCTGAGCAGCAAATACAAACTGCCCTCTTCCAACATTTGCGGGATCGCCGTGGAGGTCACCAAGATCGCTAACAGAACACCGATCGTCAGAAATACCTTGTCAAGGATAAACGGCAACCACAACCGAATCAACTCAGACAAACCAATCCCGGAAATTGGCAAGGCATACAATTCCATGCCGGCATATGTCAACATCGCATTCGATTCTGGCGGCACACTCAATTGACCGCGCAAGCCTTCTTGAATCAACATCCGGTTGAGTCGCTTCAGGTATTCGTCCGACAGAGAGGATCTTTGATCCCAGAGCCGTTTGGTTTGTCGGTTGTCGATACGATCGGCCCACGCGGGATCGTCCCACAACCGCGTTTCGGTGATCAAGTAGTTGAGCGCCTCCATAACGGCTTGCCGTTCTTCACGATTTCGTTGATTCGGATTCCTATTTCTCGGTACGTTTTCGGCAGCGCGTGAATTCAGTTCTTTGAGTCGCGTTTGGTTATTTTCCGGCAATGCTTCCCAAATTGTTTTCGCCACCGACTCGATCGGTCGTTCGGCGGCGGCCACCCAAACCTTGATCGTTTCGACAGGTTGACGAACCTCTTCGCGCACGACTTTGTACCGCACTTGTTCTTCGTACGAGAACGGAAACACACCGATGAGCACGAGCAAAACGCCCAGAATTTCGAAGTAGAGGAGTTTCGTAGCCAAGGTTGACCACAAAGACTCTTTCATGATGGCAATGAACTGATTCATTTTTTGCTCGAAGATCTTGAAGTAGTTTCCAGGGAGGGGACGAACCCTCGTGAGTCCACAGCGATTGGAAGATTTAGCGGCGGCCTGCTTGCAGCAAGACTTGTCGCGCGTCCGCGGCTTTGACTTCGGCGCTGTTTTCCGAGTGACCGACCAACTCCAAAAACGCGGCTTCCAAAGTCAAACGTTGTGGCACGATCGACACAATGCTTAGTCCAGCTTTTCGAAGTAAATCAATGCGGGTGTCGACCTGCGTCTGATCGGCCAGTTGTTCGGAGATCAACCATTGACCATCGCTTTGCGGCTTGACATTGGCTTCAGCGATTCCATTGGGATTCCAAACAACCGTTGGCTTACCCACTTGCACGACGGTCGCGACCGCGTCCGCGGTACCTGCAACCATGATCTTGACCGACAGCCCGTCGGTCCTGCCGCGACTCACTTGGAGAAAGTCGTGGATGCCCGCGACAGGTCCGCAGTATTTGACATTTCCTTCCGACAAGATCGCGACTTCTTGGCACAGGACTTCGACTTCCTGCAACAAATGGCTATTCAAGAAAACCGTCGTGCCACCCTTGCTCAAACGCAACAGGATCTCGCGGATTCCAGCCCGAGCCTTGGGGTCCAAACCGTCCGTCGGTTCGTCCAGCACCAACAACTTGGGTTGATGCAACATCGATTGAGCCAGCCCAAGTCGCTGCACCATCCCTTTGGAATACTTCGAGATCCGCGACTTCCCCCATCCGTCCAAGCCAACCATCGACAACAACTCGTCACGTTTCGCGCGAACTTGCCTGCCCGAAAGCCCGCTGAGCCCGCCGCAATATTCGAGCGATTGAAACCCGGTCAGATAGTTTGGCAACGAGAGTTTCTCAGGCAAATATCCGATCATTCTTCGAGCGGCTAAACTTCCCGCAGGTGCTCCGAAGACGGTTGCCGACCCAGACGTGTGGCGAATGATGCCCATCAAGACTTTGACAAACGTCGTTTTGCCCGCCCCGTTCGGCCCCAACAGTCCAAAAACACGCCCCGCCGGAACGTCAAAACTCACACCGTTCAGCGCTTGAAACTTTTTCTTTCGGAACAAACCCTCACGATAAGTTTTGCGAAGCTCGACCGCTCGAATAGCAGCCCCCATACCCGAGTTGTTTTCGTTGGTTGTAGCAATCAAAGCGCGTTCCTCATTTTTTCCCCCGACCGACCCTTGTCTTCGCGAATGCCCTTACGATATTGGAAAGTTCTTGGCGGAGGAAGGGTCCTGCTTCCGTTGAAAGCTGTTCCAACCGCAACAGCCGACCGTCATCCGGCGCTGGCTCGCTGGAGGCTCACGGGTGGGTTATAATCGAGTCGGGGATCGCGACCACCGTATTTATCCAAACCCAAATACCGGTACCGACATGCAACTGCGCTCTACCTTGGTTCCCAGGCAATGGTTTCAAATCTGGCTCAGTGTCTGGTCTTTTCCCGGCCTTTGGGCGTGTAGCCTGGTGGAAGCTCAGGACCAATCGGGCGCTTCATTCGATCGAGGACCCGATACTCAAGCGGAAACTTCCGCCTTCTTGAGCGACGCCGAAGCCGTCGCCGCGTGGACGATGCCGCCCGGTTTCTCGATTCAACTTTTTTCGAGTAGCCCTAACATCGCGCAACCGATCGCAGCAACGTTCGACCGTTTCGGACGAATGTGGGTCGCGGAAAACTACACTTACGCAGAACTGCCCCAGCGATTCGATCGAAACCTTCGCGATCGAATTGTTGTTCTCCCGGATTCAAATCACGATGGCATCGCGGAGGCCCCCACAGTCTTTTACGACCAAGCCCAACTCTTGGCCAGTGTCGAAGTGGGCATGGGCGGCGTCTGGATGCTGGGTGCGCCGAAACTCGTGTTCATCCCGGATCGCGATCTGGACGGAACGCCGGACGGCGAGCCACAAGTGATTCTGGACGGATTCGAGGACCACGAAGTTGGGCACAATTTGGTCAATGGTCTCCGCTGGGGACCTGACGGTTGGCTTTACGGTCGGCATGGAATCCAGGCCACAAGCCATGTGGGAAAACCCGGCACGCCGCGCGAAAACCGTATCCCGCTCAACTGTTGCATTTGGCGCTATCATCCAACGCACGAGAAGTTTGAGGTCGTGACTCAAGGCACGACCAATCCCTGGGGTCACGATTGGGACGAACATGGCGAACTTTTCTTTATCAATACGGTGATTGGGCATTTATGGCATGCGATCCCTGGTTTGCACACCGAACGAATGTATGGCGAAGACCTGCAACCGCATCTATTTCACCTCACCGCTCAAGTCGCCGACCATTTCCATTGGGATCGGCAATCCGAAGCTTGGATGCAACAACGCGACGGGATGACCGTGGGAACCGATGCGGCCGGCGGCGGACATGCTCACAGTGGCCTGGCGTTTTATCAAGGATATCGGTGGCCAGCAGAATACCACGGCGATGTCTACACGCTGAACTTTCATGGTCGCCGACTCAATCGCGATAAACTCAAGCCGTTTGGTGCCACATTTACAGCCGAACACTGCCCCGATCCGCTCAAGACCAGCGATCCGTGGTTCCGCGGGATCGACTTGTTCTGCGGTCCCGACGACGCCATGTACATGTTGGATTGGTCGGACCTGGGTGAATGTCACGAGAACGACGGAATTCACCGCAGCTCCGGACGAATCTATCGGGCGGACTACCAAGCCCCCGGCGATGGAGCCGGGAACAAGTCACCGCGACCCACTTGGAATGTCGCCGAGGTTGTCAACATCCTCAACGGAACGGACCTGTTGAGAATCGCACGTTTGTTGCACGATCAACGCCCGTGGGTTTGGCGACAAGCTCGGTTGCGTTTGCAGGAACACGCCCACGGATTCGGACGGCTGGATGCGGGGTTGGCCGCAGACTTGGCTAAAGTCAATGTTCAATTGTGGCAGGAGTTCCAAGAGTCGGAATCGTCGGACTTGCGGTTCCGCTTGTTGACCGGAATGTGGGCCACCGGTTTGCTGCCCGCGACGGAACTGACTTCGCTGTTGGTCCACGACGATCCCCACGTTCGTGTTTGGGCGATTCGACTTCTGACCGATTCCAGTGTCGCGGGGAGCCAACAACGTTTGGCCGGGTTAAGCCTGGGCTCGTTGACGACCGATGTGGCACAAGCTCTTTTGCAGTTGGCCAAAACCGAGCAACACGGGTTGGTCTTGACTTACTTGGCATCATCCATGCGTTTGATGAGCGCGAACGATCGTTGGGCGATGGCCTGTCAGCTCACGAAACATGGGAGTTTGGCTGAGGACCGAGTCTATCCGTATTTGGTTTGGTATGGACTGGAGCCTAGTGTCGCGAGCCATGCCGGGAAAATCACCGAGCTGTTGTCGGTCAGCAAAATCGCCATTGTCGATCAATTTTTAGCACGGCGTTTGGCCATCGAGTACACGTATCAACGCGATGCCTTGCGCGGAATCGTGGCCGTCCTGCGAAATGAACCCATTACCGTGGAGCAAAAAGTCTCCGTCTTGAGCGGTCTGGCGGAAGGTTGGAATGGTTGGAACGATCTGCCGAAGCCGGAAGGTTGGTCCGAGTTGGCAGCAGAACTGGCTCGTGATCCGATGCTGGCGCCTCGCTTCGAGCAACTGGCGACGGTCTTTGAAAATCGACAGTCGCTCGCCGATCGGCTCGCGCTCTTAGCGGATGAAAGACAGACGCTGGACTTGAGAGGATCGTTGATCCGTTCGGTGGTTCGCGATTTGGAATCGGTCGGTGAAACGTGGAGTGACGAACATGAACAGGCCGTGACGCTATTGGGCAATCTGCTCAGCCATCGCTTCTTGGCGGTCGGGGCGGCCAACGGGCTCGCTCGATGGAGCGGGAGTCGGGCCACTGGTGTGCTGATTCAAAAGTTCCAGTCGGCCCCGCCGGCCGGACAAGTCGCGATCATTTCCGCGTTGTGCGAACGAGCCGAACGCGCGAAGTCATTACTGCTCGCCGTTCAAAAGGATTCGATCCCGCGGGCAGCCATTTCGGCCAATCAACTGCGTCAGGTTCAGTTGATCGGCGATGAGGCGACGGGGAAATTGATTGCCGAGATTTGGCCGGAGCTGTCAAGTTTGCTGGGTCAATCGCAAATGCAACAAATCCAAAAGTTCCGCGATTTGTTAACACCCGAGTCCATCGCTGATAGTGACCTCACTCGTGGCAAAGAGCTGTTTCAACAACAGTGCGGCAAGTGCCATCGTTTGTTCGGCGCCGGTGAGACATTGGGTCCTGAGCTGACCGGAGCCCAACGCGATAACTTGAACTATTGGCTGCAAAACATCGTGGCACCCTCTGCCGAGGTCAATACGGAATACCGCTTGTCGTTGGTGCAAATGGCCGACGGACGAACCCTGTCGGGCGTTGTGACCCAGCGGACTCCGGCGGCTTTCGTCTTGGTCTCCCAAGATCAAACTCAATTGATCAAATTGGAAGACGTGGAAGAGGTACGAGCCCTCAACCAATCTTTGATGCCCGATGGACTCTTGGATGCAATATCAGACGCGGACAAACGACATTTGTTCGCCTATCTGATGTCGCAGACTGGCCAATAATCTGACCGGACTTGTCAACTTTCCCCAAAACTTCGCTAGGCCAATTCATGTTTCATCGTCTGTTCACCCAGGCAAGTATTGTCGTCGCGATGGTGACGGTATGTTCCTTCGAACCTCCTCAGCTCGTGGCGCAATCGACGGCGGAACCATTGCCCGTTGCGGAGAAGTTGGAGCAGATCGATCGCTTGGCCGAGTCGGTTCGAGTCGATTGGCAGGTGCCTGGATTATCAGTCGCGATTGTCAAAGACGGGGTGCTCTTGTTTTCCAAGGGATATGGCGTGCGAGAACTGGGACAAGAAGCCCCGGTTGATGCCGATACTCTATTTGTGATTGCTTCCAATTCGAAAGCCTTTGTCACAGCCTCAATTTCCATTTTGGTTGCTGAAGGAAAATTGAAATGGGACAATCGAGCGGCGGATTATTTGCCCGAGCTACGCTTGTACGATCCGTTCGCGACGCAGGAGATCACGATTCGCGATTTGGTTTCCCACCGAAGTGGCTTGGGGACCTTTAGCGGCGACCTGTTGTGGTATGGAACTTCCTACTCGCCGACCGAAATCTTGCGTCGGGTGCGGCATTTGAAGCCCGTTTCTTCGTTTCGCAATCAATATGGGTACCAGAACTTGATGTTCATTGCGGCGGGGCAGATTATTGAACGAGTGTCGGGGCAGCCTTGTTCGGAATTCGTACGGCAGCGTATTTTGAAGCCACTGGGTATGGAACGAACCACCACCAGTATTCGCGACTTCCAAGACAATGTCTCTAGCCCCCACAATGAATCGGGTGGAATGCTGCGAGTCCTCCCGCACGGCAACATGGACAACTGCTGGGGCGCGTGTGGTTTGAATTCTTCCGCCAACGATCTGAGCCGTTGGTTGAGGCTGCAATTGGCCCGAGGCGAGTTGGACGGCCAACAGATTTTAGACCGAGCCCAAGTTTGGCAAATGTGGCAACCATCGATCGCCATGCCGATTTCCGAAGAAGCCGCCCGATTCAATCCCACTCGACATTATTCAGCTTATGGATTGGGTTGGGGCATTTCCAATTATCAAGGACGTCGCGTCATCGGACACGGTGGCGGCTTGGATGGAATGATCTCGCAGACAGCCATGATGCCCGAGGAGAACTTAGGCGTGGTGGTCCTTACCAATAGCGAGTCACCGGTCGCGGCGATCCTGCGCGATACGATATTCGACATTTTCTTAGACGTGGCGGATAAGAAAGATTGGAACGCCGCGTACAAACAACGCTACGCCGAGCGAAAAGCAGCCGAACAAGAAACGCGAGCCAAGTGGACTGCCGACCGAATTCCAGACGCACCGCCCACCTTGCCGCTGGACAAATACTGCGGAACCTACCGCTGCCCATTGTACGGCGATGTCACGATCAGCTTGGAGAACGGCAGTTTGGTGTTGAGAATGGCACCAGCCCCGGACTTCGTAGCGGATCTAACGCATCGACATTACAACAATTTTGAGTTGAAGTGGCGCCCGAGTGTCACCTACAACTACCCGATTGGTTCGGTCAATTTCGTCATCGACGGCACTGGCACCAGCAAGCAGTTGGTGATCGATCAACCCAACGACGATTTCTGGTTTTATGAGCTCGATTTGCACCGCGTGACCGAGCAACCATGAACCGACGCCTGTGCAATCCACTGCCGGGAGTTGACCCGGGAACTTGGGATTATCTGAACAGTCGCTGGATTGCCGAGCGGTATGAAAGTTACTTTGCGGATCATCCTCTGTTTGCGGTCGATCAAGATATCTTAACGTCCGCATTTGGTGCACCGTCGCCCGAGATGACGATTGTGGATCTGGGTTGTGGCAATGGCCGCGCCCTGTTGCCATTAGTCCAGCAGGGTTTTTCGGGCGTGGCCGTCGATCTTTCCACTTCGATGTTGGGTGAAGTTCGCGACCGTGCCAAACAGATGAACGTCGAAGTTACTTGTGTTCATGCCAACTTGGTGCAATTGGAAGGTTTGTCTGCCAATTGTTTTGATCATGGCATGTGTCTGTTCAGCACTTTAGGCATGGTCCAAGGACAAAGCCACCGCGTGACGGCCTTGAAGCACTTTCGCCGGATCATCCGACCCAGCGGCACACTGGTATTGCATGTCCACAACTATTGGTACAACTTATTCGATCCGGGCGGACCCTGGTGGTTGTTGCGAAACCTTGTCGCGTCCGGTTGGAGCCAGACTTTTGGCGGCGGCAAATTGGAGCGGGGCGACAAACACTATCCGTATCGTGGCTTGCAGAACATGTTCCTGCATGTGTTCACTCGGAGGGAAATTCAAGCGACTTTGAATCAGTCCGGTTGGACGAATCTTGAGTTCATCCCGCTGCGACCCGTGAGCCTTCAGCCCTGGCGCGAAGGCGCGTGGGGCATATCCATTCGATCCGTCGGCTGGGTCATTATCTGCCGATCTTAAAACGAAAGTGAATGACATGACCAAACCAGCTTTTTTCTTGGCCTGGAGCTTGGCGTTCCACATTACATGTTGCGGACTGGTAGCCGCTGACGAGGTCGCTCGAGGCATTGTCTTCGTCGACCGCAATGAGAATGGCGTTTTGGACGCCGACGAGCAACGCTTGAGCGGGATTCGAGTCTCGAACGGTCGCCAGATCGTGTTGACGACTGCGGGCGGAGCGTATGAAATTCCACTGGCGGTCGATCAAACGGTGTTTGTGATCAAGCCGCGCGGGTTTCGCACACTTCTGTCGGAAGATGGTTTGCCGCGTTTTTACTACACGCACAAACCCGAGGGATCGCCGCAATTGCGGTTCGCCGGAGTGGAGCCCACGGGTCCGCTGCCATCGATGATCAACTTTCCGCTGGTACCGCAAAATGAAACCGATCAATTTCGCGCGATCCTGTTCGGCGACCCTCAACCGCGAAATCTTCAAGAAGTTCGCTTCATCGCCGCCGACATTATCCCGGAGTTGGTCGGTACCGACGCCTCGTTTGGCGTGACACTGGGAGATATTGCGTTCGACGATCTATCCACGTTCAAGCCATTGAATCAAACGATTGGAGTGTTGGGGATTCCGTGGTACAACGTCTTGGGCAACCACGACATCAACTTTGATGTGCCTGATCGCAAGTATTCAGCCGAGACGTTTCAAAGCATTTATGGACCAACTTACTACAGCTACGACTACGGAAATGTACATTTCGTGGTCATGGATAACATCAACTATTTTATTGATCCGTCCACGGCCAAAGGCAAATACGACGCCACGTTCGGTGAACGGCAACTGGAATTTCTCAAGAACGACTTGGCATTGGTCCCACAGGATTCGCTGGTGGTGCTGATGATGCATATTCCGTTAGTCGGGGCCGTCGATCGGCAAGAAGTTTATCGCTTGATTGAGGAGCGTCCATTCTGCGTTTCGATTTCCGGACATACTCACTTCCATGAACATCGACTCATCGATGCATCCGACGGATGGCGTGGCAAGGCGCCTCACCATCACATCATCAATGTGACGGTCAGCGGAAGTTGGTGGGGTGGAAATCGCGACGAACGCGGGATCCCACACGCCATGATGAGCGACGGCGCACCCAACGGCTACAGCATCATGGAGTTCAATCATCACAACTATCAGTTGGATTTCTACCCCGCCGGACGACCGCAGAACTATCAAATGGACATCGTGTTGCCGGAGAACATCGTCGTCAATCAGCTGCAGGAATTGCCGCTGATTGCCAATGTCTTCAATGCGACTCCGTTGGACCGCGTCGAAGCACGAATCGGACCCGAGGGATCTTGGGTTGCGATGGAGAATTACACCGGCATCGCCCCGCTGTTGGTCGAGCTGCGAAAACGAGAGTTGAAGCCGGACGGAAAACCGATGCTCGGTGAGCCCCATACGACAAATCACTTGTGGCGACTGTCGTTGGAAAGTCTCGGTCCGCAGCTTTCAGCCGGGCATCATCTGCTGCAGGTTCGCTGGACGGACCAACAAGGCCGAACCACGATTTCCAATAAAGTCCTGATGATTTCAGAGTAGGTCACCCCGTGTCGGATTCAAGCGTAGATGAACTGGATGTCATTGCCGTCGGCGCGCACCCCGATGACGTGGAAATCGCGTGCGGCGGGACGTTGGCTTTGCTGGCGGAACAAGGCTATCGTGTTGGCATCATCGATTTGACCGACGGTGAACCGACGCCGTACAGCGCCGGTCCCGAACAAAGGCAGCGCGAGGCCGATGCAGCAGCGGCGACCTTGGGCGTGGCTCGTCGAGTGATTCTCGAATTGCCTAACCGCCGCTTGTTCGATTCGTTCGAAGCCCGAGTCGCGCTGGCCACCGAATTTCGCCGGTTTCGTCCCAAAGTGGTTATTGGTTTGGGACACAAAACACCGATGGCGTCGCCGGATCATTGGCAAGCGATGCAGATCACGGACGCCGCCGTGTTTTATAGTCGACTGACGAAATGGGACGAACACTTTTCAAATTTGTCGGTCCACACGATCCCGTGCCAGCTGTATTATCCTTTGACGTTCGACGTCGAACAGGCACTGAGTCTGCCACATCGTTTTACCGTGGATATTTCGAAGGTGATCGGGAAGAAACTAAGTGCCATCCAGTGTTACGAATCCCAGTTTGGCCATAAGAGCGATATCCTGGAGCGGGTAAAAGCGGTCAACGCCGTCGCCGGAATGGCGGCCGGGTTCGGTTCCGGAGAACTATTGGCCAGGACGCGTCCGCTAGGGACCCAAAATCTCATGGAATTCTTGGGTTTAGAGTGACTTGATGTGACTTGCCTTGAGACTCTTCTAGTAACTTTGATTTGACGCCCACGGCCGCAAATACTTCGATGTGAGTTTCCTCATCGGCATGCGATCTATCAAGTACGGCCGCAATCCAACGAGCCATCTCGCGTGGGATTCGGATGACTCTCGATGGTATTGAATTGAGGCGTGTCTAGTTCAGACGTTTGTCGTGGTGTAATGATAGGTCTGTTTTAG
>JAUXWY010000328.1 GCA_030681235.1 Pirellulaceae bacterium | reverse complement strand
TAAAGCCGGTACACCAGCGCTCGCTAAACTGCGTTCATTGCTAGTTCTCGAAACTTCCTTACCGCACGGTCTCCCAAACCGGGAACGAAGCTTGGGACAACCCCTTAACGAAGCATGGTTGGTCGGATTCCCAACCTAACTATCGCTGCGACGAAATTGAACAATTCTGGCCGAATTGCGGAACTCAGCAGCGTTATATTACAAGCTGGTCCACGACCTGGACTTGTGGCTCCGCAAGATCGCCTCGCAGAGCGCCACTTCTTGATGCCCATCGCTGACGCTGGCAAACAGCCGCTCTTCGGTACCTTTTACGATAGCCGAATAGATATTGCGAAAGTTCATCTTGAACGTATCCGGAAAACCTTCCACGTGGCCCGGTGGATAATCCATAAAACCCGTCGCACCACTGCCGAAGGCGGCAGTCGCGCGGATGGTCGTTTCGTTGGCGCCGTCGCGATTTCCAAAGTGCAGCATTTCCGGGTCCTCGGAACACCACCACGCGGACTTCTTGCTCCCGTAGACTTCAATGCGAATGCTGTTCTTTCGGCCAGCCGCCACCTGCGACACGCTCAGGTTGCCGCGGGCTCCATTGGCAAAAGTCAATAATACGCTGGCGAAGTCCTCGGTATCGACCGTACAGTTCTCGGTTTTTTCAGGCGCGGTGTTCGAAAATGTTTGGACTTCACCGACGGGTCGTTTTCGAGTGCGATGAAAGATCGAGAGATCCGCGATCAACTCGACCACGGGCGAACCCAGAATGAAGCTGACCGTGTCGAGCCAATGAGTACCAATGTCGCCCACCGCCCGCAGTTCGCCACTCTCGGAAGCAAGCACTCGCCAATTGTAGTCCGTATCTTTGTGCAACCAGTCTTGCATGTAGCTGCCGTTGACGTGGATGATCTCGCCCAAGGCTCCGCTCTGCGCCATCGCTCGCATTTGCAGCACGGCAGGATAAAAACGGACGTTGTAATTCACGGCGAACACCTTGCCCGACGCCTTTGCGGCGGCGACGATCTCCGCGGTCTGGGTCGTGGTCATCGCCAACGGTTTTTCGCAAACGACATGTTTCCCAGCCGCCAGTGCCGCAAGTGCCTGCCGGTGATGATGTCGATTGGGCGAAGTGATATGCACGACGTCCACATCGGGCGCTGCCACTAGCTTCGCAAAGTCGTAACCCGTAAAGACATGGGGGATCCCCCACTGCGTGGCGACCTCGCGGGCTTGCCCCGAACCACAGATCGCCGTGACCTGGACACCGATTCGCCGCAAAGCTTCGATATGCACCGGACCAATAAACCCGGTTCCTATAACACCGGCTTTTAGATCAAAGATTTTTCTAATTGAACTCATTTGGTTCCTTATCAACCTGAGGTCCTACGAGTGAGACCGGACGAATTTGGGAATGTCAAACGGACTGCCTACGGATCGCCGTGCCGTTGTGTGACCCACGTGACCGATTCGCCCGCAATTCTATACAATGATCTTCGCGGGGTGTACGTCAACAAAACTTAAATCCGTTTTTGCTGGCCGCTCTCGCTTTCCAGCATCAACCAAGGTTCCACGATGGCTCATCTACGAATGACTTCTGAATCGTTGCTTACATTGTCCCGCAGAAGCATCTATTTAGCGGTGCTTTTCTGGTCGCTGGCCATTGCAGCCCCATCGCTGGCTCAGGACCAACTCCAAGTCCTGGACAGCGTTCCGGCGATGTCCGCCGGCGATGAAGAACTCCTGGATTTGGTACAAAGAACGACGTTCGAGTATTTTCGCGAGGGGGCTCAGGCCAAGTCCAAAGCCGCACTGGAACGAATTCACTTTGATGGAGATCTTACGGACCAAGACCTCGTGGTCATCACCACGGGTGGAACTGGCTTTGGAGTCATGGCCATCTTGGTAGGGATCGAACGCGGGTTCATCACGCGAAGCGAAGGCTACGAGCAGTTCGAACAGATCGTAACATTTCTGGAACAGGCCGATCGATTTCACGGCGTTTATCCACACTGGCTGGATGGGAACACCGGTAAGACCGTTCCGTTTAGTCCCAATGACGACGGAGCCGATCTGGTGGAAACCAGTTTTCTAATGCAGGGCCTGATCTGTGTCCGGCAGTATTTTCAAAAAGGTAGTGATGAAGAACAAAAGCTTGCCGCGCGAGTCGACAAACTGTGGCGCGAGGTTCAATGGGATTGGCACCGAGGGCCGAAAGAAGAGAACGTGCTTTATTGGCACTGGTCGCCCAAACATCAGTGGAAGATGAACTTCAAGATTCGCGGCTGGAACGAGTGCTTGATCACTTACGTTCTGGCGTGCAGTTCGCCGACGCATGCGGTACCGGCTGCGGTCTATCATGGAGGTTGGGCAGAAGACGGCAAGATCGTCGGTGGCCCAAGATCGTACGACATTGAATTGCCGTTGAAGCACCAAGGGCAAACAGCGTCAGCTGGACCGTTGTTTTGGGCCCACTACTCGTTTCTGGGTCTGGATCCGCGCGGCTTGCGGGATCAATACGCCGACTATTGGGAGGCGAACGTTCGTCATGCTCGGATTCACTACGAACATTGCGTAACGAATCCGCATGGCTTCGCTGGTTACGGACCAAATTGCTGGGGATTGACCGCCAGTTATTCGCCGAACTTCTACGCCGCCCATTGCCCAGCGGAAGATCTGGGCGTCATCTCGCCCACAGCGGCCCTGGCATCGCTGCCCTATCTTCCGCAAGAGAGCATGAACGCCATGCGTCACTTTAAAGAAAACCTGGGCGACAAAATCTTGGGCAAGTATGGCTTCTACGACGCCTTCAGCCAACAAGCGGATTGGTACCCAAAACGGTACCTGGCGATTGATCAAGGACCGATCGTCGTCATGATCGAAAACCATCGCTCGGGCTTGCTCTGGAACCTGTTCATGTCAGCGCCGGAAATTCAAAAAGGACTTACAGCGATGGGCATAAAGTTTAAACCGCGATGACGATTCACACCCGCAACACAGAAGGTAGTGCAGCGAAGAATAGATCAGGCAAGGTTAGATAATTGGCTTGATCAGCGACTCTGTTCGAATGACTTCCTTCCTGCTCATCCTTTGCTTGCTTTGCTAACTTCTGTCGCAACTGAATCTGGCTGCAACATCTATGAACAGAAGGCAGCAAAGGTAGCGAAGAAGAAGGGTAACCGTTCACGCCCAAAGTCGGGAGAGTTGGTTAACCGCGTGGCCAGAGCAAATTTGGCGAATTCCAACTTGGCGGAAAATAACAGTTCCAACCGCCAAATTTGCGGCGGCCCGCGTTTGGGCGGTGAACCGCTAATGGATGATTAATGTTTATTGGAGAATGAAGAATTCAAAATGAGTCCCGGTTGGCGGCTACTGTGCGGGGATGTGGCGAGCAGGAATGAACAGCAGAGGAATGAACAGCAGAGAAGTGAATGGCAAAGGAATGGATGGCAAAGGAATGTTCACCGCTGAACACAGATCATTGCCTACAATCAGAGCGTATGTCATCAGCCTCCTGCCCGGGCTTGGCTTTCCGCTGTCTTTCGTGCTTTTTGTGCCTTTCGTGGACGGCTACGACCTCCGTGCCTCAACGATCTGAAACGGCAAGTTGCATAGATGAACGCAGTTGAAGAAGACGATTCCGACCACGCCATTTATTTCGACAAAAACTTCCGTTTACCTGGTTTTAAAGATTGCAATCCTGGTTTTGATTGTTATTTTAAGGGCATGAGCTAGACGATATTCCAGAACATGGGACGTCGAGCGGCACTTTTTTGCATGGGAATTGTGATGGTAACGGCAGACCATTCAATGAACACGGGGACTCCGGAACACGGGGACTTTACCGTTAGGCTTTCGCCTGCTCTTAGCCGTTTTTTTTCTGGTAACGGCGTTTCTCAAATGGCGTGCGTTTTTGGCTGGCACTCCGTCGGCGGTATCCGAGGTGGCTCCTCAGTTGGAATGGGGCTTGATTCAGTTTGAATTTTTGTTGGCCGTCTGGCTATTAAGTGGGCTTGCGGCCCGTTGGGTGTGGTGGGTTTTGGTAATCACATTTTCGGTATTCGCCGGAGCGAGTGTTTGTCAAGTTTGGATTGGTCAAAGTTCCTGTGGATGTTTCGGCCAGTTTTCTCTGCATCCGATTTGGGTGGTTTTGCTCGATGTCTTCCTCTTACTTCTACTTTATTTGTTTGGGCCAAACTCCCCAGCAACGTCTGTTGGGTCTGAAACAAGTCGGATACCTGAAAGATTGATTCCACGGCTCATGGCACGCGGGCTAATCCCATTCGTCACTGCACTGGGGCTTGGCTTGGGAATGGTGCTCATGGCGATGACGCCCAGCTTAACGAATCTGATTTCGGCAAACGTTGCGCCGGCGTGGACTGGCCAGTACTTGATAACCAAACCCGTGATCGCCAATGTCGGAATCGGAAAACCGGGCGAGTGGATCGATTTCCGTCTGTTGGTGAATAACCGCAGTAACGAACCGATCCGATTGATTGGTGCCGCGAACGATTGCCAATGTACCGCTGGGAAAGACCTTCCGGTCACCATCGCAGCCGGTGCTGAAACGGAAATTCGGGTTCGAGTGAAGGTTGGCGATACCGAGGGATTTCGTGACGGTAAAATTTGGTTCCGAACAGATCACGCCCGGCAGCCACTGCTTTTGTGTCGCTGGCGTGGTTTCGTGAAGAGCTAACAACTTTGAGAATTGAAAGGAGACCCGCCCGACAGAATAAGTGATTGTTTGGTGTTTTTGGTAAAACGGTTTGCGTCGTTGGGAACCACTTCGGTTCAGAGTTTGAAAGACATTATTCTGAAAAGGGAAATCGAAATGAATGTATCTGAGTTATGCGGGCGTTGTTGCTGCTTTTTGGGCATCGTCCTAATGATGTTTGGCTCGTTTTTGGTACCAGTGAACGCGCCAGCGTGGGGGGATCTGGTCCCCGAGCCAGTTCCTGCCATGAAGTGCAACGATGCATGCGGAAGCAATTGTGGAAAATGGCTTTTGGTTCAAGTTGCAAACAGTCCTCCGCAGTGGAAATGCTATGTTCAAGCAACGTCATCAAATGGGACATGCACAACGTCCAATGTTTCGGGCCACTCGTGCGAGGGATGTAAGTCAGGATGTGTTCGCCTTTTGGTGTTCGATCCAGAAACAGGACAGACTTCGCTTAAGTGTATTTGTGACAAATTTTGATAGTGTCTTTCGGGAGTGACATGCTTTGCCAAGTCGAGCGTTGAGCGGCGAAGTACCCAACAGGCATAGCGATTTCATGCCTTTCGGGTATGGCCTGGGGGTTCCAATTCACAAAGGAATTTTCACTACAACGTTCGGCATGGTAAAGCATCTTGATGTCGTAGACTCCTACGATCGCACGCATATTCACTCACGGAATAATCTGGCTTTTTGGGCGAGGAGCCGTGGAAGGCCAGTAGCAGGAAAACTGGTAGTTGTTCGTGAACGAGTTACTGGAGCACGCAATTATGTCGAACATTGGCAAGCACGTTACTTGGAAACGTTTCTTACTTCTTTTAACAACAGCTCTAACTTTATTGGCACGCGGCTACCGGACTCCAGATGACCAATTGCTTGAGATGGTTCGCCGAGATGCCCCTGCTGCATGGGAACAGGCTCGGGCCGCTCAAGAGTCCCTTCTGTCAAGAGGTAATTATGAGGTACAACACCGAACACGTCATTGGCACAAGGATCTAGCTGATCGTCCACCTTACAGTGTCACCAATAACATTCAAGTACTTGATGTCGATCATCGCAGGTATTTGAAAACAGATTCCACAAACACGATCTCGGTAATAGAGAATTTGATTGTTGTAAACCCATATTACAACTTCGGTCTTGTGCGCACCTCGACCGAGGCGCCATGGACTGTCGAAGAAACTCACCGATCTGACGACAACCTGTCTCAAGGGCCTTATGGACGGTTCGTTTCAAGTAATAACCATGCTGGGCTTGGTAATGTGTCGGGTGTGTCGTTTGGCTTCAATGATATCATGCTCCAAGATCAAAAAGACCTTGTTATTAAAACGGCCAGTCGTGTTTCGTATAATGGTTTAAACGCGGTAAAATGCGAATTATTACTTCCTGTTCCAGTCACTCATGTCGATACAGCCACTCGTGACGCAAAAGAGGTTTATCGACCGACCAATTGCTATGCCATATTGGACCCTGAGATGAATTGGGCAGTTCTTGAATTTTCGATGGCACTTGATTCCTCGAACACAATCTCCGCGAAATACAGCAACGAGCGGACAGAGACGGGAGTTATTTTTCGCTCAAAAAGCCGTGAGGAAAGCTATGTCGATGGCGTCCTAACGGAATGGGTAACAAAGGACAATTCGATCCGAAATCTATCGTTAACGAGAGCAGAATTCACCCTATCAGCCTACGGTTTTCCCGAACCTGATGGCTATAGCCCGCCCCGACCTTGGTGGGTGTACACTTCTATTGTTGGGGTTGTAATTGTTGTCGTCGGGATCGTCGTCATGAAACTGGGGCGCGGGTTGCAAAGGCACTAGTCGCGTCCTTCGGGCGATTCGTCTAGGAGGATACCTAACATGAACTCTGTCCAGAAAAGTTCGCGCTCGTCTGAACTACGTGGTTTTACCCTCGTCGAGCTATTGGTTGTTATTGGCATCATCGCCGTGTTGATTGGGATTACCATCCCTGCGGTGCAAAGTGCTCGGGCGTCGGCTCGGAAGTTGGAGTGTGCCAACTCACTTCGCCAAATAGGGCTCGCGGCCCAGCAGTTCCAAACCGCTCGGCAGGTCTACCCACCGGGCGTGTCTTCGGATTCGGTTCCCCACGCACAATTGCCCCGAGGCTCTTTCTTGGTTCACTTGCTGCCATACATCGAACAAACGCCCATGTTCGAGCAAGCCAAACGAGACTGGCGGGCCAACCCTTCGCCATTTGCGTTGCATTCTGGTCTGCAACGAGTCGTGCCGCTGTACCAATGCCCCAGTGACCCGCGATCCGGTTCTGCTCAATGGACACACGAGAACCGACTTGTCGCTTTGACTTCGTATGTCGGCAACGCGGGCACCAACTACACCACGAAGGATGGCGTGTTCTTCCTGGACTCCAAGACTCGGCCAGCTCAAGTCCGAGATGGACTGAGCAACACCTTCTTGGTTGGCGAACGACCGCCATCCGCAGATGCTTGGTACGGATGGTGGTATGCGGGTGTCGGCCAGCAAGCGTCCGGATCTCCCGACATGCTGCTGGGTGCGTTGGAGTTGAACCAACACACGAACTACGGTGCCGCCGACTGCCCGGAAGGCCCCTATCAATTTGGACCCGGCAAAGTCGACCAGCAATGCAGTCTGTTTCACTACTGGTCGCTCCATTCCGGAGGCGCTAACTTTGCTTTTTGTGATGGCTCGGTTCGATTCGTCGCCTACGACATCAGCCCCGAAATCTTACCCGCCCTAGCAACGACCAACGGGACCGAGATCGTGGAAGTCCCGTAAACTGATTTTGCCATTACCCAAGCCAGCACTCCGGCACTTCGCTTGTTGCAACTGGCTATGGTATGGATTAAATTTTTACACGGCGTGTAACCAAATTAACGTGGGAGTTGTTTCATGAAAAAACTAAGTTCCGTTCTGATGTGTGTCGGGTTGGCGTTGATCGCGTACAGTGGTTGGCAAGTTTATCGCGCGGGAATTGATCCCCAGACACTGGTCGAAATTGATTGGCCGACACCTGCGACGGCGACCGTCGGGAAAGAGACTGCTGCTCCGATTCTGCTAACCAATCGCAGTTGGAGCACGGCTAGAGTTGTCGGTTTAAATCACTGCTGAGGACTGAACTGCGTGTTTCGGTCTGAAACACAAATTCCAATCTCCATTCCTGCCGGCGAAACACTTTCGGTGAATCTCGTGATGCAAAACCGGGAAGCTGGCGAATACGAACAGCCCGTCACGTTTTATTTGGAAGTCGACGGACAGTTAATCGAACAGTCGGTCGTCCTGAAGGGCTCAGCGATTAACGCAATTCAACTTGAACCTAGCAGCGGTGGGGAGAATGGAAACAATGATTAATGAGTAATGGAAAATGAAAAATGCAGAATGAGCTCTGGTACGGCGTTGTCGTGCGGGGATTTGGGACAAGGGAATAATGGAGGCGTTCATGGATGTTGTTCGTTAACCGCGTGGCCAGAGCAAATTTGGCGAATTCCAACTTGGCAGAAAATAACAGTTCCAACCGCCAAATTTGCGGCGGCCCGCGTTTGGGCGGTGAACGGCTAATGGATGATTAATGTTTATTGGAGAATGAGATCTGTTTGCCAATTTGCCAAGGGCCAGTGCTTGCGTTTTGTTGCCATCCGTAGGCACTACCATTCCCTGTATTTTCTGAATCGGTTGGAAAATTCGGGCGTCCCAGAGCCAAAAATGGGTATGCTCGCGAGCTTCGAAAGGGCGTTTGGGGGAAATTCAGGTGATGATCGGGCAGGCCACCGAACGGCGACAATTGATGTTTTCTCCGGCGTTTCGTAGCGATTTTGCGGCGGTTGACCCACCCAACCGGACGCGGCAAGGGAGCATGTCAGGCAGCCCCCCTCAAAAAAGGTTGCCTTTTACCGGATTTGGCGGTAAACTTGGGCGAACGGAGCGGCGTTCGGGGTGGACCTGGGCGGCTGATCCGATGGATGTAGGGTTAGGCAGATTTTTCAAACGAGGTAGAGTAAACGATGGTCAATTACAATCCGTACCAAAACCAAAACACCATGGCGGCGTCTTATCCCGACGGCCGAATGATCGCTGCCGACGCCAGTGTCTCCGTTCGAACGGCGTTTATTCGCCGCACTTACGCGGTCATGGGCGGAGCGATGTTCGCGTTTGTGGCCCTGGAAGCGTTGTTGTTGGCAGTTGTACCACACGAATCTGTGGTGCGGTTGATGTTGGGAACACCCTGGTCGTGGTTCCTGGTGCTGGGTGCGTTTATGGGCGTCAGTTGGGTCGCCCGCAGCTGGGCTGAAGGCAGCACTTCCCCGGCCATGCAATACGCGGGTTTGGGTTTGTATGTCGCGGCCCAAGCCGTGATCTTCTTGCCCTTGATGGGCTTGGCATTTCGCATGGACCCCACAATCCCCTTGGCTGCCGGTTTGGTAACGCTGTTTGTCTTTGGCGGCTTGACGCTCATGACCTTCGTGACCAAAGCCGACTTTAGTTGGATGGGTCGTTATCTGTGGTTGGGTGGTATTGCTGCTTTGATCTTTATCGGTCTGTCAGCGTTTGGCTTGTTTGGTGGTGCGGGTATCGGTATTTGGTTTGCCGCAGCCATGGTCATTCTGGCCTCGGCTTACATCCTCTACGACACCTCGAACATCCAACATCACTATCATACCGATCAACACGTCGCGGCGGCACTTGCTTTGTTCGCCTCGGTCGCGTTGCTGCTGTGGTACGTGGTCCAAATCTTCATGTATTCCCGCGACTAATCGTCGAATCATCGGAATTCGGCTTCGCTTCAACGAGAGCCTCTGACCTGCATGGGTCGGGGGCTCTTGCTTTTGACGTAACGATCGATTCGCATTGTTTAATCGCCAATGCATTCTTATTGGTCGGCGACGCATGGCCGTCGGCCTACTTCTTCAATCTCAAGACCAACTCGCAAATAACCAGTGGAACGACCCAACTAATCCAAGCGTTGACGATCGATACGGTCGTTGATTCAATCTGAAAAACCTCGGTCAAGCCTCCTAATAGCCGGATCGTCACCGCCGAACCCAACAGGACGAACAGCCGCCACATCCAGCGACGATGGTTGGCGAATCTCCTGCGCACCGCTTCGCGCCACCCGAACCAGGCACACACCATCGTTGCAACACCAAGCGTCATCATAGCAGCGCCGGCGAACCAACCACTGCCGTGCCAAAAAGCCATGCCGATACCGCTCGGTGCTACCAACAACAACACATTGGCAATTTGCAGCTTCCCCAAGCGGCGATGCCAGGAAGGTGCCCAACTCCGATATCGATCGTTGATCAGCACCAAACCCATCGCGAGCGACGCCGGTGCACTGAGAATATGCGCGTAAAACCAAAGAAAATACACATGCCAAAAATTGCGTTCGC
>JAUXWY010000326.1 GCA_030681235.1 Pirellulaceae bacterium | reverse complement strand
TGGTCCGGGCACGTCGCTGAGTTGTTATCGGAGGACTGACATGTTCGGGATTCTATCAGCTGTGTTAACCACGGCGGCCTGGTTCGCCATGTGCATGATTGTCTTCAGTGTTTTGGCCGTTCTGATTCCCTTGCATCCGCGGCAACCCCTATGGCGGCGCGAATCGTATTTGGACACCGTCTATTGGTTCCTGCCGTCCATTCTGTACGGACCGGTCAGTCTGGCGATGGTTGGGGCGGGGCTTTATTTGATGCACGGCGGAGACGAGCAAAGGATCGCTGCCTTTATCCAGCAAGGCTATGCTCCCATCGCGACACTGCCATTATGGTTGCAGTTTGTGTTGCTGCTGGTCGTCTCAGACTTTATTCAGTACTGGATTCATCGCGTCTTTCACCGTTCCGAATTCTGGAAGTTTCATGCGATTCATCACTCGCCCAAAGAGCTCGATTGGATGGTCGCGGCCCGTTTCCATCCGGTCAACTTTATCGTGTCTTCGATTTTTGTCGGCACCTTGATGATTTTGCTCGGGTTTTCTCCGGTGTTGTTTGCCATGATGGTCCCGTTCAACTACTTGTACTCGGGATTGGTTCACGCCAACGTCAAGTGGACTTTTGGACCGTTCCGATACTTGTTTGCCAGCCCCATTTTTCATCACTGGCATCACACGATGTCCGACCAGGGTGGCAACATGAATTTCGCACCCACGTTAGCCATTTACGATCTGATCTTCGGTACGTTCTACATGCCCAAAGACAAGCTTCCTGAACAATACGGTGTCGACAGTGACGATGTGCCGGAAGACTTTGTCGGCCAACTGTTTTATCCGTTTCTGAATCCTCAGGTCCAGCACGAGCTCGGCAAGTTTAGGGCCCCGGTCGCGACCGACGAGTCGGTCGACTCGTCAGGGAATACCTCCGTTCCTCATCACGCGGAGCCTGAGCCCGCAGTGTCCCACGCGAAAACCACGTCCGTGCCGCTCAGTGTGTTTCGAGGCACGGAGGAAAGTACCGCAGCGGGCAACTGTGTCGACTCTCAGTAAGGACTTGTCCCCGAAATCCGCTACATGGACTTGAAGAAACGGTCTTCAGCTTCGGTATCGCCGACGACGATCAATTGATCGGTTTCCGCCAGATTGCGATTTGGATCGGGGTTAGCCAGGAATTGACCGGCCACGGTTTTGACGGCCACTACATTGCAGCCGGTCCGTTGCCGAAACTGGGCTTGGGCCAACGAGCGTCCGACCAACCACGACGGGGCTTCCACTCGAAACATGTCCAAACCGTCGGCCAGCAACAACAGTTCGGCTCTCTTCAAGAGGTTGAACAAATGGCTGGCTCCGGTCGACGCGTACGACATGACAAAGTCCGCGCCGGCGCGATGCAGCGTTGAAACGTTGCGGTCTTGATTGGCCCGAGCCAGAATCTGAACTTCCGGGCGCAAACGTCGGCAATAGATTGCCAAATAAATATTGATATCGTCGTCGTGCGTTGTGATCACAATCGAGGAACAATTGTGAATGCCGGCTCGCTCCAAGACATCAATCTCGGCCGCATCACCGACCACGTAGTCGTTCGGATCGCGGACGCGTTCAGCGTTCTTTTCAACGATCTTGAAGTTGATGTCCTGCGCTTTTAGTTCTTTCGCGACGGCCCGACCCACGCGACCTCCACCAATGATGATCGCGCCATGGTCTTTGCTGCCGTACACACAAAACAGGCTGTTGTATTCGTCCAAATCGGCACGTGAACCAGCGAGCAACAAGATCGAGCTGGATTCGATCAGTGTTTCGGGACCTGCCAGAGCGAACTTGCCACGATCCCAAACGCCAACCACGTTCACTTTAGCATGGGCATTCAACCGAATGTCCTTCAGCTGGCGATCGACGAGCGGCGTTCTGGCGACCGACGCTTCGGCAATCAGCAGATCATCGAACTGGCCAACGACGTGCGCCTGAGCGTCGCGGCCCAAGATCCGGCGAGCCAAAGCCTGTCCCAAAATCTCTCCCAGCTGCAAGACTTGTGTCGCCCCGGCTAGCTCCAGGATATCAACCGATGCGGAGAACGAGGCGGACACGACGATGGGTACATCCGGGGCAATTTCCCGAACCGTGAAAGCGATGTTGGTGTTGGTCGTGTCACGTTGGAGTCCAACCACCAAAGCTGCCTCGCGGCAACGGCAATGAACATACGTTTCCGGATCGTCCGGCGCTCCGACCATCACATCGTAGCCCTCGTCATGAAGCTTGAGCGCTTCGGTTAACTCGGCCACCAGCAGGACGTAGGGAATTTTGGCTCGTCTCATCATGCGAACCAAGGTTTGTTCGACCGAACCTATTCCTGTTAAGATCACATGATTCTTGACCTTTGCCCCAAGTTCGCGCGGAGCTCGCGCTGCGGCCTGCGACTCCATCCAAGGCACATAAACAAATTGAATGAAAGCAAATGGCAGCAACACCAACATGAACGACGAACCTGTCACCAACACCACCACCGAAAACAATCGCCCGGCATCCGAGGTGAAGGTGATATCGCCCAGTCCTAAAGTCGACATGACGACCAGAACCCAATAGAACCCCGTCGCCCAAGAATGTTTCTGCCCCTCCATCTCCATCAAGTAGTGAAAGATAATCGTAAAAAACACGATCGTCGCCAGAAAACTGCTGGTTAGTTTGAGCAACGTCAGGACGTTGCGCCGACGACTGGGATCGGTCAGGAAACTCAATACAATCCCGAGATTTTTCATGGATCAACGACTCACTACAGAGGGGCTGGCAAATCGCGACGTTCGAACACGCGGCTCGCGTGCCAGATCAAACCGGCGCCGATCGCCAATAGCAATAAATTATAGGTCCAATGGCTAAACGTCAAAACATCCCCTTTCCCAAGGAAGTAAAAACTCCACATGGCTGCGGGGTTGGTGCTGGTTTGACTGATAAATAGCGCCGGTTCGAAGGCTGAAAAAATCGAGAACCAACCCAGCCAACCCAGCGGACCGTAGGACATCGAGACCACTTTGACGATCGACATCAGAATCAAGGTGATGGCCGCCCCTCCGATCGCTCGCCATCGAAACCGATCGTAGGCCGAAAAGACGGTGGCCAGCCCCAACATGGTCACGCCCAACGAGAACAAATTGACCGCTCCCGGCCAAAACGCCCACCAATCGACCAGTTCGAACATGGGAACACGCATTTCAATGGGTTTCGCAAACGGAATGGGAATGGAAGTTCCCACAAACGGAATCCTGATCGCTGGATAATAGGCTTCGTTCGCTTGGATCGTTGCCACGCCCAACCAAGTTCCCAATAGAGAGACCATGGCCAACAGCGCCACACCGGACAACGCATACAACAACGGCACAAAAAAAGCCCGTCGCCGCGAAACGGGCTGGGCCAATAACATCTCCATCGTCCCGCGTGACAATTCACCGCTCACCAAGTCGGACCCGCGCGAGATACACCAAATCGCCATGATCAACAGAACCATCGGCTCTTCGAACCCAATCGACACTCGCCCCGTGTGCGTCACGATAAATGAAAAGTCAACTCGCACCAACGAGCGAATCTGATTGGGCAGCAGCTCCAAGATTTGTTGGAAACGCCCGGAGTCGAGCCGTGAAACCAACCACACCCGCAGCCAGAAAAAAAAGCACATCAAAACCATACAGCCGCCCAACAGCCACCGCGTCTCCAACCACGTCTTGCGCAACAATGGTATGATCATGTTCGGTCGCTCTCCGTTTGCATCGGCCGATCACTTGCGTCGTCACTCACTTGATAAGCCAGATGCCGATGATAGACATCGAGTAAACCCAATGTCTCGATCTTTAGGTCGCGAACACCAAGGGCCAGCAGGCCGGGCAGCACTTCTTCCAGCGGTCGATAGCTGTGCCACTTGAAACGGTCGGGTGCAGTCCATTCCATTTTTTCGTCGTGACTTTCCCAGGTCGTGCCCATGGGCAACCGTCCGGTAATGACGCTGCCTTGTTGCAGTTGTCGCATCTCTGAGATGCCCACCAATTTGCCCTTGGCCAACACGGCGACGCGATCACAGACTTGCTCGATTTCGGACAAGACGTGAGACGAAAACACAACCGTCGTCCCGTTGGCTCGCAAGAACTCTAACTCTTGCAGCAATTGCGAGCGAACATCCGGGTCCAGATTGGCGGTGGGCTCGTCCAAGAAAACCAAGGGAGCCTCCGAACATAAAGTGGCGGCGATCGCCAACTTCTGTCGCATGCCGGTAGACATCAGCGCCACCCAGCGACTTAGATCCAGCTGCAAGCGGTCCGCCAACCGACACGCTCGTTCAAAACGCCGAGCTGCCTCGGACGGCACGCTGGTCGTGCGAGCGGTCGAGCCCTGAGGTTGGCTCTCGCTCCGACGGCTCGCTGCCGGCTCAGGAGGACGTACATCCGCGAAGAAACGCAACACATCACGCGCCCGCAACAAACGAGGCAATTGAGGTTGCGCAGGCATATACGTCAGCAATGCGTGGGCTTCGGTCCGTTGACTCCAACAATCAAATCCGCCGATCCTGGCTCGCCCCGACGTCGGGCGGACAAACCCCAACAAACAACGCATCAAGGTGGTTTTGCCGGCTCCGTTGGGCCCGAGCAACCCAAAAATCTCGCCCGCAGGAACCTGCAACGAGCATTGGTCGAGGGCCGTAAAACTACCGTACGTTTTGCTCAAGGCCTCGACTTGAATCAAGGACTGGTCATCAGTTTCAACCGCGCTCTGGCCGACCACTCGGCTCCCTTCCATTTCATGTAAGCAAACGCTGCTTGACTACAAGGCCATCATGCTACCACGAATTGGGAACACGTCCAAGGAAGGTGCGACTTGCTGCATCCGATGGTCACACAAGGGTTTGTGGCAGGGAGGTGTTCAGTTTTTGCCTTCGGGCTCTACTGCGTCGACAACGGGAGGGACCGGCCGCAAGTTTTGTGGAACGATCGGCGAAACTTCGATCAAACGATTTTTTTGCCCCGCAGCGGACTTGTGCAGCTCAAAGGCGTCGTAGAGTTCGCCAATCGCCGTTTTGGCTTCGAATCTCAAGCAGTCTCCGTCGATCGAGATCACTTGATACAGTTGGGTGTCCTCGGCGATCCGTTGCATGAACTCCACCCGGGAATGGTCGTACATCTTTGGACCGCTGACCGAAACCACGTACACGGTTCCGGCGGCATCCACCGCCTGGACTCCCGTCGGCAAGTTGATTTCCGGCTTATCCCCCACGACCACATCCTGCCCACCGACCTCGACCGTCAACACGCTTGGCACTTCGAAACCAGTTCGCCCGTAAGTGTGATCGTGACCGGTCAACACCAAATCAACTTTGTACTTGTCGAAAATGGGCTTCCACTTGGTACGCAGTTCCGCGTTATCGCGAGATTTGCCGGTCGAGTAAACAGGATGATGAAAAGAGCAAACAACCCATGGGGCCTGATTCGCAGACAAGACGTTATCCAACCAAACGGCCTGCTCCGAAAGTTGCGTGTTGCTGTTCATGGCAATGAATCGCATGTTCTGATACACAAAGGTGAAGCAGGTCTCCTCCAATCCGGGTGGCCCGTTGGTCGGCTGATGAAACGATGGTCGCCACAGGTGGGACAATCGTCGGGTATCATTATCGTTCTTGGCGTATTCGTGATTGCCCGGTACGGCGACTGTCGGAGTCATGGCGTTTAGCCACGCACAGGCGGCGAACCATTCGGCCCATTCCGAATCGCTGTCCGCTTTGTTGATGAGATCTCCGGCATGCAAAATGAACGCCGCCTGGGGGGCATCCCGATAGGCCTCGCGGATCACTCGCGACCACATCGAACGAATTTGATTCTGAGCATCCCCGAAATAGATAAATGAAAACGGAGCATTCTCACTCGGAGTGGTGCGAAACTGAAACCACTCGCTCCAATTGGTGCCGTCGCCGACTCGGTACACATACATCGTGTTGGGTTTCAAGTCGCCAAGAGTCGCGTGATGAAAATGAGCCGCGACGGCGTCCACTTGAAGGAGTTCTGTTGTCGCGGTCAGGCGTTTCGCCTGCGACACAAACAACGGCCCGGCTTGCGCTTCAGCCAATTCGGCATACGCGATCGTTACTGCCGTGGAGGTCCGCCAATTGATCCCGCGCGACGAGCGCGGATCGCCAATGAGAGACATGACGATCCGATCCGGCATTGCCGACGGGGCATAATACTCGGAGGCCGACACCGCCGGTACGATGATCTCCTGGACGACTTCCGCCGGCGTTTCTTGACCGAATCCTGACTCGGTCCCCAGACACCACAGTCCCACCACGAGGGCACTGGCTAAAAATCGACTCATCGCATTGGACCTTTCCGAACTGTTTTTGACATGTAAAGGCACCAGGGCAGTCGTCCCACCACTTATCGGCCAACGACCATACGGTGTTCGCGCCCCATTCTAGCTGCTGTTGGTTCGGAAAGCCGTTAAGAAGCGGTTAAACGGGAGCAAGAATCTACCGAATTGAAGACGGCGTCTCCCAGGACCAGCGTTTCAAAAGCTCATCGACTTTGTCGCCGGACTTCTGTCGGCTGTCGAATCCGATCAGCAGCTGATTGGCTACGTGCAAGACTGGTACGGTTTGCGTGCTGGTGTTGCGGCGTTTCAACAGTCCTTGGAGTTCGGCTTTGGCATCTTTATCTGTGACGATGTTCCGTTTAACAAAGGTGATTCCCGGGTAGAGAGGCAACGCCTTCTGCAGGTGTTGCTCGGCTTGATCGCAGTGGGGGCAATTTGGTTGGCAGTACATCTCTAGTTGTCGCAGTCGATTCATCTGGTCTGAAAAATCGGCGTCGTCCTTGATCTGGTGAATCGCTCGGTTCAGACCGTACACCAAGGGGACAGCGGTGCTGGGCAGTTGGAGCGCCGACTGGATCACCTTCAGGCCCTTTTCCAGTCCGGGATCAGCAGCAATGTCGCGCGGCACAACTTTCAGTCCGGGGTGTTGGGCTGCGTAATCACGAGCCCGCCGCAACCAAGCGTCGTCGTCGGGGTTCCCCGCGCGGTAGTATACGTCGATCAACAGATCTCGTTGACCAGCGATCAGCGCGGCACTGGCGGTTTTCGTGGAATCCGACGACACCTGTCCATCAACCGAACTCACGAAATTCAGGCACCAGCAACACAAACACAAGATCCAGGCAGAACGCATTCTTATCTCCAGGAGAGAGGATTAACGTTGGAAAGACTTGGGCACCAAGAAGCCCAAGTGATGTTGCAAGTGAATCACTTGCAACTCGCGATGCTCTTCGTAAGTCATTTTGCCAAACAATGGCGAGGGGTGTAGCGGGCCACGATGGCTCTTGAATCGTTCGACCGTCCGTTCAAATTGTTCCAACGCTGCGGCGTCGTCAGCGAGATTGGGCTGCTTGACCGTCTGCGGCATCGTTGCCGACCCGGCTCGAAAGGCCCGCTCCCGGAGAATCTTTTTCCGCATGCCTCCGCCCAATGTGATCTTGGCCAACCACAGGATGAAGTTGATCGGAAAAATCGGCCGCGGATATCCGTCCAGCGGAAATCGCAACCAATCGTCGCAATGACCAAGCACCTGCGACAAGTTCCAACGCCCCGCTTGATCGTAGCCGCTGTGCAACAGTTGGCGTGCCTCGCTCACCGCGTCATCTAACGTCTTGAATTCTAATTGGCGTCGTTCCATTATTCCGTCGCATCCAAAATGCCTTGACTCATGTAGAGCGGCATTAAAGAATACCGCACTTGCGATTGTTGAATCACGCTAAGCTGGTTCAACCAAGCCGAGATTTGTTCGGGTTCATGCTTTTTGAAAACAGCGGCCCCCAAGTACTCGGAGTCGGCCGTATGCTCAAAACGCATCGCCAAACGCAGTTGGTCTTTTTGGTACAATTGTTGCAGTTGTTCCCAGCTGGTTCGAGCGGCTTCTGGATCAACGGGTGCACCCGCAACCGGTCGAAACACCACGCAAACGAACTCTTCCATTTCACCGATGCTAAATCCCGAATTGAATTGGCCGATCTGCGCAGCAATCACCATCGCGTCGATTTTTAACAGCTGGTTCTGGACGAACGGGTCTGCTTGGAAGTTTTGCTCCAACTCGGCCGTATCTTTCGCGCGAATAAAGCAGATGCCTCGCAGTTGACGATCCGGGTCACCCAGCGGGCCGGCGGCCAGCAAGCGATCCATCGAGTGCAGACGACGGAAATTCTTCAGATGCTCGCTTTGCATGGCCTCGATTTGTGGTCGTTCGAAATTGGCCGTTGGCACGCCGGTTTTCAAGAAGACCCAACAATCTTGGCGGGGTACACCGACTTCCATTTCAGCGATCAAATGGTGAGCCTGATACACCGTCCCAGTAATCCACAGCACGTAGCGAATGTCGACACCAATCGAACGACTGTAGTCCGCGTTCCAGGCAAAATCATTGATCGTCGCCTCGAATGCTCGATCGAAGTTGACGCCCACCAAACGACCGCTGGCGTCCATGATCGGACTGCCCGAATTGCCGCCGGTTGTGTCCGTATCGTAGAGCAAATTGACCGGCACTTGTCCCAAAGCTCTGGCGGCGTAGCCTCCGTCTTCGCCAGCGGCAATCTTGTCCAAGACAACCGCCGGGGTTTCAAACGGTTCGCTGTGGGTGGTCTTTTGAGCCAAACCCCGCAACGTCGTGAACGGCGATTTGTACACCGCATCTTGCGGCGAGAATCCTTTGACGTAACCGGTCGTCAAACGCAACGTCGCATTGGCATCCGGAACAAATTGGGTCGATAGCTGCTGCTTTTTGAGCGAGATCAAATCGCCATAAAGTTGATTCAGTCGCCCTTGTCGTTGTTTCTCCAGCCGACGTAATTCCGTCAGTCGCGGGTACATTGCAATGACCCATTTCAAAGCGGGGTCAGGCAGTTTCGCGAGTTCCGCAGGTGTTTTGCCGATCACTTGATCCAAATAATTCGGATTCGACCAAGGACTGGCTGCGAACCATTGGTCGACGGGTTGTCCCAGAACGTCGGCCGGTTGCAATCCGCGGCGCTTGGGATCGGAACTGGCTTGGATCAGTTGCTCCAACAAGCCCGTCAACATTTTCGTGTCGGTTGCCACGTCCAAGTCATTCTGCACCAATCGCCATTGCTGCACGGTCTGTGAAAAGTTGCGGTCCATGTAAGCGGATTCACGTTCCAAGTCGGACTTCTGACGTTCGATCGCAGCATCGTAAACTTGGTAGGCCAAGTGCAAGGTTCGGCAGGCGTCGACAAAGCTGCGATCCAACATTTCCGAAGCGGCGGCTTGCGACATCTCGGCGTACACCGCAGCGATTTGGTCCAACAATTGGCTGTACCGAGCTTGCCGCTGGGGGTCCGCACTGATGAATTGGCGCAGTTCGGCTTCCTGCTGTTGACGACGCTCGATCAAGCCAGCTTGGTTCAAGCCCTTGAGTTGCCCTCGGACTCGCTTTTCCACGTTTGCCAAACTCTTGCTGCGGTTGGCATGTTTGATTGCGATTGCTCGATCATTTCGACCGGCTTCTTCCATAACCGCGATTTGCCATTGATAAGATTTGACGGTCCACGGCAGAGTATGATCGCGGAGCATTTGCAGGTAGGCCGCGGTATGATGCCGAGCTGTGCGGCCCGGGTAGCCCAATAACATGATGGCATCGCCTTCAGCCACACCGTCCGGTTTGACCTGCAGGAAGCGTTTGGGCTGATAGGGGACGTTGTTGGGCGAGTAATCCGCGGCCGAACCGTCGGGAGCCGTGTAGACACGCATGAAGGAAAAGTCACCCGTGTGACGTGGCCATTCCCAGTTGTCGACATCGCCGCCAAAGTTTCCCACCGAAGCCGGTGGGGCAAAGACCAACCGCACATCGCGCAAGTACACGTACAAGAACAGTCCGTAGGTCTGCCCAACAAACATCTCGGCGACTTCCGCTCGGAGCCCCGAGTTGGCTTGTTCGGCTTGCTGCTCCAAGACTTTCGATTGACGCTCGATCGCCTTCGTCCGCTCGGTATAGTCCATGTCCGGGCGGACCACACTCAGCACTTCCTTGGAAACGTCTTGGTAGGACTGAGTGATCCGGACGGTGAAGCCCGCCGCCGGGATCTCGTCCGACATCTGGCTGGCAATAAAACCATTGGCCAGCAGATCGCGATCCGGCGAACTATTGGCCTGAATCGCCTGGTACGCGCAGTGATGGTTTGTAAGAATCAAGCCCCTCGGCGATACGAATGAACCCGTACAACCGTTGACTCGAACGATGCCATCGACCAACGACGTTCCTGCAGGATCAAAAATATCGCCAGCCTGCAAGCGGATTCCCCGCGCGGCTAAATCCACATCGCCGATTTCACTGATCGGCAACATTCCCTCATCAGCTCGTCCAATCCCTTGGGCAATCGCCAAACAAAAGAAAGCCATCGCCCAACGTTTGCCGGGCAGCGACAATGGCTGCCAAGAAATCAGGCGAAGCAAAGCCGCAGGAACGGTCAACAGTTTCATGATCATGGCCTTCAATCAACAAGCCGCTACCCAAAATCGAGCATTGACAAAACGCGTGGAAGCTATTCCAGCCGATCGACGAAGCTATTCCAGCCGTTTGATAATATGCCATCCGAAGGGGCTGTGGAGCACGTTGTATTCGGCCAATCCAACCTCGCCAACTTTCAACTGAAAAGACACGTCGCCAAAAGACTTGGCCATGTCGCTGCGATTGAAGACTTCACCGGGGAAGAGCATCGCGTCGACGCCATTGTCGGCCATAAAGTAGATTCCGGGCGCCGAATCGTTCGTGTGCTCTTTGACCAAATCTCCGAAGTCCGCGCCTTCTTTGGCTTTGGCCAATAATTCTTGAGCCAATTGTCCCGATTCAGCCATCGTCCGTTTGATGTCTTTTCGCGGCACCGAGCCTTGGAAGCCAATCAGAATGTGTTGGACCTTCACAACTCCTTCTTGAGTTTTTGGCAACGGCTTGACCGGGCCGACCGCGTCCGTCTTCGCAGTACTTGGGGTGTTGGTTTGACAGGCTGTTGTCAAACAGCAAATGGCCGCACCTAGCAGGACAGAGTACCGGATTTTCATTCCACTCAACTCGCGTAGAAAAAGGATCAGCAAACCAAGGCCAACCGAGCCAGTCTCGAGGCCAAGGGAGATCCTAATGTAGCGGTTTGCCAGAAGTTCCGGAACCGGCCAACGTCCACCGCGAGAGAATCTCGGCTGGTGCATGGCCAATGGATAGTAAGGAGTGCACCTGGCAAAGAGATTTGCGAGAGTCCGGCTTTGGAAACCAGAGGGCCCGTAACGAAATCGTTTCAGCGAACGTTGGTGTACCGGCTTCAGCCGGCGGGAGGTGTGAAAACTCTCTTTTCAGCTACCCGTCGGCTGAAGCCGGTACACCAGCGCTTGCTAAATCGCCGGTGGACCGACAGAGCCCTCGAAATCCAATTCGGATTTTGCGACGTACGAAATCAGGGGCTTACTTCGGGACAAATCCTAATTGGCCTGGCGATAGGTCGGGCTCGTGGTTTGATAGAGGACCGGGGTGTCCTTTCCATCGCCGTTGAAGTCACCAGCGACAGGATAACCTTCGCCTTTCATCTCAAAAACTCGATCGGCTGCGTCCAATTGGCGATTGCCATTGGTATCGATGTACCACCGACCGTCGCGATAGACTGCCAAATCCGAAATGCCATCGCCATCAAAATCACCGACGACGGGAATGTCGCCTGATTGACCGAATTGGAAACGTTGATCCCGAATGTCCAAACGGCCATCACCGTTGGAGTCAATCGTCCAGGCTCCGTTGTTGAACACACCGATTTGGGTGATGCCGTCGCCGTTGAAGTCGCCAGAGATCGCAATGTCACCTTCTTGGCCGAAGGAGAACACGTGATCGATGACATCCGCTCGATTGCGCCCGACAACGCCTTGTTTCAATACGCGGCTGCCCTCGACGGCTTCTTCGATCACCGGCGGAATGTTCTTGGGACGAGTGTAGCGGTGGTTTTCGCGATCCGGCAAACCGGGTTCACGGGAAATGGCGTACTCGTCGCCCTGCCATTGCGGCCCGAAGATGGCAATGTCGGCTTTGCCATCACCATCCCAGTCACCTACCACGGGCTGGTCGTCCTCGTTGCCCAAGCGGATCATCAGGTCATCCTTGTCCCACGTGCCATTGCCGTTGGAGTCGATAAACCAATAGCCATCTTTGAAGATGGCTATTTGGTCGAGCCCATCGCCGTTGAAATCTCCCACCAACGGTTTGCCGCCCAGGGTGCCAAACGTCGAGGCAATGTTGGCCTTTTTGTAGCTGCCGTTGGCGCCTTCGGTCGTGAAGGTCCATTGACCTTGTTCCATGTCGAACCGATTCCAATCCAGTTCGGACAGATAGCCAACTTCGTGCCACGGTGCGCTGCCATTGCCCTGGGCCTCGCGCGGCGTACCATCGTTGATCAGGCTCAAATGCCATGAGTAAACGACCGGCGGGTTTGTTGGCATTGTCGCACTGAACCCAATGCCGACAAACACATTCGAGTTGATTCCTTGATGTCCCAACAATCCGCCAAAACCGGTCAGAGGAACACCCGGACCCGGTGAATGGCCGTTGACTGGTGGCAACTGAGGAATATTGGGCAGATCCGGTGTTGGAGGAGGCAGTTGCGACACCAAAACTTCAGTGAAGTTGTTCTGCATCGATACTTGCCCGTTGTTGACCCGGATATTTGCCAACGTATCCATCAGTTGTTGTTGGCTAAAAGTCGACAACAGCGATTGTGGTGCTGTGCTGGCCGTTTCGAAACTATTGAATGCCAAGCCCGTTGTGGTACCGACATAGTTATTGGCATCCACGTATCCGACGGGTTGCGATTGCAGAACGATGTAATTGCCCGCAGCCAGACCGTCAAACTTGTAGTTGCCCTGTGAATCGGTCATGACATACACTGGCGAGTTCGCGCCACTCATATGGGAGTAATGTTGACCCAAGACTTCGCTCAACATCACGGGCCGCGGTGCAATTTCTTGCGACTTCGGATCGATGTACCAGTAAAGTGCCATCCGAACGGCACCGATTGGTTTGTCATCCGACGTGAATTGGCCATCACGGAGCGAGCGATAATTGGCCGGCACTAAACCGTCCTGGGTCTTAAACGCGGGACCGTCTTGAAACACTTTGCCGGAGATCGCAGCGCCCGCCACTTCGCAGAAGTTGTACTGAACCACATTGAAGTTCGACTTGAGCATGATGTTGGAAATCAAGTTTTCGGCAGCCGTACCTGGTTTCACATCCGGATGGCCCATCAAGTAGCCAACTTTTTGTCCGCCCGTGAAGTATTCCGTCGGTTGGGTCTGACGGACCGAATAAGTACCTGGCAACAACTCCTTGAACTCGTAGAACCCGTCCTTGTTCGTCATCGTGGTTTTGACGACGTTCCCGTTCTGATCCAACAACTGCATGCTGACGTTGGCAATCGGCAGATCTCCAGCCGAGTCGGGTGTGCAGTTGCCGTCCGAATCGACGTGTACGTAGCCCGAAATGGAGCTCAACTTGAACTCACCAAAATCATAACGCACGCCCGCATCTCCGTCGCGAACCATGATCTTGGTAAACAAGTCGTTGCTGGTCAAACCACCCAACGACCCAACGGAGTCTTTGCCGTCGACCCAACCATTCGGCTGGATCTGTTGAATCTGGTATTCGCCCGCACGGAGGTTTTCAAACTTGTAGTTTCCGTTGGTATCGGTGATTGCCACCAACACCATTTGTGTGCCGCCGTTGTCAATCATGACCGGCCTTCCATCGGCGTTCAGTAATCGAATCGTGACACCGGAAATGCCTTCTTCGCCGCTGTCGATGACGCCGTTGTCGTTGCGGTCATGGAAGACACGGCCCGAAACATTGGCCGGCAGATGCTCGCAGAATCCGTAGCGAATCCCGGATTGCCCGGACATCAAGTTGATCTGTGAAATCATGTCATTGGCAGAGACGGTCCCCTGATTCGCGCCGTTGACGGTGCCTACATGATCGGCGCCATCCAAGAAGCCGGCTGGCTGAATTTGCTTGATGCTATAACTGCCCGGAAAGAGTCCGGTGAACTCAAACGTTCCATCGGTTTTGGTTTTGGTCGTGCTGACCATTTGACCACGAGAGTTGTACAGCTCGATGGTCACTCCTTGGATGCCCATGTAATTTGCATCGCCAGGCTTGGTGCAGTTGCCGTTTCGATCGGCTTGAGAAACATAACCGGAAAGCGACACCGGCTTCAGTTCGCCGAAGTTGTTGTTCAGACTCGCATCACCAGCATGCAACAAGACTTGGGTGTGATGATCCTGGCCGGTCGTGCCGCGAGTGGTGCCGTTGACCGTTCCCACCATGTCCTTGCCATCCAGGAAGTCAACCAACGGGTTCTTTTGGCCCGGATATTGGTTGATTTCGATAATTTCGTAAACGCCCGGTGGCAATCCCATTACGGAATAGAAGCCGTTGCTGTCGGTCGTTACGATGATGTTATTCCAATTGGCAAAGATGTCCGTCGTTTGCAAGCCGCCTGTGCGGCGGACCAAAATCTGGACGTCTGAAATGCCTTCTTCGCCGGATTCCATCATGCCATTGTCGTTGCGATCGTGGAACACATATCCCGACAATTGGACGGGCATCACTTCGCAAAAATCATAGTTGATGGCGTGCATGTCGCCTTTGGGAATGATAATGCCTGCCAGAATGTTGGGCTGACTGTCGGCAATCGTATGAATCGAGCCCGTCTTATTTCCGGCCACGGTGCCGGGCATCGCACCGACACTCAAGTACCCGTCGGGTTGAGTTTCAATGACTCGATAGGTACCGGGCTTCAGCCCGAGATCCACCCCGAACTTGTAATCTCCTTGCGAGTCCGTGGTCGTGTTGGCAACTTGCTCGTATTGGCCGTTTGAATTCAAACGTTCCAAGGTTAGTTTGACACCGGCGATCCCCATCTCCGTGCCGTCTTGGAGGCAGTTGATGTTGTTGTCGTGGAACACTCGGCCGGAAATCGAAACCGGTTTCTCAATCAAGTTGTAGCCGTCCCAAGCCGCCGCTGTCCGATCCATGTGACCGCCTGCATTGTCGGCTTTCAATTCCAAGTTCTGCTTCGCCAACTGATTGGCGACGTTCATGAAATCGTCGTAGTAATCCCAGAACATCCCTGAGGTTTCGCCGGCAGCACCCACACCAGTGATTCGTTCCATGGTGTAGTGAGCGTCGACGAAAGTTGCTTGAAACAATGAAGTTTCCATTTCTGTACCCGACACGATTTTGTCGGGACGCAGTTTCTCAATTTCGTCCACGTCGATGGTGAAAGCCAAGACGTCGCCGGCTTCGAAGTTCTTCAGTTGCACATCCAATAACAGTCCATCGTTCGACACCTTCCAGCTGACGATGTCCGATTCGACAATACCTTTGCTATTGATCGAATCGAACTTGAAGGCGTGATAATCGCCGGCGCCAGCGATGTTTGGTGCCGAATGGAAAATAATATCACCCAACGAACGACCACCGCTGCGGTCTTGATCTCCATCGATCGTAAAGCCGGTCAACCGGGTTGTCTCCGATCCGCCTTGGAAGGTCACTTCAAAATAGTCTGGAATTAAATCCGCACCATTGTCCGTTTCGAAGAACGTCACACCCGCTACGACGGGGTTGGCCGACAACACGCGACGATCTTCCAGTCGCTCGATCCGACATTGGCGAAAGGCAGCGTTTTCATCCCGGCGGTTCGATCCTCGCGCGGACGTCTCGGTGGGGGTAGAACCAAACACAAACTGTGAAAAGCTGCGGAGAAGTGACATGTCACGATTTCCTTCGGCGAAACGGAATGAGACGATGGTTATTTAAATGGAGGATTTGGGCTGATCTCGAGTTGTGACAAACCTTGTGTTCGTCACGATTCGCGATCAACGAACGGCGCGGATGGGAAGCAATGGTGGCGAGGTCTCCGGGCGACTGGCCGTACGCTCGTTGTTCGATGGAACTCCGAGGGCCGGTAAGTCAAAGCTCGCTGTGGGCGCGGACAACAAACGGTTGGATTGGCCTGCCGCGACCTTGATTCCGCCCTGAGCCTGCCAAACTCGTGTTTCTCCGTCGTAGCTACCAGAAACAAGTTTCCCATCCGCAAAGGCCAAACTGCTGACAGTCCCCCGGTGACCCTCTAGATAGCCGATCTTCTTTTTTTCCTGAAGATCAATCAGATGGATTCGGTTGTCACTGGCACCACAAGCAAGCAAGGTCGGCGACAGCCCAGCCAACGAAAACAATTTGCCCGGCATGGTCGCAATGATTCCCGAACCCGTCGCCGAACCAAAGTCTGTCAGGTAGACCGTTCGGTCCTCACTGATGGTCACGATCCGATCGGATTGTGTGAAATGGATCCCTTGAATTCGTTGCTGATGGATCGAGTTCTGAGAAATCGAGTTCCATTGATTGTTGCGGTTTTCCCAGACGAGGAGTTGACCGGAACGACCACCTGCCGCCAATCGTTGACCATCTGGAGAAAATGCAACCGCTCGCAAATCCCCACATGGGCAGGCCAAGCTTGCCGTCTTCTGCCCGGTCGTCGCGTCATAGATTCGCAACGTCGAGTCGAATCCGACCGAAGCGACCAGATTTCCGTCCGGCGAAAATGCAATCGATTCGATCGAGGCATTCTCGCTCGCAAAAATACCCCATCGCTTCGCCTCCAAGTCCCACTTCAGGATTCGCCGATCCGAACCTGCCGTCAATAATGTCGTGCCGTTCGGAGCAAACGCAATCGTCCTGATCCAGTCCTCGTGGCCCGGCAACGTCTGGATCAGCCGGCCCGAATCGATTTCGATCAAATGCAAAATGTGGTCGTCACCAACGACCACAGCTTGATTCGTTCCCGCCCGAACCGCGATCCCAGTGACCACCGGCGACACTTCGCCAACCCGGTGCGAGTCCACCACGCGATGGGGCCAATTCAAACGTTCTTGAGCCTCGGCAGAAATCATTGGGCCAGCGCCCAACATGAACCCAGCCAACATGCCCGTCAGCCCACCCTGGATAATCTTGGTTCGCATCAATGTTCAGCCGTGTCTTGTGGGTTGCTCGCGATCGGAGTGGCCAACCGCCGGACTCCAAAGCGCACCTCCGCCGGGGCTGACATAGCCCAGACTCTCGTAGGTCATATCGGCAAATCGCTACGAAAGAAAAAATCAAAACAAGCTAGCAACGGCAATATTAGCCAAGAGCGTTCATTCGCACTGCTTGCCTAACGGCAACGGCCTTCACCAACGTCCCTGCTAGCAAGCCAATCGCGGCGCCGACAAAGACGTCGCTGGGCCAGTGCGAATGGCTGACGATTCGCTGAAGGCCGGCGAGCCCGGCCAGGAAATAAAAGATGACTCGGCCGCGTGGGAACGCCCAGCTCAAGGCCACTGCCAAAGAAAACGCCGTCGCGGTATGGCCCGATGGGAAGGACTGACGCCAGCTTTCCCTCAAATAGTTGCTTTCCAAAATCGGAAGCCATCCCACAAAGCTATGTGCGAGTCCTTCAGGAGCGGCCTGCAATTCCCAATACTTGTGCGGTCGGATTCGCGAGACCATCGATTTCGCTAGATTCGCGGCAATACCACCCGCGAGTGGACACGCGACCAACCACCAAAAGAGAGGACGAACCGGCAATGCCACCCGATGAATGAGCAGCAAGATCACCGCGACGGTCAAACCGTGGGCCATCACTTCGCTCAAATCAATCAATCGCTGGAGATCCGAGGGCAAACGGTCTGGAACAAAGAACTGGCAAATTCGCTCGTCATAAAATGAAACGGCCAGACTCGCCAGACACAACATTGTCGCGATGGAGAAGGTCTGTCGCCAATGAATTTCCCCATGGGTCTCCCAACGGGTCTCAATGGGCCATTTTTTAGTTGCAGAGTCCAACGCTGTTCCTATCACTCCCAAGGATTCGCCGCCAAGTTCAGTGTCTGGCTCCTTTCCCAGCCATCGATCAGGCCGAATCGTCCCTAGGGAATGTACGATTTATACAGGTGGAGAGCAAGCCGCAATCTTCAAAGCGAGGCGTAACGGATGCCATCGAGTGAGCGATGGTGTACCAGCGTTGGGAAATCCGAGAACTCGTTTGACCTCAAGTGAACCAAAGACGAGCCTCCGCCGGTGGTGTGAGCCACGGTTTGCCTGCGATTTAATCGTACATCCTACCCCTGTTAGGCGGCTCGTTCCGGTTGGAGCGAAAGTTTGGCAGCTAGAACAACACCCCTCGCGCAAGGAAAAGCGGTCGAGCGCCAGACACGGCCGCCACCGAGTTCATCTCGGTTGAGCCCAGGATTCACCACTAAGACACACACGTCAGCCCCAGGGGAAGCGGTCGAGAGAAAGACTTGTTTAGCAAACCAACTCCACCGAGAGAAAACGGATTTGCCAGTTTTAGTTGGCGCTCCGGACTTGACTATACCCTGCGCCCCATTGGCCGTCCTCCAAAACAATAGCCGACCGCGTAAACGACCCCCGTCCCACCCCCGTCCCAATACTGTTCGGCATGGAAATTGCCCCGCGCTGGACGTATGCTATCATGTTTCATATTTGTCAACAATTATGCAGCGAAGCGCGAACCAGTACCATCTTTGAACCGTAATATTCGCGTGACGGAACTTCATGGAGTGTTGTTTACGGATGGACTGCGGTGGTTGCTCAATCGGCAAAAGAACTAAAACCGTCTGATATTCGTGGCCTCAAGCATTTCCATTCTGTCCGCGAACTGCTCAGTAGCCTG
>JAUXWY010000324.1 GCA_030681235.1 Pirellulaceae bacterium | reverse complement strand
GGACGAAGCCCTCGATTGGGGCTTCTTGACCGTCCCAGAAACCGATCGCCACCGACTCAGAAAACGACGGAAGAACTAAGTACCAGTACCAACTCCGTTTAGCGATCGCTGGTGTACCGGCTTTAGCCGGCGAGGGCTGTGAAAAGCGTCTTTTCAGCTACCGGCCGGCTAAAGCCGGTACACCAGCTTAAGCTAAAATGTGTTTGTGCTGGCCGAGTTGGAATCGTCCGTTTTTGAAACTTGTGAAGGCCTCGCTTTAGCGATCGCTGGTGTACCGGCTTTAGCCGGCGAGGGCTGTGAAAAACGTCTTTTCAGCTACCGGCCGGCTAAAGCCGGTACACCAGCGCAAGCTAAAATGTGTTTGTGCCAAGTTTATCAAGTTCCGATTTCGAGGCTCCATGGAGCGCGCATCTTCGGAGTCAACAAACCATTGGCTTCGGCATCGTCAACGACTTGCTCGGCGACGGGGTCCCACTTCAAGGGTCGACCCAATTGGATTGCCAAATTATTCAAATGGCAAATGGTCGCCGTCCGGTGACCAATCTCGGCGGTCGCAAATGGTTCTTTCCGAGTTTTGACGCTATCGATAAAGTCGCGGTGGTGGCCTGGGCTGCGGCCCAGCTTCACCGCGTTTTCGCGCTCGTTATTCACTTCTTCCAACAGCTCGGGGTGGCTGCATTCCAACTGGGCTCCGTGGATGTGCATCATCAACCATCCGTTTTCGCCGATGAACTTCAGGCCACGCGGCCCTTCGCTCTTACCGACCATGCGTACGCCGTTTGCATAGGTATTGACGAAGTTATACTCCCAATACGCATCGTACAAACTTCCTTTGGCGCGGTCTCCCTTCGCGTCGTAATGAACTGGGCCTGAATCATCCATTCCCAAGGCCAATTGCGCCAGGTCGATGATATGGGCGCCGCGGTCGGTCATTTCACCGCCCCCGTAGGCCAAGTTAAATCGCCACCAAAAATGCACTCGACGGGGGATGTAGGGAACGACCGAGGTATGCCCCAACCATGCGTCATAGTCCAAGCTTTCGGGGACTTGTTCCACCGGTGGGATGTCCGTGAGTTTCTTCGCTTCCAAGTGGTGAGAATCATCACACGGGAGGTTGATCTCGACGGTGTGTATTTTTCCCAACCGACCACTGCGCACCAATTCGCAACCGTACCGAGCCCGATTGTTGGAGCGTTCGTGCGAACCGCATTGAACGATTCGGCCGGTTGCCCGCGACACATCTCGCATGGCCATGCTTTCGCCGACACTGTTGGCCAACGGCTTTTCGCAATAAACGTCTTTGCCGCCGCGCAAGGCCGCGACGGAATTCAACGCGTGCCAATGATCCGGAGTTGAAACACAAATCGCATCGATGTCCTGCCGCTGGCACATCTCGCGGAAATCCGCGATGCTTTGACAATCTTGGTTGCCATAGCGTTCGTTGACCATCGTCTTTGCGGCGGTTGCATGGTTCCGATCGACGTCCGAGACCGCGATCACTTGGCAGTCCGCGAATCCAAGAAACTGCTCCACGTTGTGTCGGCCCTTGCCACCCGTTCCGATGCCGCCAATCGTGATTCGATTGCTGGGGGCAACGTGCCCGGCCAACCCCAGTGCCGATGGGGAGACAAAATAGGGGATCGCCAATGCTGCCGTACCGGCTTGGAGCAGTTTGCGACGGCTGAGTGAGGCGGGCTTCGAAACGTTTGAGGCGGGCTCGACCACGGTGGGACTCCTTTAAGGGAAGGGACTTGGCGACAAACCAACGTTCCAATTGTCCCATGCCGCCCGGCCATTTGCAACAACGGCTTTTTGCCTTGTTGCAAATCAGTCCACTTTTTCATATCATCGCCGCGAGGATGGTCGCCGCGAGGCTGTCCCGGTTCCATACTCGTGTTGGAAGGCGATTTTCGTTGAGCAGTATCAGCCCCATTGTGGATTTTTCGTTGTTTGATCACGCCAAGCCGATCGGGACCTTGGCCGATATCAATAACTGCAATCATCAACGCTTCGAAATAAGCCAGTTGGACGGCATTTTGTTCGAAGAACTCAGTTCCAACCGGTGCGTGGGCTACAAGGATACGTCGAACGCCGAATTCTGGGTTCGCGGTCACATGCCCGGTTTTGCCCTGATGCCTGGGGTGGTCATGTGCGAAGCTGCGGCCCAATTATCCTCCTATTTTACCGTGAAACACGACTTGCTCGGGTGCGATGTCGTGGGACTGGGCGGGATCGAGAACTGCCGTTTTCGCGGCTCCGTTTTGCCGGGGCAACGACTCACGATGATGGTTCGCGGCACCAAACTCCGCCGCGGCGGCATGATCGCCTGCGAATTTCAAGGCTGGGTCGACCAACGGATCGTCGTCACGGGCGAACTCAAGGGGGTTCCGTTGTTTGAAGCCAGCAGAATCCTGGGCCGCGCCAAAGCGTAACACCGACGAGAAATTATTGTTACAATCTCTCGCCGGGACATGACGAAATCTAACCGGACCGTTCATGTCAAGGCGTAGAAACGCTCGGTGGCCAAAGGGTGCTGGGCCTCGTTCCTCTATTTCTGAGGTTTAGAATCGGGGTCTACTCGCATCGGCTCGTTGGACATTCGAGTTTCCGTTGTAGCGAAGTTTCGAGACGGGGGAGCTGGGCCCAATGCCACTGGCGCGATTAAAGACGTTTACTCTGATCGGTATCGACGCATTTCTAGTTGATGTAGAAGTCGATATTTCGGCTGCGGCTGTGAATCGAACGACGATCGTCGGTCTACCGGATACCGCCGTCAAAGAAAGTGCTCATCGCGTCGAACGTGCGATGGTCAACTCGGGCTTCAATTACGTCGACGATAATATTCTCATCAATTTGGCACCGGCGGAACTCCGCAAGCAAGCCGCGACCTTTGACTTGCCCATTTCAATTGGGCTGCTCGTGGCCAGTGGCCAGATGTCGTCGGATCTGTTGGAAGAATACGCGATTGTCGGCGAACTATCGTTGGAAGGTCTCACCCGTCAGGGACGAGGCACGCTGTCGATTGCGATGGAAGCGGCGAAGGCCGCTGGGTTGAAGGGACTGCTCATCCCGCGAGCCAACGCGCAAGAGGCCGCCGTCGTCGAACAATTGGCGGTGATCCCTGTCGATTCGTTGTCTCACGCGGTCAGTCTGCTATCGGGCGATCTGGAACTAGAGCCCGAAAAATGCAACGTGGAGCATTGGTTTGTTGAACACGGTCGTTACGAGGTCGACTTTGCGGACGTCCGTGGCCAGGAGATGGTCAAACGCGCGTTGACGATCGCCGCCGCCGGCGGACACAACATCTTGATGCTGGGACCGCCCGGCAGTGGCAAGACGATGCTCAGCAAAAGGATGCCAACGATCCTGCCGCCGCTGGTCGCCGAAGAATCGATCGAGACGACTCGGATTTACAGTGCGATGGGCAAACTGGCGCACGGACAACCATTGATGGCCGTCCGACCATTTCGTTCCCCCCATCATACGATCAGCGATGCGGGCTTGGTGGGTGGAGGCAGCACGCCGATGCCCGGCGAGATCAGCTTGGCTCACAATGGCGTCTTGTTCTTGGACGAACTGCCGGAGTTCAATCGACGAACGTTGGAAGTCCTGCGACAACCGCTGGAGGACGGGATCGTCACGATCTCACGAGCCTTGAACACGATCACCTTCCCTGCCGACTTCATGTTGATTGCCGCCTTGAATCCATGTCCCTGCGGCTTCCGCGGCGACCCGAGGCGGAAATGTAATTGCTCGCCGCAACAAGTCGAAAAATACATGAGCAAAATATCGGGCCCGTTGGTTGACCGGATCGACATTCACGTGGAAGTTCCGGCGGTTCCGTTTCAAGAACTGACGTCAAAGACGGAAGGAACAAGCAGCGCGACGATTCGGGAACACGTCATCAACGCTCGCGGTCGGCAAACGCAACGATTTTCACAACGAAAGACTCGGCAAAACGCGCAAATGAGTTCCCGTGAGATTCGCGAATTTTGCATCTTGAACCAAGAGTGCCAAGACGTGTTGAAGAACAGTGTTCACGACCTGGGTCTTTCGGCTCGGGCCCACGACAAGGTCCTCCGCGTCTCGCGAACAATCGCCGACTTGGAAGAATCCGTCGAAATCGAAGTCCACCATTTGAATGAAGCGGTTAATTTTCGATTGCTGGATCGGCAAATGTGGGTCTGACGTTTTGGGAGCGTGAACCATTGCGGTCTCGGTGGGTGTGGCTTGCTAAACAAGTCTGTCCCTCGACCGCTTCTCACGCGTTTGCTTCCGGGGTAACTGCCAGTCGTCCTCCCGCCGGAATGAATCCGACGGAGAGCAAAGAGACGCGCGCGCTGGCGGTGATAAGCCGTTGCGGTCTCGGTGGAGTTGGTTTGCTAAACAAGTCTGTTTCTCGACCGCTTCCCTTGCGGTTCGCGCGCGGCGTAGTGGTCAATCCTGGGCTCCACCGAGGTGAACTCGGTGGCGGCCCCCCCTCTGTGCCTCGACCGTATTCCTTGCGGAGGTATTCGATCCCGCCACAGCCGACCTTGTTGTCGGTTGGGCGATGATTCACCACTTCGCGTAAGAGAAAATCCCGCCGATTTACTCGGCGGATTGTTTTCGGCTTCTCGCTACAACAGAGGGACCGGTTTTAGAGGCCGTAGGACCGAGCTTGCTTCGGAAACATCTGCAAGTAGGCCGATCGAGAAAATCCCGCCGATTTACTCGGCGGATTGTTTCGGTTTCTCGCTACAACGGCGGGGCTAGGCTTGAAGGCCGTAGAACGGAGTTCGCTTCAGACACGTCTGCAAGTAGGCCGATCGGAAAAATCCCGCCGATTTACTCGGCGGATTGTTTCGGTTTCTCGCTACAGGATTCCAAGTGGAGGTACGGCGGCAAGTCGTCTCGTTGTTCAAGCCGAATCCCACCATCACCCTTGAACGTTGTGCGGTGATCGACGCCGCCGACCTCAATTTCCTCGGGGATACTTTCGGGGAACGCATCGCGGGTGTTTGTGTCGCCCCAATTCAGCCCCTCACGGTAGCGTTTACAAAACAGGCAAATCGGCATTGGTCCGATGGTCATTCGTTGGGCTCCTGAATCATCGTATCGCGTTTATCCGTTCCTATCGTCGCTCCGCGAAGTCAAAGCCATATTGGTTATGCACTCATTTTTTCCGAGACGCGTTGAGCTCGTTTTCAAGTTCAGCCCGGGCTCGATCACGACGACTACGGTTTTCGTCATTGTTTAAGAAATCGTGAACAATCAAGTAACTCGATGGACTGTCAGCGTAAGTAATCCCAACAACGTTTCCGTCCGGAGTCGCGAATTTTGTAAATCGAATTCTGGACGGGTCGTTACCAGGATTGTTGGTACCGATCATCATCGTAGGCACAACGATCTCACCATTACTGTAAACTCGATAGGAGATCGGTTGCGAGACCTCCCATGAGCGAGCTGCGGTGATAACGAACTTACGATTATTGCCGCAATCGAACGTCGCGATTTCAAATTCCCCTTCCGCCCATCTGTCGAGCCAAATAAATGACGCCAAACAGCCAGAAATCAGAGTAACCCCGAGCAGAAGGCAACCGACAGAGTATCGAATGGGGTTGCGATTTGGGGCAGGCATATTCAGCAATTAAGTTCGAGCGGATAGCGATGGTCGTCAACAAGTTCGCTCGATGACGATTTACATTACCGAAGCACCTGATCGCGAACTTTGTAACTTTACGAGATGAAATGCCTCTGTCAAGATGTTTCCGAAGCGACTCTCTTTTTATTGGCACTCCAAGTTTCGTGCAACGTGTGGAGCGATCTGGGCGATGAAGACTTTCGGCAGCGTTCTGCCTAATTCACTGACGCTCCGTCGAAAGTGACATCAGAACCCGACAATGTACAGATGGGTAAGTGATCACCCGTGAGCATTGATTGTTGACGTGGCAATAGAATACAGTTACGCTCTGATCGTTGAAAACAACCAAAAATATCCAGGTATTCAGCGCTGAGTGTGAGGAGGAATTTAGGCGTGCAGCACGAGGAGACACAATGATTTAGTCGTCGACTTAGAACTCGCGAAAGGAAAGAAATGGGACGATGGATTGATAGGTTGATCGTCTTTTTCGACGAGTTGAAAGACCAAGTTTGGATTCTGGATTATGGATTCTGGATTATCGAGTCTATTTCCTTAAGGAATCCGTTGAAATCGAAGTCCACCATTTGATGGAAGCGGTTAGTTTCCGGTTGCTTGGCGGGCAAACGTGGGTGTGACGTTCGTAAGTTGCAATTCGTCTGCTCTTCGAACAAACGACTTTGGCAATCCTCGCTGGAACTTCTTGACAAGGAAATGGCGGTGGTCAGCGAGAAGCCCTTCGATTTATTTAGGATTTTAATGATGTCTGAGAACCCATACGAACCACCAAGGTCGAGCTCGAAATCCGATCTACCGCGTTCCACATCCGAAACGTCGGAGTCAATCGAAAAGGCCATTTATCTCAATTTGCGCTGGCATGACAACTTCTTTCAAGCCATTTTTATCTTTGTCTCGACCATTTTTTCGGCAATCACGGGTGCCATTCTGGCGGAATACAACTTGCTGTGGAATTCAAATTGGATCGGCGGTGCCATTATCGGAACCTTTTCAGGGCTGATGCTCGGCACATTTGCCAGCGGGATTTTCCTAATGTTTTATCGAGCTTCCCCACGCATCAAAAGGGAAGCTGAATAGCCGCTCGAGTTGCGACTTTCGCTTAGAGGCTCCTTGCTGTGAGTTGTCGGAGTATCTACAAGTCTCAGAATTTGACGTGTTAAGCCGCTGCTTGTAGAATGCGACCTTCGCGAGAGCGGCTTCCGAGCTCGCTTGCGAACGACGTTGCTCGGAAAGCCAAGTTTTCACTATCACGACAAACAAACAACTGGGTCGTGAATCACGGAGCCGATTCTGACCGAATAGGAAACGAATGAATCAGCACCTACGTCGGACGACTCACAAGTTGTTATTGCTCCTATTGATTATGTTTGGCGGGTCGGTCGTCAACGTCCCCGGTTTTTGCCAACCGTCGGATCAACCGAGTGTCACTGAGCCTTGGGCTCGTTTCCGCGGCGCCAACGGGTTGGGGACACTAGTACTTCCCAATCGTTCAACGGTCCGGTTGTCTGAGACGCCGCAATGGCAACTCAAGCTGGAAGGGAACGGCAATGGCTCACCGGTCATTTTTCAACAACTTGTATTCGTGCAAAGTGCAGATTCACAGTCCGGCAAACAATTCTTGCAGTGCTTCAACTTGGTGGATGGAGCCGAAGTGTGGACTCGCGAGTTTCCCGGCCAGTCCCATGCAACACACGCTTGGGGATCGCTAGCGTCCTCGACCCCAACCGTTGATGCCGACCGAGTTTATTTTTGCTGGGGGAGCCCCGAGCATACTTATCTTGCCGCAATGACTCACGATGGCACTTTGATTTGGCAACGCGATCTGGGCCCAAACCGCTTCGAACATGGCTTCGGCAGTTCGCCAGCCCTGATCGGAGGTCGGTTGATTTTCTTCCACTCCCAAGACGCAACAGATCAAGAACTTGCCCCCAAGTTCAGTCGCATGTTGTCTCTGGAACCCGCAACCGGAAAAACCGTTTGGGAAACGTCTCTCGAAAAGACCACCCGAGTTTGTTACGGAGTGCCAGTCGAAATCATGCTGCCTTCTGGAAAAGCGGGAATCCTGGCCGCCGATACCGGGCACGGCATTTTTTGTTTGGACGCCGAGTCCGGAAGTCTGTTGTGGGAACAACCGGTTATCAAACAACGAGCGGTGTCCGGCGCATTGGCGATCGACGGGTTGGCCTTTGCCAGCAGTGGTTCAGGTGGCGGAGGCAATCAATTGGTCGCGATTCGGTTGGCGGATCAACAAGAAGTTTATCGTATCAGTCGCAATGCGAACTACGTGCCCATGCCGGTTGCTGTTGGCGGCAAATTATTCGTTCCAAACGACAAGGGGATTTTGTCTTGCTGCCAGTTAGCGACGGGTGAAATCCTGCAACAACAACGCGTTGACGAGCAACGCTTCAATATCTCGTCTTCGCTGGTCGCCTTGGGCAATGTGCTATTGGTCCTTAGCGACGAAGGCAAGTTAAAGGTTATCTCGGCAGACGAAGACCTCAAGACGCTGCAGACGCTCGACCTAGGCGAACCCACCCGCGCCACTCCAGCGTTGCATCAAGATGCCGCCATCTTCCGCACTGAAACAACATTGCAATGTTACGGGATCAAGTAGCATCTGCGGAACTGCCGATTCTATCATAATTCAACTTTAGATTTGTCTTCTGAAAGATGTAGATTTCCAACAGATTCAGGGAGGACCGCAGATTTAGAGCCTATCCCAACAGGGGTCTGACCCTCTCCGGCGAGTCTCGTAAATAAGTTGGAAAAGCGACTGGCCTCCAAAGGGTCTGACCGGTCAGACCCCATTTGGGATAGGCTCTAAATGATTCGTGAAGACTTGTCACGACCATTCAAACGCCTCCCTGACGGACCC
>JAUXWY010000320.1 GCA_030681235.1 Pirellulaceae bacterium | reverse complement strand
ACTGCTTCAATTCGATCAAGATACTGACTCGACTAGCCCTAGGTTTGACCGCTTGAGGGTCAAGTTCCAAGGCCTGTGAGTAATTCTTGACGGCCAAGTCCAGATCTCCCATCCGCCAATAAGTATTGCCCAAATTCTCGTAGCCCACCGAATAGTTGGGTGCTGTTTTTACGGCCATTTGAAAGTCTTCAAGCGATTTTTGTTGGTCTCCCAATCGGTACCAGGCATCGCCGCGGACGTTGTAAGCATGAAAGTAATTCGGGTCACGTTGGATCGCGAGATTGGCGTCGTTTAGCGCGAAGTAGGGCTGATTCGTAAAGGCCCAACAAACGGCTCGATTGGTCAAGGCAACCGCGTTGTGGGGGTTCTTTTTCAGCAACCAATCGAAATCTGGAATGGCCTCAGCGAACTTCCCGATCTGAATCAGGGTCGTTCCCCGAGCATGATAGGCGCCTTCCGAAGGATTTTGTTCGATCTCCAGTCCGTAACGCTCGACGGCTTCAGGGAGTTCGTTCAGTTTGAGGCACAGTGAAGCCAAGTCAAAGTGGATTTTAGGAGCTTTCGGATTGAGTTCGACGACCTTCAACAAATCATTTTTGGCCTCCGATAGCCGCCCAAGTCGCTCCAGCAGTCGGCCTCTAACTCGGCGATAATCCGATTCGTCCGGGGCAAGTTCGACACATTTATCAAAATCCCAAAGCGCTGCTTCCGTTCGACCAAGTGCTTCCAGCGCCTGCCCCCGGCTCAATCGAGCGACATGTTTCGTGGCGTCCAATTCAATTGCGGCGTCAAAGTCTACAATAGCGGGTTCGTACCGCCGTTGACCATTTCTCGCAACACCACGCAAGTAATAGTTGCGCGCATTTTCGGGTTCAAGTCGAATCAGTTGTTCGAGATCGGCTTCTGCCTTTTCCCATTCGCGAATTTTCAAGAAATGGGCACCTCGAATTTGGTAGATGTGACTTAGGTCTTTGTCGAACTGCAACGCTCTGTCGAAATCTTTTAGAGCGGCAGGTTTGTTGCCGAGTCGGAAGTAGCTAACTCCACGCGCGTCATTGGCTCGGTAGAAATCAGGGGCTCGTTCCAGAGTTTCATTTAGGTCTCGAATCGCTTCGACATGTTTCCCTTGAGTTTGCAGCAAAAGAGCGCGTTTGTAGTAAAGTATAGGATTGTTGGGATCATTGGTTATTGCTGCAGTGGTCTCCACAATTTGCTTTGGAACATCTTGCAACACAGGGTCCAAGTCTTGTCGTGAGCTCCCACAGCCAAGCACTGAATTCGTCCACGCCAGGATCATGCCGATCATCAACGTTGGTTTAGAAACAACCGCCCAGGATCTCGCGATCATTTTTCGGCCTCGCTTTCCCACCGCCAGTCGGTCACTTCCGATAGATCCACTTCACAAACGGTCCCTGACGTAATGTTAGGGGCCAGGATCGAATTCGACAGCAACTTGCAACGTATCTTTACTTCATGAGCAACACGTTCAGCGGCTATCGTTTCCAACCAAAGGGGTTCTTCTAGCCAGCCGACGCGCACGCAGATTTGCACATGCATTTTCTTCTCATGCGATTCGTGCAATAACCTCTTTCGCAGTTCATGGGCAAGCAATCGTTGTTGGGTTGTGGTGATCTGTCGTTTAGGGGAGGGAAGGTAGGTGGTCGAGCCGTGATCGAAGAAAACCTGTTGAGGATTGGTCGAGGTTTGAAACGCCCAATCAACAGAGGGAAGTAAGACCGAGTTGTCCGTATCGCCGTACCAAGCCGCAGCACGATCGCGGGCCAAATCCTCCAAAAATCGCATGGCAGGAGCAAGTTCCGACTCGGGAATGCGCCGTTCGGCAAACGAATACCCGAGCGAAACAGGGCTGCGACTGATCAGCAAACAGCTGCCTGACGCCATCAAGGCTTCGCGAATATCTTCCTTCAGATACCTGGTCAACGAGGGCGTCCATGTCGGCAATTCTATTTGCTGTACGTGCCAGTTCTGGAATTCAGGCTTATCGATCGCCTGGATCGTAAATAAGTTCGAACGGTCGGCTCGTTCGGTAATATCGTTTTCAGATACTTTGAATTCTCTCCCAAACGCGCGAGCGGCCGCACGTTCGACCTGCACGATGTCCAATTCCATGGGTTCGCGCAGAAATACCATGTACTGCGGCGGCGAAAAGAAATCGTGAATTCGCGGTGGGAACTTCTGGTGCAATTCGTGATATTCGGGCCGGAACCAAAGCCATCCCAACACTTGATCTTCATACAAGGCGTCCGACGATTTGGCTGCGTCAGCGTATTGGAGTGCCAAGGGGGCAGCGCGAGAGTGTTCGCCCTGGTCCGCCAAGATCATGGCTTCAACCAAAGCCGTCGACTGGGGATCTTTTCCAAACTCCTCTCGCGCTTCTTCGTACAACTTGACACCAACCAACAAGGACCGCCGGCGGTCAGCGATTCGTTGGCTCTCCCACTGGTTACTCTCATCCGCTGCCTTCGCATGTTCCGCCACGGTCTTGCTCCAAGTCAAGAAACGCTGCGTCTCTTGATTCTCCCAAGCGTGGTTGGCCATCCAAATTGCAAAGGCGGGGTCATCCATTGACGTCTGTTGATGTTCCGAGATCAGTTCCGCAAGTTTGCCGTCTCCTTGGCGACTTAGGACGTCCGCCAATGATTCGAACACTAAAGACTTATTCTCGGCCTCGCGGTAGTAAACTCGCCAACGGTCGGTTCGACCGGCAGCCCGCGCCAAGCGAGAGTTAACCATGTACCTAAGTGTATTGTCATCTGCTAGGCGGGATTTCACCGAATTGAGAATCAAATAGGCGCTTTCCCAATCTTGCTCAGCAGCCTTGGCTTCACTGGCATAATAGGCAATTCTCGGATCGTTTTCGTTTTTCTGCTTGTGTTCCTCGATCAAGGAACCTAACTCAGACCACTGGGATCGTCGGACAAGATTCCCGGCCAATTGATGGAAGACAACCTCCATGTCCTGCTCGTTCTTTAGCTGCGACGCACGAATGTTTTTGTAGACCGTAGCGGCAGGTTCCACTCTCGCTTGCAATCGCATCAACTCGGCTTCCCAACCGGATATGTAGATTTCTCGTTCATCATCCGAGGTGCTGGCGTCCGGCTCATCTTCTATAGTCGTTGTTTCGCTGGGTTCTCTCGCCGTTGGGCTCGCGAATCGTTGGGCTGCTGCTTGAAGTTCCTCTTCCGCTTCGGACCATCGCTCTTGCTCGAGCAGATGTGAAATCCAATGATCGGTTGCTTGGATGTCGTTGGGGAATTGTTGGCGATGTTGATCCACCAAAGCGTTCCAATGGTCTTCGCTAAGTTCAGACGTTCCGTCCTCATAATTCCACGCCAAGGTAGCAAACGCTTCGACTTTGTCGGGCATTTCAGCGTAACCTTCGAGCGGCTTTCCGAGCGCGATCATGACCGACATGAGTTCGTCGGCATAGCGTTTGCGTTCCGAGTGCGAGGTTCGTTGCATCGCCTTTCGGAAATGGTCCGCGGCGAGTTCAAGATCGTCATCCAATTCAGCGAGGCAACCGGCGATCCAAGCCGCTTCTGCCGTTTCCGGTGTCGATTGCCGAACGAAAGCCTCCAAAGACGATAGGATTTCGAACGCTCTGTTGGAATACCTAGCGTTGGTCGCGATTTCCAAAGCTGCTTCGCTCGGCTGCGGTTGACGTTCTAGCCAGGCGATCAGATCGGTTTTGACAAACTCAGGCGAAAGATTTGCGATGTTTGCAAGCAACTGAGGTCCGGCTTTTTTCTGCTGCAGCACAGCCCGATAGGCGGCCAAGGCTTCAGTCGTTCGTCCCATATCATTCAGGATCTCGGCCTTCATTTGCGAGATTTGGGGAGTTTTCCCAAGCACGGCCTCGTACCGTTCGGTATTCTCCAACGCCTCGTCATATTGGTTCTGCAGCTGGTAAATACTTGCTCGCGCAGAATAGACTCCGGGCGACCGATCCGCGTCGCTGACCTTGTCTAAAACATTTAGGGCTTCGACATATTCCCCCAGCGCCATCCAACGGTACGCCACCAACAGCCAAGCCGAATCCATTAGTTCCGAAGGCGAGTTCGCTGGATTCGCGCGACGTAGAGCGGCTTTGGCGCTTTCCCAATCGCCTTTTTTTACTTCTGCATCCGATTCGATGACTTTGTCGATAAACGCATTGAAGTTATCGATCGAAGGGCGTTCGGCATAACGGACGCGGTAGCCGTATTCGGCCGACTGGGAAAGCCCCAAGTCCAGACGCTCCCAATCAAACAACTTCCATGAGTTGTTCGTTTTGCGCAACCAGAAACGCCATTCGACTTGTTCACTTTCGCTTTCGTCGTACCCGAAGAGATGAGCCATATATAAATCCGAGGATTCATCCAACTTCTGCAATTTTGCCAATTCCAAATGGCACGTGAATTGCGATTCGAATTCAATGACTCGTTGGCGCAGGATTTGGCGAGAGAAGAAGTCCCATTTACGTAAATTGCCTACTTCTCCGATCCTCGCGAATAACAAGTCAACATCGACAATATCTTCCAGCCAATTGGTATCGTTTTCTTGGGAGGCTCGTTCGAACTCGGCGAGAAACAATGTGAACGATTCGTAATGTTCGACTTCGTCCTCGCTCAATCCCAAGGTCGGGTCCGCATCGATATCGTAATTATTAAAAGCAGCTTGAGCTTGTTGACTCGCTTCGTCGCTAGTCAATTGCTGCGGTAGCGTGAATCGCTGTTGTTCGGCATTCCAAAAGAAAACGATGACGCCCGCTACGGCTAAAGACACGACGCACCCACCCGCAAGGCCTCCCACAATGAGGAACGCCCAAAACGTGCTGTTGTTCCGCGGTGGAGGTGCTGAATAGGCGACCGGAACCCTACGGTCGTGGTCAGGAAGCTTGCCGGTTCGAGGGGCCGAAAAATTCGAATCAAGCCGCATTAGAAAACCTTGCTTAGATGAACCCAACTCGAGGGAGATTCAAACTCATGAATCCGACCTTGAATGCAGCATAATTTCGGGTTTCGATTCGCGAAAGTCAACTGCCAGAAGCCGAAAGCAGAAACGGTGTGATCGGTGCTCGAAAATTCCGTGACTTGTCTGATCCCACCTGGAGTGGGTGTGTGCTAAAATAGGGCAATGAGCCACCAGCACGACCTGAACGCCATGACCCGGCCAAATGATCTTCGAACCCAGCTCGAATCGGTTTGTCGTGCGTACGAAAAAGCTTGGGAGAATAACGAGAACCCTGATATCCAGAGTTTTGCTCGACAAGTGCCGACCGGAGGGCAGGCCGACGCGATTGCGATCCTGATACTCCTGGACGTGAAGTTGCGATTGGCTGCCGGGGAAAAATTGCTGCCTCAGTCGTATATCGCGAGATTCCCTGGGCATGAGTCGACCATTGAGACGGCATTCGGCTCGTTTGAAACGCCGGTCAGTGATCTGATGAGTGTCGGCGAACAAAGTAGTTCCGAACAGGCCGATTACCCGCGTAAACTGGGACGATACGAGGTCGTTTCGGAGTTGGGGGCCGGCGGATTCGGTGTGGTCTGTTTGGCCCGCGACGTGACGCTCGAACGGATGGTCGCGCTCAAGTTCGGCTTGCGGTCCAAATTCCGCACCGATGCCCACGTTTCGGCGTTTATTCGAGAAGCACGCACCATCGCTCAACTGCAACACCCGTCCATTGTGACCATCCACGACGTGCTCCAAGTGGATCAATGGCTGTGCATTGTCCAGCAGTTTGTCGACGACGGCGACTTGCGTCAGCATCTCAAGGCCGGCCCGTTCCCGTTCGTTCGCACGATCGAGATTTGTCGTCAATTGGCCAGTGGTTTGGCGTTCTCGCATTCCCGTGGTTTTGTGCATTGCGACATCAAGCCGGCGAATATCTTGATGGACAAGTCCGGCAACCCGTACATTGCCGACTTTGGGTTGGCGATTCACGAAGTCAACCGAATCGAAAACGGGGCTCGGGCTGGCACGCCGCGCTACATGCCGCCGGAAGTGGTGATGGGCGAGACGCATCGGATCGATGGCCGCGCAGACATCTGGAGTCTGGGCGTGATGATGTACGAAATGCTGACAGGGGTTTCTCCGTTTCGCGGTACAACCCAAGACGAGTTGTTTGATCAGATTCGGTATTCGGAACCACGCCAACCCAGATCGCTCGTATCGTCGCTGCCGCGCGAGTTGGAGCGTATCTGCCTCAAGTGTCTGTCCAAATCGGTTTTGGAGCGTTACCGGACGGCTCAAGAATTGTGTGATGACCTGGAGCATTGGACGGCGGAGCCGGATTCGGGTACCGCTGGACCAGGGGTGCTGTCGACGCGAGTCCTAACCGACGACATGGACTCGATGCGTTCGGAGCGCGACCCGAGTTTCGCGGCCTCTTCTGGTGCCTCCGCAGCTATCCGAGTTGTTCCACGGGGCTTGCAGTCGTATAACGAACACGACGCCGAGTTCTTCTTGCAGTTGATTCCGGGACCACGGGACCGAGAGGGTTTCCCAGAGTCGGTTCGCTTTTGGCGGAATTGGGTTCACGACAGTGACCCGAACATCAATTCGGTGGGATTACTTTATGGACCAAGTGGTTCAGGAAAGTCGTCCTTTATCAAAGCGGGCCTCCTGCCGCGTTTGCCCAACGATGTCTTGGTGGTCTACGTCGAGGCGACGCACAACGAAACTGAAACTCGGTTGCTGCGTGAATTGCGAAAAAAACTGCCGGCGTTGCCGCGGGATGTGACACTCGCGCGGGCCTTGGAACAAATCCGCGATGGAAAATTCCTGCCTTACGGCAAAAAGCTGTTGTTGGTTTTTGACCAATTCGAACAGTGGCTGAACGATCGAGTTATCACCACCCAGGAAGAGTTGGTTCGGGGACTGCGGCACTGTGACGGCGAACGAGTGCGCGCGTTGATCCTGATTCGCGACGACTTTTGGCTCCCGGCCAATCGCCTGATGCACGAACTGGATGTCGAGCTGAACTTGGGTCGCAACGCCAAGTTGATTGACTTGTTCGACACGACGCACGCCCGAAAAGTGCTGTACGAGTTTGGGTGCAGTTATGGGGTCTTGCCCCGGGACGTCGGTCAACTAAACAAGTCGCAGCGACGATTTATTCGCGAGGCGGTCGCAGGCCTGGCCGAGCAAGATCGGGTCGTGAGTGTGCGGTTGGCCATTTTTGCCGAAATGTTTCGTGATCGACCCTGGACGGTTGCGGAGTTGAATCGCGTCGGTGGTGCTCAAGGCGTGGGTTACAAGTTTTTGGAAGGCGCGTTTGATTCGGTTCATTCCAATCCCCAAAATCGCGCGCTGCAGCGAGAGGCTCGTTTGTTATTGGAAGCCTTGGTGCCGGTGGGAGGACAACAGATCCGCGGCCGGATGTTGCCGCTAGAGACACTCCGCGACGCGTGCGGTATGAACAATCGACCGGTGGAATTCAACGCTTTGTTGAAAGTGCTGGATAGCGACTTGCGATTGATTACTCCTATCGGCGTCACGACGGGTGAAGAGAGCACCAAAACGGAAGGCAACCCAACCACACACTATCAATTGACGCATGACTTTTTGGTTGGTTCGTTGCGAGATTGGCTCACACAGAAAAAACGTTCGACCCGGCGCGGCCGGGCCGAGCTTTGCTTGGCAGATCGCGCGGAATCGTGGACTCTCAAGCCCGAAAACCGACATCTCCCCACGGCACTCGAGTTTTTGAATATTCGAACATGGACCAAGGCCGCTCGTTGGACGCCGCCGCAGGGCCAAATGATGCGAGTTGCGACGACGTATTATGGCTTACGGCTACTACTTACCTTGTGTCTCTCCTGCCTGTTTGGTTGGGGGTTGTTTGCGTTCTTGGAAGCTCGCCATGCCGACAACTTGGTGGAGAAGTTGATGCAAGCGGAGACCTCCGAGGTTCCGAAGAATATGCAAGAAATTAGCGAGGTCCGGAACGTTCGGAGTCGAATCGAATACCAGTTGACAAGCGGGCAAAGTTTAGACGCACGTCAAAAACTACATTTGGAATTAGGGAAATGGCTATCCGACCCTTCGGACAGCCGTTTCATTTGCGAAAAACTGCCGGATTTGACTTCGCTGGAGACCAAAGTGGTGACGGAAGTGACGCGTGGCAACTCCGAACAATTGGTTAAAGCCGGGAAATCGCTATTAGACGGCGGCACTTTGTCCGCACCTCAACGAGTGGCCGTATTTGCGGCCATGGCACAGTGGGATTCAGATTCGAATTTATGGGAGACCCTCGGGCCGCTGGTGGCCCAAGACATCGTTTTGCAAAGTCGATACGAACTTGTCGGATGGGTGGATTTGCTGAAACCTGTGGCCGATGACATGTTGCCAACCTTGACACAAATGATTCGCGAAGCAGAAACGACTCCTGAACTGCCTCTCGATATCTACGCGATTCTAAAAGATGCGTCCACCGAAAAAAACGGGCCTTTATGGAGAGCCTTGGATAGCGTGCCGCCGCGAGTTGACTTGGACAAAGACGTGTACGTACGCCGATCGATCCAACAGGCTCGCCTGGCAGCTGCTTTGATTCGGATGGGCGAGCGGGACGGACGGTTGTGGAATTTCTTGCGGTCGGATGAGAATCTGACTCGGCGGAGTTACATGATCGAGTATTTCCCGTTGTACAAAGTTGATCCCGAAGTTTTGGTGGATCAATTGGAAAAGAACAGCGAGCCACAAATCATCGCGGCGTTATTGATGGGGTTGGGGTCCTATCCTGATCGGCTGCAATTGCCGGAGCGGCTGTTCCCGTTCGTCGAATCATCATGTTTCACAAGTCGGGATGGGTTTGTCCGTGGTTGTGCCGAATGGTTGTATCGGGTTTGCGACCGTCCGATTCCAAAGACCAACCGAGCGATCGACGGGGCAAATTGGATGCCGATTCCTGTGGATGGAGTTGACTTGAACTTGGTTCGAGTGAAAGCTCCGGGGGCCTTCAAGTTGGGGAGTGGGAAAGAAGTTTTCTTGAACGACCACTTCTGGATTTCATCAACCGAAGTTCCGATCTCAGCGTACAGGAAGTTTGAGCCGAACTATCCGTTACCAAAGTTTGATCCGCTTTATAACACGGAACCAATTACGGATTCTCATCCCGCGTGCGTAAACGGAAATCATCTGGCCGAATACTGCAATTGGCTGTCGGAGCAATGTGGGATACCACCCTCCGAATACTGTTTCGAGGAAATTCCAGAGAGCGAGTTGGATTTCGAACCGAATGGAATACGAAACATGCGACTGGTAGCGGATTGGCAGCAAAAACGCGGCTATCGACTGCCGTCAGAGGCCGAGTGGGAATGGGCTTGCCAATCGGAGACGCCGAACTCTTGGAACTTCGGACGATCTGGGGAACATTTCATTATGCAGCACTACGTCTGGAACCGGGAAAACGCGGCGCGAGAATTGGCGACCCGAGCCGTGGGAAGACTCAAACCCAACCGCCTGGGCCTGTTCGATTTTCATGGAAATGCTTATGATATTGTTATCAACATGGAGGAAGGGGACCCGAAGGCAGTTTTACGCGCAAAGGGAGGCAGTGTGTTCGGGTTCGATTCAGATCCTTCGAGCGTGTCCCAAAGTTATTCTCTGTCGAATCTGTCGGCTCAAATTCGATATACTTCCTTCCGTGTATTTCGACTAAACTAGAGCCTGTATATTCCTACCGGAGACGGATAGAGTTGTCACAATTGCGGCAACTACATCCATTTTCGACTCAACAATTCCGTACTTAATCGATTGAAAGAAGACAAATGGCTGATCCAGAATCTTGTGAATGGGAATGGAATGGAGCAATATGGAGTCTAATCAGTGGACCAACCCATTGCACGCCCCCATTACCTACCCGTGAACCACCAGGATCACGCATCGTCGAATTCTGCGATTCGCCCAAATCGGGTTCAAATCCTCCATCTGGCGGTTCCGGCACGACGGGAACTGGCAATCCGTAGTCCTTGCTTGTCGCCATCCAACAGCACAGCAAGCTGAGTGGTTGACCGCGTGGCCAGAGCAAATTTGGCGAATTCCAACTTGGAGCCAAAAAACAGTTCCTAGCGCCAAATTTGCGTCGGCCCGCGTTTTTTCCGCGAACGGTCACGGTAAGCGCAGGGTGCCGTACGCAAGTCAGGGTTGCTCGTTGAGTGTCGCCTCGAATGAGAGTTGCAGTCGAGATCTGAACGATGCAGCGTAGCAAGCGTTGACAAGCTACTGCTCCAGTTACATCGGCTGGGATTCACTAGCCGACGCAATGTCGTTGTTCACGACCGCAGCCTTCGTGTCTCGATCGGAAGATTTGCGATCGGCGAAGTGCTCCAAGAGCAAGCGATGCCAAAACATGTAACTACCGCCGACCGGTTTCAGAAAGTTTAGTTCGCAGGCGTAACTCAGGAACCGTTCCAACGGCGATGGGACGCTGCGAGTTGCCTTCAGCATGGCTCGCATCGCATAGTGCTTCAGCACATCGAAGCCGCCAAATATCGCGCCGGCGCACGCAACCACTGACCAGCCAATGCCCATCGAGAACAGGGCCAATTGTGTCACTGTCCGTTGTGTACCCGACAAGTCTTGCAATAGCATCAAGCCGAAAACCGCGACCGTCATTACCATTCCCGAACCAGCTCCAACCAACAGGGCGTTTCGTCGAGAATTGGCGATGCCTTGATTGGGCCGGCTTCGGCTTCGCACCTTCAGGGTCGTTCGCTTGAATCCGCCCAATATGCCGCCGGAAATGCTGCCGATGGATATCAGGCTCACCAGGACATAAAGAAAGCCTTGCGAGTGTTCTGAATCGGAAAACACAAACCGGATTTGAGGTTCCTCGGTCCAAACCGCTCGGAAGAGCAACCACAACAGAACGCCAGCGACGGAGCCAAGCGGGGCAGCCGTCAAAGCTCGGCGCCAGGAAAACGACATGGCCTCGGCCGGTTGGATTTCCTGCATCGTTCGGTGTTGCCATCCGGCGGTCGCCAACAGAAAGCTGGCCACGGTCCCAGTCAAAACAAGTGCCATCCATTGCGTCTGGAACGCCGTCGGTGCCAACAGCCATGGCACGCCCATCAACACGAGCCACAAGCCGAAATAGACCAATGCTTTGGCCGAGCCCTGGGCCAAGTGTCGCCAGCGATTCCAATTCCCCCGCGCCGCTTGGTTCGGCAAATATTGATCGATTCCACACGCGATCAGAAACCAAACAAAACATAGAACCGTTGGCCACCACCAGAGCCCGTGCTCAATCGCCACGGCTGTATCGGCACTGATTTGCGCTGCGCTGGACCAATACACTCCCAAACTGCCGCCCAGAAACAACGCCAAGGCCGAACTAATCAAGAGGTAATAGACCAGGAGCTGACCCCGAGTCAACCAAGCCGGTTGCATCCACTCGACCAGAAACATTGACGAACCACTTTCGCGCATCCGTTGCGCTAACCACTTCACACCCGCTTCCATTTCCGCACGTTCGGTTATCAAGTCAGGTGAGCGGTTCTCGTTTTCGTCCAAGTATGGTACGAAGTTGTATCTCGTTCCGAAGGAGGAGTCGCTGCCGACCGACTTTGATCGCGACCGATTCAGCAAGTGGCCCCATTGTCCGCCACCGATTCACGAAATTTCCAGCGTTCCGTGGACAAGTCCTGTGGCCAGTGCCTTGACGGTGTTGAAGCTGGATTCGATTTCGGAGGCCGGTCCAGTGATTTCTGTGGTCAGTCACGCCGAGAATGACTCGATGGGAAATCCCGCGAGTTCTGGGCCGCGTTGGCTCATGGTCGGCGCGATGGTGGTGGTCGGGTTAGGGCTGTGTCTGGTGGCCCGCCGCTGGTTTTGGCGCGTTTATTTGGCCCGTGGTGTTGATCGTTTGTCGGCTCCTGATCTTGCCGATCGGAAACCGGGATGATCCCGGCTCTGGCTCAAGAGTGGTTTTGGATTCTAAGTCTCGGATTGACTTTGCTGATCGAAGTCGGAACCATGCTCGTCGTGCGAAGTTGGGGAGCGTTGCCCGGCAAATTGGTAGCGGTTGGTCCGTTGATCCTTGTGTTGGTTGGCTTGAATCTCGCGACGCATCCGTTGGCCTGGCAGGCCAGTAACGCGGGCGTTCCGTGGGTGCTAAGCGAAGCAAGCGTGGTGTTGATCGAAGCTGTGGGACTGGCCTTGATCGTACCGGGGCTTCGCCGGTGGGACGCGGCCAAGCTCAGTCTATGGATTAACGCCGCATCGGGGTTGTTTGGGTTGGGGATGAGTGTCTTTTTGAACTAGCTGTCGCACTTCAAGAAAAATACCGTTATGCTTTTGTCTTGTTGGGGGCGATTTACAACCATTTAGAGCCTATCCCAAAAGGGGTCTGACCCTTTGGAGAGGGTCAGACCCCTTTGGGGATAGGCTCTTATTCTCGCTGAGGTATCCGGGATGAACACCGTTGCTGAAGTCATGGCCGAGCTAAAGAAATTGGGTAGCGAGCAAACTCGCAAAACGTTTGCGCGACATGGAGCACCCGTCGATCAAATGTTTGGCGTTAAAGTCGGTGACTTGAAGACAATCGTCAAGAAGATCAAAGGCAATCAAAAGCTGGCGTTGGAACTGTATGCCACCGGAAATTCGGATGCCATGTACTTGGCTGGGTTGGTTGCCGACGGAGCGGCAATGAGCAAGAAGGAGTTGGAGGCTTGGGCCAAGCAGGCTTCGTGGCACATGATCGGCGAATACAGTGTTCCATGGGTTACTTCGGAGAACGCTGCGGCTACGGAATTGGCAATGAAGTGGATCAAGTCCAAGACACCGAAGATCGCCGCAACGGGCTGGGCGACTTATTCGACTTTGATTTCATTTCGACCGGACGAGGAATTGGACCTCGCTGAGATTCAAGAGTTGTTGGAGACCGTCGGCAGCCAAGTTCATGCGGCACCAGAACGCGTTGCCTATAGCATGAATAATTTTGTGATCTGTGTGGGCAGCTACGTAAAGCCCTTGTTGGCGAAGGCCAAGGCGATCGCCAAAAAGATTGGCGTCGTCAAGGTCGACATGGGCGACACGTCATGCAAAGTGCCTTTGGCGTCCGAGTGCATTGCCAAGATTGAATCCATGAACCGCGTCGGACAAAAACGGAAAGCCGTGCGGTGTTGAAAATGTGTCTCGGTGCCCGCGTTTAACAGTTAGCCGCAGGCGTACTCGGAAGTGACCAGATGCCCCCCCGAGCACGGCTACTACGGCCAACCGTTAAACAAGGACATGGCGTGATTGCAGGCGACGGACGAGTTTCCTAAAATCAAGTTTCCAGCGGCCACTTTTTTGAGAGGTTAACATGCAAATTACTGAAATGCGTCCGGGGATTCCGTGTTGGTTTGAATTGGCGAGTACAGATCCGAATAAGAGCTCCGCATTCTATCAGGAATTGTTTGGTTGGAGTCGCATGGAAATGGACCTTGGCCCGATGGGGACCTATTCTTTTTTGAACAATGCCAATGGCTGTATTGGCGCCATGTGCAGCATGATGCCGGTACAGAAATTGCAGGGCATGCCTTCGACATGGGGTGTCTACTTCGCGGTGGCCAACTGCGACGCCGCGACGGCTCGGGCAGTCGAATTGGGCGCGAATGTTTTTGTGCCTCCGATGAATGTCAGCGAACATGGTCGCATGAGTGTGATTGCCGATCCCACGGGTGCGGTTTGCTCGCTTTGGCAATCGACAAGCAGTGGAGGTGGACCGTTTGTGATGTTCGAAGATCACTCGATTGGTTGGGTCGAGTTGGCCACGCGAGAAACAGCCAAGGCGCGTGAGTTTTATTCCGCCTTGCTGGGCTGGACCTACAACGAATCGCCGATCCCAAATATTGGCACCTACAACGAGATTTCTGTCGGAGAGACTCGTTACGGCGGCATCTTGCCGATGAGTCCGGAATGGGGCGACGTGCCGTCTCATTGGGGGATCTACGTCATGGTCCCAGATGTTGATGCCTGTGTAGCGAAAGCCCAAGAGCTCGGCGGCGGCAATCCCGTTCCCGCTTTTGACGCTCCTGGAGTTGGTCGAATCGCCATGATCACCGACCCTACGGGTGCGAAGTGCTATGTCATCACACTGAAACGCTAGTTTGTTTTGAACCTTGCAATAAACTCAATTTAGCGATCGTTGGTGTACCGGCTTCAG
>JAUXWY010000310.1 GCA_030681235.1 Pirellulaceae bacterium | reverse complement strand
GAACGGATAAACGCTGAAAGCATATAAGCGTGAAGCCCGCCCCGAGATTAGGTTTCGTAAGCAATAGCGAAAGTCCCCTGGAAGACTACCAGGTTAATAGGCTGTGGTGTGGAAGCGTAGAGATACGTTAAGCTAACCAGTACTAATGGACGAAAGCTTGACCACTAATATTTAGCGTTTTTGTACGCTATCAAAGAGTGGCCAAGCAACGCGTAAAATCTTGACTTTCCGGGTCAAGATAAACAACCTGTTTTTCCAAACAGAAACGTCATCGATTCGTCGGTGACAAGATTTGGCAAATCGGTGCTAAGAAGTGTAGCTTGCTGCCTTCGTAGTACGAGTTGCTTGGTCGGCATCTGGCTGATCTTCGGATCAGTCTCTGCAAATGTCATTTTCCCTTAAGCTGCAAATTGTAAAAGTCACCAGCGTCGTTTGGGTGAATAAGCCAGACGACGTTTTTCCGGTAACTATATCAAAGTGGTCACACCTGTTCCCATCCCGAACACAGTAGTTAAGCACTTTGAGCCGATGATAGTGCTGAAAGCGTGAAAGTAGGTATTGCCGGTTTTTATATAAAACCCCGAGTCGAAAGACTCGGGGTTTTTTTGTGCGATTTTTCGATCCGATCCGACCGATCCGTCTGATCCGACCGATCCGTCTGATCCGACCGATCCGACCGATCCGACCGATCTGACCGATCCTACGCGTCGAACCTACGACTTTTTCTTACGCGGTGCTGCAATCGGCTTTGTCCGGGGCGTTTTGGCGGGTTTGGGGCTCGGTGACTTTTTCGGCTCCTCGCGTTTTTTGTACGGCAACATATCGACACGAACGATCGGTACGCCTTGAAACGTGTCGGGCAAGTCAGCCGAATCCGACTGCCGCGAGTCCACGTTCACGCGCAGAGCAAAGCCGCCATCCGCCGCCGGAGCCAAGCCGATCCCGCTGCACCAGGGTTCGTCACCAATCTGCTCGCACAGTTGCTGTTTGGCCGCTTGGGCCGCTTCCAGTTGTTCTTTACGATTCATGGCACGGTGATTCATTGCACAAGGCGAACTTGCAAGCGGTCCAACACATCGGGGAGGAAATGGGCCAGCGCGTCAATGTTGTCGCGCCGGGTCTCGTCCAGTTTTGACCAGCGTTCCAAAAAGCCGATGACTTCGAATTTACTGTTTTGGATATCGATCCGACCGGGCTGCCAGATCGGATCGCCCACGTTTCCCAGATCGGAATTGGCAAACACGTGGTTGTTGCTCAGCATGTAATAGTCTTGATCGTCTTCGACAAAGGCGCCCAAGGTCCCGGCGGTAATTTTTCGATGCCCGCACGACCCACCGGCTCGCAAGCTGACTCGTTTGCGAAACTTGACGCCTTCGACGACATCCTTTTCTGAATCAGGAATGTTCGATAAATCGGATAACAGCCCATGGACTTCAGGCACGCGAGCCCCCATGACTCGGACGGCCAACTTGTATTCATTTCTCTTGTTCATCGGCGCGGCACCGTAAGCCACGGCGACATGTTTGGGTGTTGGACGAACGCTCACGCCTTTGGTCGCTCGGGTGCCAGTCGCCAAGCGAATCTCGCGAGCTCCCCAATCTTCCGCTTTTTGCAACAACGTTTCTTTGAGCTGATTGATCGAATCCAAATGCATCTCATCATCCTCCCGTTTAACAACCGACGTGTCGGTCTTGTCCCTTCGCATTTTCGTGACAATCCGCATGTCTTATTGTACAATCAAAACCAACAGGCTGCTGGGTCGTCCGATCGGCCCCTCCACACAAAGTACATGCACTGCCGAGGTCTTGATCATGAAATCACCAGCAACGATGTGGGGCTATGCTGCCTATGCGGCCATTCCCTTTGACGGCAAGCGTCACGAGATCATCGCCGGAGACCATTTTGTGAATCCCGCGACAAGTTTGCATCACCAGCAAGTTTCTCGTCATCTTCAGTACTACCTGTTTCGAGCCATCGAATTGCCTGGTCTGGGGTGCGTGATCAATGCTCCTGTGGACGTCCAACTATCGGATCACGATATTGTGCAACCGGACCTGGTCGTGATCAGAAAAGCGAACCTGCACATTCAAACGCCCAGTCGGGTGAAAGGAATCCCGGACCTATTGATCGAGATTTTGTCGCCATCGAACCCCGGGCATGATCTCAAGACCAAACGTTTGGCATACCAGCGTTGCGGGGTCCCCGAGTATTGGATCGTGGACCCGGACGAGCATCAGATCCTGGTGTTGACGCTCGCAAACGGTCAATACCAAGAAACAACCGCCACCGACACGATCACCTTCGACATTCCACCCCTACTGGCCATCGATTTGAAACAAGTATGGTAGTAACGCTAGAGCGTGGTTGCTCTCAGTTCCCCATCACACTTTGGCAATCGCTACAATCAATTTAACGAACCGTTCGTACGAAGCGAACAAAGTGTGCCGCTTTCCCGGACAATTGAGTGCTTGATGACAAGTTGGATCGCCCACACACGGGCGAAGATTGCTGGCACAAAAGAACGCCAACACATTGAGGCTCGCGCAGGCCTTTCTTCGAGTCGTATCGACTTGCGGTTTGCGCTTCTCCTTATCGCATTGTTGTTGTGCGGGTGTGATTCGAATGAATCACGAGATGTACCTCTGGATGTGGTTGACCCGGCGGAGATAACTCCGGCGCTCGAGAAGCTGCTCAATGAGAATGACGGCCAATTCGATGTTGACCAGCAGATGCTGGTGACTCCGTTTCGCAGTCCTGGTTATCACTCGCGAATCAAATCGGGAACGCCGGTTCATCCGACTCGCGAATCGCTCATCTATGCTCTGGGCCTGTTGCAGCGAAATCGTTCACGCGACGTCGAGCGGGCCGAGAACATCATTCGGCGCATCTTGCCGCTGCAGGACTCCAAACCCGACAGCCCGACCTTTGGCGTCTGGCCCTGGTTGTTGGAAGAACCGCTGGCCGAGATGGAATCCCCCGATCTCAATTGGGCCGACTTCTGCGGCTCGCAATTGGCCCACATCCTGGTCGAACACCACGAGCACCTATCGAGTGATGTGCAAGAGTCGATGCGAGCCAGCCTGCGTCGCGCTGTCCAGGCGATTCAACGCCGAGACGTGCAGCCCGGCTACACGAACATCGCGATCCTGGGCGGTAGCGTGTGCGTTGTCACCGGCGAGTTGTTGGGCGACACCGAACTTTTGGCCTATGGCCGCCAAAGACTGCAAGGAGTCGTGCAACACGTCGAAACACATGGCGGGTTCAGCGAGTACAACAGTCCGACCTATTCGCAGGTGATTATCGGCGAGTGCGAGCGGACGCTGCAATTGGTGCAGGACCGTTCAGCTCGCGCAGCTGTCGAAGCGTTGTGGCGCAAGGCATGGGAAGAGGCGGCCGCCAGCTACCATCCGACGACTCAGCAGTGGAGCGGTCCGCACAGTCGCATGTCGCCCGTGCGAATGCAGCCCAGCACGGTTCAGTTCCTGGCCGCTCGAACGGGTGTCGATATCCAAGTGCATCCCAGCATGGCTGACGAAGGCAGCCCGGTTCGTTACGCCACCGTGTTGGCGATCTCGTGCCCGGCCAACTTGTTGGATCGTTTCCGAACTCCAGTTGCGGAGCCTCGTGAAATGGTGCGGACGTTTCAACGCGGTCGAACGCCGGCAACTTCGGTCGTCGGCACGACCTGGCAGTCGGCGTCCGCCTGTTTGGGCAGCGTGAACCGATCATCGCTTTGGACACAGCAGAAACCGCTTATTGGTTACTGGAAAACCGCAGCCGAGCCGTCGGTGGTATTCCGCGTCCGATTCTTGCACGATGGGAAAGACTTTGCCTCGATGGGACTTCGGACGGCACAACAGGGTTCCCGCACGCTCTCGGTGTTGGAGTCCTTGCCTGATCAAGGCGATTGGCACCGGTCGTTGGATCGACCCACAGATGGAGTTTTTGCAGCCACCGACTTGCGGCTGCGGTTAGAGTTGTTGGGCAACGGGACGACCGCCAAGCCACTGGGCGAAGGTCGCTATGAACTTCGAGCGGGCTCGAAAAAGATCGTCATCCATACTCTGCCCGGCACCTTCGCCGGCCGCGACGTGGTCTGGTCATTAGCTGACGGTGCGGCTGACGGTGCGGTGCCTGACGGGGTGGTGCCTGACGGGGTGGTGCCTGACGGTGCCACGCATCTGGACGGCGTCTGTTATGTCGGGCCGCAACAGGGTTTTGATTTCCGGAGTGGAATCGATGTCACGCTGTGTTTTGGAATTGAACTCCTCGACGCAGCAGAGCCACCGACGGAAGAAAAGCCGTTCGTCACACGCGAAAGAAATGGCCAAGTGAAAGCCCAGTGGAATGCCACCACTGGAGCTCGGCTGAAGATCGAAACGCTTGGTCGGGAATAGGGAACCGGTGGGCCACGGAGAGCATAGAGGACACGGAGTCTAGCAAAATACGTAGACAATGTGCAGCATAGGCAAATGAATCTGGGCAATGGAATACGGTAAAAAGTAGTGCCCGGTCCAAGTTTCCGAAATTCTCTTGCCCAAATTCCTTTGCCTCCACTCTCGACAGCCGAATTCACTCCTTGGCTTCAGCAAATCGATCTTCCAATTGTGTGACCAATTGGGGAGGGGTGTAATAGACAAAGACGCCGGATGTGAACATGTTTCGCAGCGAGAAGTAACCTGTGGTCATGTGGAAACGACTGGCAACGCCTTCTCGTTCCAAAATTGCATTGAAGATTGGCAGCAAATATCGCGCTCCGGGGTCCGCGTGGATCGAATACGGCATCGAATACAACTTGTCGCGGTAAATGAACGAAAGTCGCGAGTATTCTTCGGGGGTTCCTCGGCCTTTGACCGTAAAAGCGTGCGGGTTAAATTCTCCGCCGCTGATGTCGACCAACAGCCAGAAATGGTCGTCGAACTTACCAAACATTCGCCCGTCATATGCAAGTTTGATCCGATGTTCCGACTCCAATAATGTGATGATGGCAATCGCGCCGATCATGATCTGCTGTTCTTGGCTCTTGTCTTGATAAGGGACCAAATTGACTTCGCGAACGGTTTGCAACACCGCAGGAAACAGCTTTTCAGATCTGGGGATTGTCAATCCAGTTTCTGTTACCGCTTTCGAATGATGGGCTTCAACCGAGTATTTCGCCAGCATTGAAATCAAGGCTACTCGTGGTTCTAAGGCCGTTTCGTTGATTATTTGTTCAATAATCCAAGTAACGGCCAGTGGATCGTTGAACTGCAACAACCACTCGGCTGCTTTCAATTGCCGTGGTTGATCGGCATTGTCGGCGATTAATATCGCTTGCAAGTGCTGTTTCAAGGCCGTCGGTTGAAACCGACGCACGAAAGAGTGAGTAAACGAGCGAATTTCTGAAGGATCGCCATCGACGGCCAGTCGAACCGAACTCTCAATCGAGTCCCGGACCTGTTCCCACCGTTGAGTCTGTTGGGCAATTTTCTCGGGATCAGTACTGACGACCACTTCGATCGGTTCGGCACCATTGGAAACCGTAAAAGTCTCATCTTGGTGTGCAACAGAAGAGTCTGCTGATTCTTGGGTCGAAGGTGTTTGCCACGCCACGTTCGAGGGCACGAGCAGAATAACGACGAACAGAGCATGGATCACAAACATCATTTACCTCGATCGATTTAGAGCTGTCAGGCCGACTCGCTCCACATTACTCCATGTCCACAGTTACTCACTCAACGACCAACCGCGTTACCTACGGTTTTTGAGAGCACTACGTACGGTTGTGAAGTGAACCGAGGCATAATATTCGTTCACGATTCGCTCGTAAAGTTGATAGCCGTTGGCGCGGTTGTTGTTTTGAAAGGCCTCGCGCGCTTGCTTCATGAGGTCGTCAGCGGGCTCACGGTGTCGTTCTCGCAGGGCCTCAAACGCTTCCATGATCGGCTGGGCGGCATCCGCATTGCGGAAGTGGAATTCGTATTCATAGTACTTGTCGACCCATTTATTATTGGCATTGCGTTCGATCTCTTTTAATAGTTTTGCGGCATCCTTCTTGGCGGCTTCTTGCAACTTCTGCCAGATCTCGCCGAACTCGGGGCCGCCATCAATTTCCTTGGCCCGGGACACGGCATTGCCAACGTCGCGCCAATTCTTCTTCGTGACTTGTTTTTTGGCAAATTCCAACAAAAGCAGTTTGTCCTCGGTGGACAAGGCATCCAGGTATTCGATGGCTTCCGCAACCGGCAAGAAGTCGTAAGGATGTCCCAAATTGGGTGCGATCAATTTGACTTTGCCGAAGCCACGTTGCACAAAATTGTTGTACGCGTATTCGCCCATGGAAAACTCCACGACGTTGTCGTTCTTGCCATGGATAATCGCCATCGGCGTTTCGCGTTGCTCCGCCTTCAACGCTTCGTTGTCAAAGGCATCGGGCTCCGCTTGAAAAATTAGTCCACCGGCGATTGGAAAGGTTCCTGCCAATTTCTCGGGAAAGTTCATGTGCATGACGTACGACAAAAATCCGCCTTGGGAATGCCCACCCAAGAAGATGCGTTTCAGTTGGTACTGTTCCTCCAATTCATCCAAGACTTCGGCGACCAAATAGGGGCTTTCGCGGTCCGTTCCCGGGAAGCCACCGTAAGTGCTGCGCCCAACCCAATTCACGTAGGTGTAGTTGAACCGCAAATCATCGACGTCGCTCCGTTTAGCCCATTGTTCGCCTTGCAGGCCCAGGATCGCGAACTTCTTTCCTATTTCCGGCGAATTTGTGTTCGTCACAAACACCATTCCAGCCGTTGTCCAATTGCTGCCATGCAGCAACACGACCACGTCGACTGAATCACCGGCTTTCCAACCATCAGGCATGCGCAAGAAATACAACATGCCATTGTTGGCAATTCCTTTTACGATTTCACCCGCCTTGGGCTCGGCGTGTTTCGCGAAACCTGTCGGGCGGATTCCAAACCAGGCTGTTCCGTTTTCACCGGTATCCAGCCCAAAAATTCGCGAGCCATCCGACGAGACCTCGAGTTCCGCTTTGCCGGAAAAACTAAAACGCCTCCAGTTTAACGACAGCTTTCGACCTTCTACCGTGCCCTCGACACTACCCCAACGAGCTGAGGAAAAAAAACCTTTGACCGAGTTGCCAGTTTGTTCCAAGTGCATTGCTCCCCAGTTCGTCAGCCAGTAACCCGAAGCATCGATCGTTTCACCGGTTGTTGCGGTGGCGTCTCGTTTCCAGCCTTTCCAAGTCCCGGTCGCACCGTTTTCGGTCGTTTGCCCCTTAAACGACGAACCCTGTGCATCAAGTTCGATAGTGCCCGTCCAAGTTTGGTTCTGGTTGGGGCGTTCGCATTGGACCTCGTACACATCGCCTTTCTTGGTGCCACGCAATGTTCCGCCGCCGGCAAACGTTCCGCTCACACTTTCGTTGGAAATGGTGATCGTGACCGCACCGCGATCCGTAATCCACTGGCCCGCGATCTCAGCGGTCTGTGAAAAAACGGTCGCAGGACAGGACCACGAAGTTCCCCAAGAAGTTGAGAGAACCAGCAAACACAGTGCAAATTCAAGAATTCGTCTCATCCCATTGGCTCCGTTTCAATCAAGGTTCGACCGATCACAACATCGGTCCGAATTGGGGCATTGCGCAGGTCGCATTCCGAGTCAGTTGGACTCCAGCCATTCCACGGCTTGGTCGAGCGCCAGGTTCGTGAAACCAGGTTCGCCCTCTTCGATCTCGATCAATTTCGCGCGCTCGAACGAGTCGTTTTGCAAGGCATTCCAAGCGGCCAGTGATTCCGCAGCGTGGCGGCGCGCATGAACGAGTACTAACGGTCGCTCACGCTGCTGACGGCGACGAGCTTCATTTGTAAAAGCCGTGGGCTCGTTCTGAATGATCATCGCGACAGACATCAACACAGCGCCGTCGATCGTCTCGGGATAATTCATCAGCACAGACAATGCGACGCACGCTCCATCGTGGTGCCCGGCGAGAAGAATTCGATCGGTAGGGAGCGTCTTTCGCAGCTCGCCCAAAGTTTCAGCAACCAGCGCCGGGCTTTCTCGATCGGTGCCGGGAAAACCGGTGTACAAATCGCTGTTGCCCGCAAAATTGATAAAACTATAGCTGTGTCTGGGATTGCGATCGCTGTCGAATTCGGCTCGCAATTCGCCATCAATGCCGACCAGAATATATCGCTCGGCCAATTCGGGCCAAACCGTTTCGATCTTCCGGAGGTACTGTAGCCCGTTGGATTCTTGTTGATGCAAAACGACTAACGTGGGCCAGCGTTGGTCGGGATTCTTCGCCGCGTGGCTGGGCAAGCGAACATGCCAACCGAGACCAGATACCGAAACGCCGCTGGTGATTTGGCCCGGTACCATCCGTGCGTCTCGGATGCCGCGCAGCGAAAAGTTCGGCTCGTACGGATCGATAGTCGTTGCTGATTCATTCACTTTGTCGGTTGAAGCCATAGAACCGACATTGCGCAAGACGCGCTGAAGCGACTGGCGCGAGTCCTCGACCAACTCAAATTGTGACGCCAGTTTCCCCACAAATTCGCCACCATGGACCGTGCGCACTAAAAAGTGGTTCTTCCGATCGGTCGACTGACTAAGCGACAGCAGACTATCGGAGTTGACCGAGACCGAACCAAATTCCGTTTCGATCACCACCTGAAACGAACCCTGGGTGCGAGTCCAATCGTGCCCTCCGTTGCGGAGCAAGAATTCCCACTTGAAGGCGGTGGCTGCGTCTTGGCTTGTGCCATTAGATGGGTCGAACGGAGTGGTATCGGCTTCTGGGCACGCCAAAGACGTGTCCGATTGCACGAGCCGTGAATTGGTTATCGACTCGATGGGCTGTATGGTCACCGGCTCCAACCGATCAGCAATTCCCACTTGCAGGGCGGCCAACAACATGGCCGCGAACGTCGCGACAATCATTAATGCCACCGCATGAGTTCTCGCCAATGGTTGACGGATGCTGCGATGCGAGAGGATCGAGGAAATCCGTGATTCAATTGGATGAATGCCGACCATCCCGATGGCGGCGATACCGAGGTTATGGCTGTTTCGGGAGCTGGCAAAGTCCAACAGTGCATCTGCATAGTCGGCTCGGTTGACGCCCGACCTCAGCACCTGGTCGTCACACGCCTGTTCGCTGTCGACTCGCAAGGCACTTACGAGTGCCGGGACCAACGGATGCCACCACAAAGCCGCGTGTATCATTCGACCCAACAGATTGGTCCAGCAATCCAACCGCTGCAAGTGAGCCGACTCGTGCAGTAAAACACTTCGCCAATGAACGTTCGTCCATTGCACGCACGACTCCGGCAACAAGATCGTGGGCCGAACCAAGCCAATCGCGCTGGGCGCGTTGCGGTTGCCCTGCAAGACTCGAATCAAGATTCCCTTTTGGTGTAATGAAGCGATCAGGTCCGTGTTGTCTCGGTCAAATGAAACCGGGTGCTCGCGTAAGTCTGTCGACATTGATAGTTGCCGGTTGATAGCCAACCACGCCATGGCGAGCCGAGCCAAGAGGAGCGTGCTGATCATTCCCCATAAGGCGAGGACAGCATAATAGATCCACGACCTATATTCAGCCATCCAGTTAACAATCGAATTCGAAGCGGCCTTTTGGTTCTCCTGGCTTGCCTTCCGTGGAGTTGAATCGCGCGCCTGACTCGCGTTTTCTGGAAACTCGAAAGTAGCGGCTGGGAATACGGCAACATCGGCAACTTCCTTGGGCGAGACGGCGCAGAAGCATGTCGAGCTAATCGCTTGTCTAAGTTCACCCGAGTTGCTCGATATCTTTGTGGTTGCCTTATCGTCGATTGCAAACGGGTTGGCTTGTGTGTTTGTCCAAGTTGATGTAACGCCCGAACGCACTCCGTCGATCCCTGGTTCTGATGGAACGAACGTTGCGACGTTGGCCGCGTTTGGCAGTTCGGATTGATCGACCGAGTAAGTTTTCAAGCCGGGCAAATTCCACGTAATTCCGGAAAAGTGAAATAGAGCGACTATGGGCAATGTCATAAGCCCAGCGGTCAGTACCGCATGACGAACCGAAGCGGACGCGCGACCGACAAGCAACATTCGCAACAGCAAAGCCGCGCCAACGACCAGCGTTAGCTTGACAAACAAAAATCCGACAGAAATCTCCAGCGGCGTGAATCCATCCCAAAACAGTGGTGACGACACGACGACATCAGAGTTCACAATTCCGTGATCGTTCATGGTTGATCCTCCCGTTGTCGCACTTCGCGAATCATTTTTTCGAGTCGCTTGAGTGTCTTGTCATCGACTTTGGAATGGGGGTCGGAGAGATGTGACGCGAGTAGCGATTCGATCGAGTCTCCAAAAAAAACCGACATCACCGATCTTAGGGCCCCACGTCGAGTTTTTTCCGGCGAACGAGCCGGAGCGTATACGTATTCACGTCCTTCTTTGTGGAATCGCAGCACGTTCTTTTCGACCAGAATCGTGAGCATCGTACGGATCGCGGTCCGCGTGGGTGGGTCGGAGATCTCGGCTTCGATTTGTTTGGCCGTCGCTTGGCCGCGCGAGTAAATGACTTGCATGATCTGTCGCTCGCGGCGGCTCAGGTCTTCGTCGGGCACCATCAGCAAGTTTCTCCCAGTAGCAACGATCCACAAACACGACCCGCCAAATCCAACGATCGGGCCATTGATGTGCCATTATTTTGGCATTTTAGCGAAAGTCAAGACCCGAAAGCCAAATTTTTGGCACCAATTCGGGTGACGGCCCAAAACGCTACAAGTTCGTGGCCCAGGCCGATGGTTGGCAAAGGAATCTGGGCAGAGAAATGGTGTGGGAGTGTTTGATGTCAGTGTTCGGAATTCCCGTGCCCAAATTCCCTTGCCAATAATCTGCGTCTCAGGCCGATGGTTGGCAAAGGAATCTGGGCAGAGGAATGGTGTGG
>JAUXWY010000301.1 GCA_030681235.1 Pirellulaceae bacterium | reverse complement strand
CACGGCGCCATCACAAACCAAGTCGTAGGGCAAGCGACACGCTTGAGCACATTGGCCGCGATTCGCGCTGCGTCCGCCCAGCGATTCGCTGGTCAGGCATTGGCCGCTGTAGGCCACGCACAACGCTCCATGTACAAAGACTTCCAGCGGCACGCTGGTGCGTTGTTGGATCTTCTTGATTTCCGCGATGGAGAGTTCGCGAGCCAACACGACTCGGGACAAGTGCAATTCGGTCGCGACCAACTCGATGGCGTCGGCGTGGGTCAGCGTCATTTGCGTGCTGGCGTGGATCTCGATATCAGGCGAGACTTCCCGGACCAGTCTTGCGACACCGACGTCTTGGACCAAGACGGCATCGACCCCCTCGGCAACGAGTCGCTGAACGTACTGCTCGAGTCGCGGCAGTTCGTCGGTGAACGCCAATGTATTGAGCGTCACGTAGCCCTTGACGTTCCGCTGATGCAACATCGACATCAACGCCGGGAGTTGTTCCAGCGTGATGTTCTCGGCTCGAGCTCGTGCGTTGAAGCCCGCCTCCAGCCCGAAATACACGGCATCGGCTCCGTTTTCCACCGCTGCTCGAGCACACAACAGATTGCCGGCCGGCGCCAACAACTCCGGCGCAGATTGGGGCAATCGTTCCGCCAGGGGTGATGGGGAGTTGGTCATAATTTAGCGACCGTTTCGCGGAGGTATTGAATGCTTCGGCTGGCCAATGCATCGGGTCCTGGACTGTAATCGAAGACCTCGACACTGACCCACCCGGTGTAGCCGATATCTTGGAGCGCTCGAAGAATCGGGACGAAGTCCACGTCGCCCATGCCCGGACCTTGGCGGTTGGGGTCGTTGGCGTGAAAATGTTGCAACCACGGAGCGTGGCGGCGGATGAGAGTCTCGAATGGTTCGACATCAGTGGACATGGCTTTGACGTCCAAATGCAATCGCACGGCCGGAGAATCCACGATCTGGATCAGGTCCACGGCCGACTGCGCCGTGTTGAGGAAATCGCCTTCTTCAGGTCCCAGTGGTTCGATCGCCAAAGTGACGCCGGCATCGCTCAAGTGAGCTGTTAGTCGCCGCAACAGGGAGGCAGCCAGTTCGGTCGCTTGCCGATGACTGACGCCGGGCAGCAAGTTTCGCTGTTTGGGCGACCCCAAAACCATCACGTGCCCACCCAAGTCTCGGCACAGGTCGATTAGGGTGTGAAAATAGGCCTCGGTTCGGTCGGTGACCTGTGGGTCGGGACTGGTCAAATAGAGCCCTTGGGTACCCGCCAAGAGCCAGTGCAAACCGATAATTTCCAGCCCAAAGTCTTGGGCGGTATCTTTCAAGATGGCTCTTTGTGGCGCGGAAACTTGGTCGGCTGATGAAGCTAGGGTAAATGGGGCGATTTCGAGGGCTTGGTAGCCAAGTTCAGCGGCCCTACGGCACTGGTCGACGAATTCCCAGTTCTGGAACGTCTCGTTACAAATTGCAAATCGCATCAGATCAACTTCCGGTGGCATGTACGAACAAGCAAATCATAGAGACCCGGAGGTGGATTGGCGATGGACTGCCGTGTTGATTTTAACGTACCGGGACGGCTGAGCTAAAGCACGAATCTCGAAAACGACGAAAAACCGAACTCTCCGAGTCAAAAAGCTCTTTTGGCGGTTGACAGGTTGCGGGCGGAGGGTGTAAACTCCTTCCTCTCCACTACCGAATACTTCTTGGCCATGGGCGATTTTATCTGCCTAAGAGCCGTGAATAACCGGACTTGGTTCAGGCATATTTGCTTGAATGCTGATGTTGGGCGTTGCGATCCGGGCCGGTTGCGCAAAAGTTGGACAGGTATATTGGGCAGGTACACAGGTGCGGTTGACCAAACTTGGATTTTGGTTCCCGTCCACCGCCATATTGGTCCAGGTTCGTCAATGATTCGGGCTGGTTGGTGATTCGGGCTGGTTGGTGATTCGGGGTGGTTGGTGATTCGGGGTGGTTGGTGATATTGGCTTGGATGCGGGCAGGCGGAACGATTTTGAGGAGACGGCGTAAGTGGCTGCTGTTCACGAAGTAATTCGAATTCGGATGGAAGCGTTTGATCACTCGGTTTTGGACCAGAGTGCCCAAGAAATCGTGGACACTGCCAAGCGAACTCACTCGGAAGTGCACGGGCCGATTCCGTTGCCGACTCGGGTTGAGCGATACACGGTGATCAGTGGTCCGTTCATCGATAAGAAAGCACGTCAACAATATGAAGTGCGAACTCACAAGCGTTTGATCGATATCGTGCAGGCTTCGGCCAAGACGATCGAAGCCTTGAATAAGCTGAGTTTGCCGGCAGGTGTCGAGATCAAAATCAAGGCCACGTCGAAGTAGTAACGACGGGGAAGTAATTTCAGGGCAGGCGGGGTAAGTTGAGCTAGTGGTGGTTTTCGCTGGCTAAGTTGCTTGGGACATCGGGTCTCAGCGGCCGAGGCAAGCAGGTCACTGGAAAATGCGTATGGAATGGAAGTTTCGGAGGTAATCTAAGTGTTGGCCGCAGTAGGCCTTCGCTTTGTATCCTGTGAGACGAAGCCATTTTGCAAGAAAGTGAACAAAGATGAGCAAGGGAATACTCGGCCGTAAGGTCGGGATGACGCAAATTTACTTACCGAATGGTGAGGCTGTTCCAGTGACCGTGGTCGAAGCCGGTCCCTGCCACGTCTTGCAATTGCGTTCACTGCAGCGAGATGGTTACGAGGCAGTTCAATTGGGTTTTGACGAAAAGAAACGTCCGGCAGAGGGGCGTTCGCGAAGTCGCGGTAGTCAAGCGACTCGCGCCGAGCGTGGGCATGTGGCCGATATCAAGAGCAAGCGAAGTATCGCTTTGAAGGCCAATGGACAAACGGTTCCAGAAAAGGCTGGCTGCGAACCGCAAAAGTTTGTGCGAGAAATTCGCGGTGCGGTTGGTGATCTTCATGTGGGTCAAGTTCTGAAGGCTTCGCACTTGGATGGGGTCGCGTCGGTTGACGTCACCGGCATCAATAAAGGCCGTGGTTACGCCGGTGTGATGAAACGTCACAATTTCTCCGGTCAACGAGCGACTCACGGTGTGAAGAAGTGTCATCGCTATCCTGGTTCGACGGGTCAGAACACCTTTCCAGCTCGCGTGATGAAGGGCCACAAGATGGCTGGTCGCTACGGTGGCAAGCAAGTGACTTCTCGGAACTTGAAATTGGTTCGCGTCGATGCCGACAACAATCTATTGTTGATTCGCGGTGCGGTGCCGGGGCCGGCAGGTGGGTACGTGATCGTGAAGGCAACCAACATCGTTTGATTTGGGCTGGCCTGAGTGGGGGTGGGTGTTAGGGGTTTTGTGGCGGAAGTTTTAGCGGAACGAAAAATGTCATCGTTGCCAGTATTCAACATGTCGGGTAAACAAGTCGGGCAGTACGAAATTGCCAGCTCGGACTTGGTGAATTCGATCAACAAGCAATTGTTGCATGATGTCGTGGTTATGTACCAAGCTTGTTTGCGACAGGGCACCAAGCAAACGAAGACGCGGTCGGGCGTCGCTGGTACCACCAAGAAGATGTACAAGCAAAAAGGTACGGGTAATGCTCGGGCGGGTTCACGTCGCAGTGGTATCCGCCGAGGTGGTGGGCACATGAAGGCCCTCTCTCCCCGAGATTTTTCGTATCGCTTGCCTAAGAAGGCGGTTCGGTTGGCACTGCGGATGGCCGTAGCCAGCAAGATCGTTGCCGGCAAAGTGACGGTTGTTGATGGATTGGATTGCACAGAAGCGAAGACCAAGGTCATGGCTGGGTTGCTGTCGGCAATCGGAGTGACCGGCCAAACCGCTCTTGTGGCGACGAACGGGCATCGGCCCTTGGTCTACAAGAGCGGCCGCAACATTGCAGGTGTCACTGTGATGTCGTCAGATGACTTGAATGCCTATGCGGTGTTGCGAGTCAAGAATATCATCGTCGACAAGGCCGCTTTGGATGAGTTCAAAGCCAAGTCCGTGGCGGATATTCAAGCCAAGGTCAAGGCTTTGGCGGCTGTTTAGGTTTCGGGGTTTGGGTGTGGCTCAGGTCGGCAGATGGACTGAGCGAACTAAAAAGGTGAAGGCATGGCGAAGCCAGCATTACAGCGACAGATCGACAAGAACAAGACCAGCCTGACGCTGGAGCCGTACCAGGTAATTCTCCGTCCGTTGGTGACCGAGAAAAGCGTGGAGTTGAGCGAATCACTGAACAAGTATTCGTTTGCGGTTAGCTTGGTGGCTAACAAAGATGATATTCGCCGCGCCATTGAACGGTTGTTCAAGGTCAAGGTGGCTAAGGTTGCGGTTCAAAACCGCAAGGGCAAGCCAAAGCGATATCGTCAGTACGATGGACGTACGAAGAACTGGAAGCGAGCGGTCGTTACCTTGGCAGGTGATGACCGAATCGAGTTGTTCTCGTAGGTCGAATTGAATTTGGGGCAGTCGTTGGGGTGGGGTTGATTGACAGAGGTTGCAGCAAGCGAGACTGTAACGCGATTCGGGGCGGTTAAGGAAGCGAAGTGCAATGGGAATTCGAATCTACAAGCCGATTTCACCTGGGCGACGAAATGCCAGCGTCAGCGATTTTGCTGAGTTGACTCCCGGCGCCAAGCCAGAAAAAAGCCTGTTGTTGCCTAAGCCTAAAAAGGGCGGGCGGAACAACCAGGGCAAGATTACGGCTCGACATCGAGGTGGTGGTCACAAACAACAGTACCGTTTGATCGACTTCCGCCGCAATAAAGATGGGATGGCTGCTCGGGTTGACTCGATTCAGTACGATCCGAATCGCGGAGCTCGGTTGGCGCTGTTGCATTATGCCGATGGCACAAAATCCTATGTGATTGCGTCGGATGGAGTGAAGGCGGGCGACGTTTTGATGAACGGCGAGGACGCTCCGGCGACCGTCGGCAATTGCTTGCCAATGAACAAGATCCCGGCCGGTGCCAATGTCCACTCGATTGAACTTCGGCCCGGTCAGGGTGCTTCGATGTGCCGTGGTGCGGGTGTCAGTGCCGTATTGATGGCTCGCGAAGCGGGATGGGCTCAGCTGCAGCTGCCCAGCGGCGAAATTCGGCGTGTGCCGGGAAATTGCCGGGCCACGATTGGCCAGGTGAGCAATCCTGATCACTCGAAGGTGGTTTTGGGTAAAGCGGGTCGGAAACGTTGGATGGGTATTCGGCCGACCGTTCGCGGAACGGCGATGAATCCTATCGACCATCCCCACGGTGGTGGTGAAGGCCGTACCAAAGGTGGTCGACATCCGGTTAGCCCACAAGGCAAGTCGGCCAAGGGCGGTTCGACTCGGAAGCCTCAAAAGTCCAGCAACTCTTCGATCATTCGTCGACGTCGCAGTCGCCGGTATGGCCTCTTGAAGTTGAAGTAATCCAGTTGAATTGGGGTGAGTGATCAGTTCAATCAGCGTCGGGCAATGTGGTTCAGTTGGTTTCGTCAAGGCAAATGGTTTGAACAATGAGCAGATCCGGTAAGAAAGGTCCTTACGTCGTCGACAGCTTGTATCAGAAGGTGATGAAGTTGGAAGCGGCTGGACGTCACGAACCTATCAAGACTTGGGCTCGGTCGTGCACGATTGTTCCTGAATTTGTGGGTCATACATTTATGGTTCACAACGGCAAGGCACACATCAAGGTTTATGTGACCGAGGATATGGTTGGGCACAAGTTGGGTGAGTTTGTCTTGACGCGCACATTCCGAGGTCACAGCGGCGCCAAGAAGTCGGCAGCCAAGTAAGGGAAAGCTAATGTTTACAGCAATGTATAAAGGTGCACGAATTAGTGCTCGCAAAATGCGGCCGGTGGCGGACTTGATTCGGGGCAAGTTCGTGGATGAAGCCTTGGCTATTTTGCGATATCAGCCGCATCGCGGGGCTCGGTTTTTGGAAGAAGTGATCAAGTCGGCATTGGGCAACGCAACCGATTTGGATCAAAACAAAGGGCGACGAGTTTCGGTTGGAGATCTGATCATCTCCGATGCGCGAGTGGATGGCGGACCGATGTTCAAGCGGATGCGGCCAGGTGGGCGGGGCATGTCCCACTTGATCAAGAAGCGTTCGAGCCACATTTCGGTGACATTGGAAGAAGTATAAGGATTAACAGATGGGTCAAAAGGTCAATCCAATCGCTTTTCGAACTGGTGTAACCACAGGTTGGAAGAGTCGCTGGTATGCTCCGAAGCAAGAGTTTGCCACCTTGTTGATGGAGGACATGAAAATCCGGGGGTTCGTCAAGAAGCACCCGACCAAGAACTACGCAGCAGCGGGCATTGATCGCATCGAAATCGACCGGACTCGCGACGAAGTTCGGGTGATATTGTTTGTGGCCCGTCCGGGTTTGATCATTGGCAAAAAAGGCCAAGAAGTCGAGGTCTTGCAGACCGAGATTCAGAACCTGATCGGACGGCGGGTGAATTTGCGAATCGAAGAAATCAAGCGAGCCGACTTGCAGGCTCAATTGGTGGCCGAGAAGATTGCCGAGCAATTGGCACGTCGCTCCAGCTTTCGTCGTACGATGAAGCAAGCGATGGAAGAAACCATGAAGGCCGGGGCTAAGGGCATCAAAATTCAATTGGCGGGCAGACTGGGCGGTGCCGAAATGGCACGGCGTGAAAAATCAAACGTGGGCTCCATCCCTTTGAGCACTTTGCGAGCGAAGATCGATTACGGTTTCGCGGAAGCATCGACGCCGCAAGGGAATTTGGGAGTTCAGGTGTGGGTCAACCAAGGCATGTACGGAGAGAACGAAGATGGCGCTGATGCCTCGACGAATAAAGCATCGAAAGGTCCAAAGAGGTCGTATAAGAGGTGATGCCTCGCGCGGTAATCGCGTCGTCTTTGGAGATTTCGGGCTGCAGGCATTAGAGCCTGCGTGGTTAAAAGCACAGACCATTGAAGCCGGTCGTATTGCCGCTCAGCAGTACGTTCGCGGTGCCGGTGGTCGGCTATTCATACGAGTATTTCCGCATCGGTCGGTCACGTCCCGTCCGTTGGAAACTCGAATGGGTAAAGGCAAGGGCGAACCTGAGTTTTGGGTGGCCAACATTCGACCCGGCACAGTGCTGTACGAGTTGAGTGGCGTGACAGAACAACAGGCTAAAATCTGTCTGGCTCGCTTGGCTCATAAGATGCCGATGCGGGTTCGGATGGTAGGCAAACAAACGAAAATTGGTTCGGGTGAATCGGAGTAAGCCATGGAAAAGTTAACAGTTTCCCAGCTGCGTGAAATGAACGACGACCAGTTGGCTGATGCTCTAGATGATACAACCAAGGCTCTGTTTTGGTTGCGAGTCAAGGCCCAGACTGACCGTTTGGACGTCCCGAGCGAGTTGAACCGGAACCGGAAATTGATCGCTCAGATCAAGACGGTTCAGAGTCAGCGAGTGGGCAGTGCGAAATAGTCAGCCGGCCTCGGGTGCGGCAGTGTCGTGGGTTATGATGTACGTAGGGCAATGTAGGTTCTTAAACATAGGGTAATGACTGACGATGCCAAAGCGAGTGTCGACCGGTGTGGTCACCAGCAATAAGATGAATAAGACGTTGGTCGTCGAAATCCGTCGTATGGTGATGGACAAGAAGTACAAGAAATACGTTCGTTCGCGGAGCAAATGCTACGTGCACGACGAAAACAACGAAGCCGGTGTCGGCGACAAGGTTGAGATTATTGAATCCCGACCACTGTCGCGATTGAAGCGATGGGCATTGGTCCGGATCGTTGAAAAGAGCACCGCCGTTGACGTAGCAGCTTTGAAAGAAGTTCGCCGTCATCAGAAGGAAGATCATAAAGAAGTCGAGGCCCACCAATGATTCAACAGGAAACTCGCTTGGCGGTTGCTGACAACACCGGCGCGAAAGAATTGATGTGCATCAAGGTTTTGGGTGGAACCCGACGCCGCTATGCTGGTATTGGCGATGTAATTATTTGCAGCGTGAAGGCCGTCATCGCGGGCAGTGATGTCAAGAAGAAGCAAGTGGTGCGGGCCGTGGTGGTTCGAACCAAACAACCGACTCGTCGGGAAGATGGAAGCTACATTCGCTTCGACGCGAATGCGGCGGTCATTATCGATAAAGATGGCAACCCCCGCGGAACTCGTATTTTCGGGGCCGTTGCCCGAGAGTTGCGAGCTCGCAAGTTCATGAAAATTGTTAGCCTGGCGAACGAGGTGATTTGAAATGGCGGAACTACCAGAGAATTACGAAGCTCGCTTGCGAACGCTGTACCGGGAATCGATTGTTCCGGTCTTGCGTGAACAGACCGGTCGCGCGAACCTGATGTCGTTGCCGAAGCTCGACAAGATCATTATCAACATGGGCGTGGGCAGCGCTGTGACGGATAAGAAGAATATCGAAGATGCACAAGCGGCCATGACCTTGATCGCTGGTCAAAAAGCGATGGTCACGTTGGCTCGGCAGAGCATTGCGAACTTTCGGTTGCGGCAGGGCATGCCGATTGGCGTCAAAGTCACATTGCGTGGCAACCGCATGTACGAGTTTTTGGATCGCTTGATCACGTTTGTTTTGCCGCGGGTCCGCGACTTTCGCGGCGTCAGCGAAAAAGCGTTTGACGGCAATGGAAATTATAGCATGAGCTTGACGGAGTACTTGGTGTTCCCCGAGTTGAATCCGGACAAGTTCACGCGGAAACAGGGCATGAATATTTGCTTGGTGACGTCGGCCCGTAATGATGTCGAGGGTCGTTTGTTGCTGGAGCAGTTTGGAATTCCGTTCCGTCGCCGCAAACCGGAGTCGGGCAAGGTTGGAGCCGGAGCGGAGTAAGCCGGTCGGCTCTTATAGAGTTGGGCAGGAGTGGGATTGATTTTTAGGGGTCGGGTCAACTTTTATTAGGTGATTATTCGTGGCGAGTAAAGCGAAAATAGCCAAGGCCATGCGCAAGCCGAAGTTTTCGGCACGGAGTGAAAATCGGTGCAAGATGTGCGGCCGTCCGCGTGCCGTTTACCGGAAGTTCGGCATTTGCCGGATCTGTTTCCGGAAGCTGGCCGACAATGGCCTGATTCCTGGTGTTCGCAAGGCAAGCTGGTAGGATTGAGGATTTAGCAACCATGATGACTGATCCAATTGCGGACATGTTGACCCGAATTCGCAACGCGGTAAACGTTGAGAAGTCCTTTGTCGATATGCCGGTCTCGAAAGTGAAACGCGGTGTCGCCGAAGTATTGAAGCGAGAAGGCTACATTTGGGACTTTGCGGTTCTGGATGAAAAGCCAGTCTCGGTCTTACGTATCGAGCTGAAATACGGCCCGAGCGGAGAAAAAGTGATTCAAAAGGTGAAGCGGGTCAGCTGCCCTGGACGTCGGATTTATTTCCACGCCAAGGATTTGCGGCCGGTTTTGGGCGGACTGGGAATTCGTGTGTTGAGCACGAGCCACGGTGTGATCAGCGACCGTGAAGCGCGCCAACACAAAGTTGGTGGCGAAGTCCTGTGTGAAGTTTGGTAGTCTGGTTTCACAGGTCGTCTGTTTTTACAGGTCGTCTGTTTTTCACAGTGCGTGCGAAAGAGTTCGGAAATGTCACGAATTGGAAATAAGGTTGTCTCGGTTCTGGATGGCGTGAAGGTCCACCTTCAAGGCCGCGAAATCGAGGTGGCTGGCCCGCAAGGGACGCTGCGATATACTTTGCGGCCAGAAGTTAGCGTGGAAGTTGACGCTGACGGCAAGGCCTTGCAGGTCAAGGCCATTGAAGGACGCTCGGCTCGAGCATTTCACGGTTTGACCCGTGCGTTGATCAACAATATGATCATCGGTGTAAAGAGCGGCTATGAAAAGAAGTTGGAACTGCAAGGCGTGGGTTATGTCTGTTCGCTGAAGGGCGACGAACTAACCTTGCGAGTTGGGTTTGCCAATGAATTGAAGAAGAAAGTGCCGGCGGGGCTCACGGTGACGTGTCCCGACCAAACGCACGTGTTGGTCAAGGGTTGCGACAAGCAGGCTGTGGGCGAGTTTGCGGCCGCGGTTCGATCTTTGAAAAAGCCTGAGCCCTACAAAGGCAAGGGAATTCGGTACCAGGGCGAAGTGATCAAGTTGAAGGCTGGTAAGTCAGCCAAGTCGTAGTGTCGGTGGGTAGTTTTTGAATCAAGCGAAACCGGCGATTCAGGTGAATCGCGATTTCGATGGTGGATTGTCAGTAAGGTGATGCTGTGAAAGCGGTCAAAATCAAAAATTTGCGGCGATGGCGTCGGCAAAATCGCGTCCGGAAAAAACTGCGAGGCTGCAGCAACGTTCCTCGCCTATCGGTTTTCCGTAGCAGTCGGCATCTGATGTGCCAATTGATCGACGATGAGTCGGGTAAGACGTTGGCGTCGGCCAGTACTCAGGAAAAGGCCTTCAAGGCTGAAGTTCCGTACGGCGGGAATTGCGAAGCAGCCAAGAAGATTGGCGAGATTTTGGGCAAACGAGCCTTGGCGGCGGGCATCGAGCGATGCCGTTTTGACCGTGGTCAGTTCCGCTTTCACGGTCGTGTGGCGGAAATCGCCAACGCGGCTCGCGAAGTCGGTTTGCAGTTTTAATTTGGTACGATTTCGAGACGAATTTGAGTAGGGAGCCATTCTGTGGCAGACAGTCGAAGCAACGATCAACTGATCGAAAATGTAGTCAAAATCAAGCGATGCGCTTCCGTGGTCAAAGGTGGTCGTCGGTTTAGCTTTGCCGCCTGCGTGGTCGTTGGCGACGGAAACGGACGTGTTGGCGTCGGTTACGGTAAGGCCAACGAGGTGCCGCCAAGTGTTGAAAAGGGAAACAAACAAGCGGCTCGCCGCATGCAAAAGTTCCCAGTCATTGAGGGCACAATTCCGCATGCGGTTCAAGGCTCTTATGGTGCCTCAACCGTTTTGCTCCTCCCCGCTGGTCCTGGTACAGGTATCATCGCTGGCGCGGCCGTGCGTGCGGTATGCGAAGCGGCTGGCCTGCACAACGTTTTGACCAAGAATTTGGGCAGCACGAACCCGGTCACGGTTGTCAAAGCCACTTTAGCGGCATTGACTCAACTGCGAACCCGCGAAACGATCGAACAATTGCGTGGAGTTTCCTTGTCATGAATTTGAATGAAGTCAACGTAGGAATAACTGGAAGTCGGCCTCGGAAACGATTGGGCCGAGGTCCCGGATCTGGCCAAGGCAAGACTGGCGGTCGGGGTCACAAGGGACAAAGGTCTCGACCTGGGCGTGGACAATCGGTCGTGTTCCAAGGCGGTACAATGCCTCTGTTCCGTCGTATTCCCAAACGCGGTTTTACCAACTCGTTTGCCGATGTGGTGGCTTCGGTCAATATTCGCGATTTGGAGCGCGAGTTTTCGGCTGGTGACGAAGTCAACATTCAAACGTTGCAAGGCCGTAACTTGGCGAAGCGAACGTTTGACCAATTGAAAATATTGGGCACAGGCGAATTGACCAAGGCCCTGAACGTTACAGCTCATCAATTCAGCGCCACTGCCAAGGCGAAAATCGAACAGGCTGGCGGATCCGTTACGGTCCTTCCTGGTCCAGCTCCGGTGGTCAAGAACAAGCAACGCAGCGCCAAGAAATAATCCTGTCCTGGCATTGGTTGCCACACATGTGACAAGGACGTCCCGGCGTATAGGTTGGAGATAGAAAGCTATGTTAGAAAAACTTCGTACCGTCTTCTCGATTCCTGAGCTGCGGCAAAAGATTTTTCTGACACTTTTCTTGCTGGCGATTTTTCGGATCGGCTGGACGATCTATTTGCCGGTTGTTGACATTCAGGCCATGGAAGGCTCGCGAAATAACACGGGCGGTCTGACTGCCCTGTTGGAAACCGTCCAGGTTTTAAGTGCGAGTCAGCTGAGCCAAGCGACGATTTTCGGGCTGGGGATCATGCCATACATTTCGGCATCGATCATGTTCCAACTCCTCAGCAACGTCTACCAGCCGTTGGTGGAATTGCGAAAGGAGGGTGAGTCGGGTCGCAAGAAGATCAACGACTACACGCGATATGTCACGGTGATATTGTGTTTTGTCCAGAGCTTCCTCTATGTCCGTATGTATTTGATGGCGGATCAGGGAGGCGGCGCGAATTTAACGGCCTCCGAGTTTGAGTCCGACGGTCACCTGATGCTGGGATGGCAAATTGTGGCGGTCTTGATCATGACCTCCGGCAGCGTTTTCTTAATGTGGCTTGGCGAGCAGATCGACGAATACGGCATTGGCAACGGGATCAGTTTATTGATCATGGGAGGCATTTTGGCCTCGATGCCCGGTGCCTTGGGAAGTTTGATCGGCGATGCCGAGCTAAGACTTAACGGATTCGATTCGTCGAAGGTTGGAATCGAATTGCTGTTGGTCCTGGCTTTCCTGTTTATCACTGTCGTGGCTTCGACCGTGTACGTCATGCAGTCGCAACGACGGATTCCGACCCAAAGCGCCAAGCACGTTCGCGGTCGCCGAGTATTCGGTGGAACCAAGCAATACATGCCGCTGCGGATGCTGCAAGCCGGCGTGATGCCAATCATTTTCTCGACAACACTGTTGATTTTCCCGTATTTGATTTTCCAGTTCTTTGGACAGTTCTCGCCATTTTTCGAATCGTGGGCCAATGCCTTCCAACCTGGGCACTTGCTCTACAATCTGTGCAATGTTGGGTTGATCTTCTTCTTCTGTTTCTTTTGGACGGCAATCATGTTCAATCCCAAAGAGATTGCGGATAACCTGAAGGAAAGTGGTGCGTTTATCCCAGGCCATCGCCCGGGCAAGCGGACTGAAGAATATTTGGACCGTGTCATGCACCGGGTCACGTTTGTGGGTGCGGCCTTTTTGAGTCTGATTGCCGTCGTTCCGACTGTTTTGACCTATTTGTTCCCCAACGTGAACTACATGGTTGCCAGTTTCTATGGCGGAACGGGCCTGTTGATTGCGGTCAGCGTTTCGTATGACTTGATCAGCAAGATCGACAGCTATTTGTTGATGCGAAATCACAAGAGCTTGTTGGAATAATCGGGTCGGATAAGTCTCAGCTGCAACGGTTTAGCGAGCGCTGGTGTACCGGCTTCAGCCGGCGAGTGGCTGAAAAAAGCGTTTTCACTGCACCCGCCGGCT
>JAUXWY010000298.1 GCA_030681235.1 Pirellulaceae bacterium | reverse complement strand
CGGTCGAGAGGCCGAACACGTCCGCAAGGAATGTCATCGAGGCATAGACCGGGCCGCCACCGAGTTCACCTCGGTGGAGCCCAGGATTCACCACTAAGACGCACACGTCAGCCCCGGGGAAGCGGTCGAGGGACGGGCTTGTTTAGCAAACCAACTCCACCGAGACCGCAACGGCTCACGATCGCAAGCCCGCACGGTCTGTACCCAAAATCAAACCTCACCTCAGCACCGCCCCCGACCGGTTGATCCGGTCGGAGCGGAAACTTGTGATTCTGGAGCATGTACGCTGGGCTCTGGGCCAGTGGTCGAGCAATCGCCGCGAATTTGGCCAATCTGCTTTTCGCTGCTTGTGCTGGTCATCGTAACGTCACCTGTTTCGCAGAACTTTCGTTCCGACGGAAAAGCCAAAGACGATTTCCCGCTGTCCTACTACCCGATGTTTTCGTCAGATCGTGTCACTCGCTGATCGGTATCCAGCCTCGGGTTGGATTCAGTTTGCCGATCAGAATCGCCACTTGGTAATCGGCCACAACCAACTCTGGATCAATCGCGAAACAGGAAAAACGCTCGGTCGCGGCCTGGGTGCGACAGGCGTTCTGGAACGCTATCCGTCGCCTTGGGACACCTCGAGCTTCGAGTTTGCCCAGGCCCAAGTTGCCGATTATGTGGTCAGGCGGCGGCAAGTGGCGACTGGCCGCAGCCGGCAACTGTACGCACATAACTCGACGTCTCATATGGCCACTATACTTGTTCATCTGCTGGGTGGACCGATCGAATCCCATGGTGTGGTTGGCCTGCATCTGGCCTGTGCGGCGGACAAGAAACTACTCTGGGAATTGCGGCACGAGAGTCGTCTGGGTTTTATCTTTCGCCACTGGGACTTGGAGCGGCAGAAGTTGGACTGGGAGAAAACTTTCGAGGTCCGCACGCCTATCGTGGATGTCATGCGAACGGCGGATATTTCTCCCGACGGGACTCGCTTTGCCGTCAAGTCGTGGCCGAGATCAAGCTGCCCAAGATTCCGTCTAAAGTCACTCTCAGTCACAATGGCAGTTTGGTCGCGATTAGCTACCAGAGCGATATGGCCGGTGTCGAGCGAGTTCTTTTCCTGGACGTGGCATCAAAGACCTTCGTACACACGTTGGCGGGCGGGCGGTTCTTGGAGCCAAAATTTCACCCGGCCCAAGACCTGATGGCGGTTGTAAAAGCGGGGACGGCCAATCAACTGACGATCTTCGACACGACAACTTGGGAAGAAATCTATAAACATGAAACGTCCACCGCACCGGCTCTGGCGATGACCATCTCCGACGACTTCCAGTCCCTGGCCATGACCCTTGCCGACACACGTATAGAAGTTTGGGATCTGACCAAACTAGGATACACAAATGTGAAACGCCCATGATGACGCAAGACGAAACACGATGGACACAGAGAATTCGCAACGGTTAGTCCTTGTGATTTTCGCTGATGGCGGCCAGTGCGGCGGCTTTGTGTTGCTGGGCTTCTGCGTGGTGGGGGTCGAGGGTCAGGGCGTGGTTGGCGGCTTTGAGAGCTTCGTCGCGGGCGACGGTGGCGTGGGGAGCTAGGCCGACCTGCGCATCGGGTAATTCCAGCAACCACTTCGCCGCGAGTGCCCATTCATCAGCATCGTCCGGCATGCGATCCAAGTCGTAATGGCGGAGGAAAGCGGCTTGAATGGGAATGCTCGAGGACCGCTGGTCTTCGTTTTTGGCCGCGTTGTTTGCTTCGATCACATTGGCCAAACGCAATCGTATCAGAGGACAAGTGGGATCGTAACTCAAGATTGGCCGCAATGCTTCTTCGCTGCCAAAAAGCATCGAGCTTGGCCGGAATTGTTTCGTCTGGGTGGCGATGTTGGGGATGAAACTCAATCCGTAATTTCGGGCCTTTTCGCGACACACCCACTTGAGGCGATCGGGAATCTCGGGACGACATGCCGAAGAATTTTAGCGGCGAGAGGAGAGCGAGCAGATGAAAAACAATTAGGGTCCACAGAACGGCGGTTTATGCATCTTCTGGCGTCGGAAGCAGGGACGGAACTGCACCAGCGGGTTCTACGCGTGGTTATGTTGGCGAAAGCGTGCGACATTGGAATTAATTATGAACAATTATTGATCGACCTTCGTTTTTGGAACGATCGGACCAGGAATGAGTGGGCACGGGAGTTTTGGAAACGAATTGAAGATCCGGTTGACGATGGCACGGAATCTACTCAGGAGGATGAGAAGTGAGTTGGCTTTCGCGAATCAGTTTTGATCAAGAACAGATCCAAGACTTGGGCTTGATCGATAGCTATCGGTGGCATCAACGAAGCTGGGCATTTTTTCCGAACCAGCCAACGGGTTCGCGACCGTTTTTGACCAGGATCGACGAACTAGAGAACCGTTCCGTCCTGTGGATACTTTCAGCCGTGCAGCCAGTCAGACCCAACTGGTGCGGAGCCGAGCAGTATGAAGTCAGAGAAATTGCGAGTTCATTCTTATCACATCGATACTATGCGTTCAGCTTGAAGGCCAATCCGGTCAGATGCTTAGTTCAACGCGACGAGGCAGGAAATCGAAAAAAACACGGCAGACGTATTGCAATTACTGATCCCCAGCAACTTCGAGCGTGGTTGAGCCGAAAGGCGACTGATGGCGGGTTTTGTTTGATGGAAGATCGAACGTTGGACATTGGGGCAGTTTCTAGGGCACACTTTCGAAATTCAAAACACAGTGCCTACCACGGCGGAGTTGAGTTCAAGGGCTTTTTGAAAGTCGTGGAACACAGCATTTTTTCCCAAACGTATTTTTCCGGTATTGGCAGTGCCAAGGGGTTTGGTTTTGGACTCCTGCTACTAATGCCGGTTGACCTATGAATCGCATTGCGAAGGAAATAAGTATGAAGCATCTAGAACTTCACATTTTGCAGTCGGTACCCGTTGCGTGTTTAAATCGTGACGATTTGAATTCACCGAAAACGGCAGTTTTTGGTGGCGTCCAACGAGCGCGAGTTTCCAGCCAATCATGGAAACGAGCGATTCGCGAACTGGCAAAAGAAATTTCGCCTAATCGATTTCAAGGCGAGCGCACACGATTGCTATTCGAACCTTTGGTTCAGGCATTGATTGCCAAACAGGTTGATGAAACTGAAGCGGACTCTGTCGCAAAACAAATCATTGATGCGCTGGTCAAACTTGATGCAAAGTCAAAAGACAAGGTCAAATCGACGACGCTTTACTTCATGTCGCCGCTGGAAATGAAAACGATCGCTGAAGAGTATGTTCAGGCGAAGGATGTAAAAAAGGCACTAAAGAAGATCGATTCAAAAGCCTTGAAAGATGCAGCGGATATTTCGTTGTTTGGTCGGATGGTGGCCACCGACCACAGTTTGACGGTTGAAGCGTCGGCGATGTTTTCGCATGCCTTATCAACTCACAAAACCAATAACGAAATCGACTTTTTTGCGGCGGTTGACGATCTTCAGCCCAAGGACGAAGCGGGTGCCGGCATGACGGGTACCCTGGAATTTAATTCGGCAACCTATTATCGATTCGCAGCAATCAATCTTGATATGCTTGGTGATGAACACCATCTTGGTTGTTTAACGAAAGAGGACCGATGTGAGGTCGTCAAGGTCTTTTGCGAAGCAACGATCAAGGCAATACCCGGTGCGCGGAAAAATACAATGAATGCAAATACCCTACCGGGATACGTCTTGGGCGTTGTTCGGGAGACTGGGCATCCCATTCAACTGGTTAATGCATTTGAGTCGCCCGTGACCTCTCGGAATGGCTACCTGTCTGAGTCGATTTCGCGACTAAATGCGGAATACCAACGTATTTGCGAAACTTGGGGGATCGAGGCTGTTTGCGCAACGAACATCCCCGCCAAAAAGGTGTCTGACTTCTTGGCGGAGCTTGTTCAATATGTCGCTTGAAAAACGTTATCTCTCGATGCGATTACAAGGGCCACTGCAATCGTGGGGCTTTAACAGTCGCTTTAGTCAACGAAAGACGGGCCTCTTTCCGACCAAAAGCGCGATCGCCGGCCTATGTTGCGGTGCGTTGGGAATCGACCGGGGTAGTGATCGCGAAGAAGCGTTTCTACGACAATTTGCGAATATCGATTTTACCGTGGTTGCGATTCCAAGGATTCTACCCAACGCTTTTTCAGGAACTAAGCGGCAAGTTTCGGTAAGTCGAATGCGTGACTACCACACCGTGCAAGGGACGCGCAAGGCTGATGGCGGAACAAAAGATTGCCAGATCACAAATCGAGAGTTCTTGACTGACGCAGATTTTGGCGGCGTTTTGTTTGGTGAGCGATCTTTAATAGACATGATAGCGAATGCCTTAAAGAATCCGATTTGGGGAGTTTGGCTTGGGCGCAAGACATGTATTCCGACCGCACCAATATTCGTCGGTCTGTATGAAGATGACGCGAGTGCATTCATGCCATTGATTGGAAACCGAAGTGTTCACGAATTCGCCGGTCAGTCAGACTGCCGCCAGTTTCAACTCGCTCATGATTCGATCCCCGACAACGCATCAAACTTTGGTACGCATACACGAACCTTCTTGCCGCGTCGCGTCCAATCATGGCGAGGGCAACCGTGCGAATAGAGTCTAATCCAATACCTCTAAAAGAACGGTCCAGTATGGTCTGGCTCCAATGTGGCAGTGTGGAAGTACAGGACGGAGCGGTTGTTTTGGTAGATCAAAGTGGCGTTCGTACACACATTCCAGTAGGCGGATTGTCGTGCTTATTCTTAGAACCAGGAACGCGAATCACCCATGAGGCAGTCGCATTAGTTGCCGAAGTTGGTTCCCTAATTCAGTGGGTTGGAGAAGGTGGCGTCCGCCTTTATTCTGCCGGTCAACCCGGAGGTGCTCGATCGGACAGATTGTTGTATCAGGCGAAACTCGCGTTGGATGCCGATTTAAGACTGAAGGTCGTCCGTGCGATGTACCGTTTTCGGTTTCAAGAAGAGCCGCCAGCGAGGCGAAGCGTCGACCAACTGCGAGGGATTGAAGGCGTCCGCGTTCGCGCCATGTATCAAATCTTGGCCCAGCAACATGGTGTGGCCTGGACGGGGCGTCGATATGACCCCAAGAAATTCGATGCTAGTGACACAATCAATCGTTGTTTGAGCGTTGCGAATCATTGTCTCTATGGAATCTGCGAAGCTGCAGTTTTAGCCGCAGGCTACGCTCCGGCCATCGGGTTCTTGCACACTGGGAAACCGCTTTCGTTTGTTTATGACATAGCTGACCTATTTAAATTTGAGGTTGCAGTTCCATGTGCCTTTAAGGTTGTTGCCGGCAAATCCAAAGAGCCCGATCGTGAGACAAGGCTATATTGCCGTAACAGTTTTAGAAAGCACAATTTGCTTTCACGGATCATTCCGACGATTGAAGAAATATTGTCAGCCGGTGGTATACCGCTTCCTGAGGCTCACTCGGAAGCGATGCCAATTGCAATCCCAAATGAGGAGGTGACGGGCGATGTTGGTCATCGTACTTGAAAATGCCCCTCTCAGATTACGAGGGTATTTGACTCGCCTGCTTTTAGAGATACGGGCCGGAATTTTCGTTGGCGACTATTCCGTTCGTGTCCGAGATAAGCTTTGGGACGTTATTCAAAACGAAATCGGCGAGGGGAACGCCGTTATTGTTTGGAACAAACCCGACGACCTGGGATTAGATTTTGATACCTGCGGATCGAACCGCCGAGTTCCGGTCGATTTGGATGGACTGAAGCTATGTTCATTCCAACCTCTTGGCGATTCTCCGGCTGCTGCCACCGATCTGCCGCCGTGGTAGTAAATCGCGTACTACTTAAACTACTGATGCTCAGTGACTTGCATTGAAGAGTATTCCCCGCACACGCGGGGATGAACCGTGGGTTTCGGAAAAGAGCGCGGCCAGGTGGAAGTATTCCCCGCACACGCGGGGATGAACCGTCACGCCCAACGGCAACAATGCCAAACTCGGCGTATTCCCCGCACACGCGGGGATGAACCGTCGGCCACGCACTCATGCGCCAGACCGGCCCAGTATTCCCCGCACACGCGGGGATGAACCGTCACCTCGGCCTCTTAGGTTAGGTAGGTCGATGTATTCCCCGCACACGCGGGGATGAACCGTGATGGATGCACTCGATGAAGCGTTGCCGAAAGTATTCCCCGCACACGCGGGGATGAACCGCCCACGACAAGAAGCGGGTCGAGCAAGGACTGGTATTCCCCGCACACGCGGGGATGAACCGGTTGGATCCCATGTGCTCCGTAATCTGGATACGTATTCCCCGCACACGCGGGGATGAACCGTAACAGTCAAATTTGACGATGGTCCACTGGCCGTATTCCCCGCACACGCGGGGATGAACCGGAACGAATCCGATGTACGAGTTTTTCTGTATCGTATTCCCCGCACACGCGGGGATGAACCGTCGAGATCGACTGCGAAGAAGGGGAAGGACTTGTATTCCCCGCACACGCGGGGATGAACCGAATTTGACCGCTGGCAAAATGCAAAAACGAAGGTATTCCCCGCACACGCGGGGATGAACCGGTGGCCGACCGCCCGCGCCGTTGCGGATCATGGTATTCCCCGCACACGCGGGGATGAACCGCAGAACCCAATCGGGGTTAGTGGTTGCAAATGGTATTCCCCGCACACGCGGGGATGAACCGATCACATGAGTCCACATCCACTACAACACAAGGTATTCCCCGCACACGC
>JAUXWY010000297.1 GCA_030681235.1 Pirellulaceae bacterium | reverse complement strand
CTCGCCAAATTGACTCTGGCCACGCGGTTAACCATCTGCTGTTTGCGTGGCTAAGTTCGATCGCCGCAGCGCTGAGCGCGGCGGTGGAGGTTGAAGTGCCCAACGATGAATAGTCCAAAGTGGCGACGTATCTGGCGTCACAAAGATGAGTAGAAGCCCGTATCCAGGACCTGTCCAAATCCTTGCGATGAAATCATTTGGGGGGAAGAGAAGGCCTGTGTCAACAGTGGTGAGGGAATTATTTTGCCGAATTCTTGAAGTATTTTATGATTCTGAAAAACGGGGAAATGGAGACGTCGATGGGTTTGGATAGGCACTTTTGGTGCGGAATCAGGGCGAAATTGGGACAAGGGAATTGAGGACAGAGGAATGAAGAAGAATGGATTCGGGAAGAATTAAGCGCCGGGACGGAAGCGGCTAATTTGGTGGAGCGCGAGGTTCTGGCCACGCGGTTAACTAACTAACTAACTACGGTCTGCGGCGACTGTAGTCGCGGATGAGTCGGCGGAGGGTTTCTTCGATCCGCTGCGTGTTGCCCTTCTCCAAGGCGATGACTTTGAAGCCTTGCGTGTTGCCTTCTTTATGTTCACGATCCAAGCGATGAATCAAGGCCTCCACTTCCATGCTCAAACGCTCGGAAGCCAGCACGATGATGCTGTTGGTCGCTTGATCCACTTCTAATGTCAATAATGGTGCGGCGGCGGCAGCGTTGACTTCTCGCAATGCCATGGCGACCTCTACCGAAACACCCGCCGGGATCTGCACGCGTGGCGGTTGATCAGGACGCAATTGGGTCCGATAGATCGACTCCAACACGCCCATGATCTTGTCGGCCAATACGTTGTCGACTTTGACGATTCGCGGCTCATTGACTCGGACCATCGAACGGGCCGCATCGGAGACATCTAAAACTCGGATCAAGCTTTCGATCGTCCGCCGATCCACCGGAGAACCATAAACGATCAGCGAATTGAGTCGCTCGTCGGCCACAATCGAAACGCGATTCTGCGAATTGCTCGACGATCGCCCACGGCTCTGGCCCGCCGTCACTTGTTGAAAAAGTTGTCCGACCGTTTTGGCCATTTCAGCGGCACCGGCGTTCTCCATTTGGAAGATGGTAAAATTTCCACTGATCTCGACTTTCCCAGCGGACTCTTGCTGTTCGTTCAAGATTCGGAATAGTTGCTCGATGATCGCCAAGGCCTCTTGATCCGCCGACGCTACCGTCAACTCGTTCGCGGACGGAAAGATCAACACAGGCGGTCGGTCTTGCAGCGGCTCCAGGGAGGTTGGCACACGAGTGACCGTGGTTTCATTCGCCAGAGGAGTTGGTGTTGGCAGTGGTTGTTCATCTGGCGAGTCAAGCGGAAGCTCCGAGCGATTCTCGTTGCGAAGCGATCCTGGCGATCGCGATTTGTCACCCTCCGACGGCGATACAATTCGCAATGGGTTCGGGCTGATCTGCGGCCACAATTCTTCGATCTGTTGAAGCAAACGCGGGGCGGCGGGAGATGTCAAGATTCGCATGTTCCCGGTCCCGCGAATTCCGATGGACGGACGACCGGGAATGGCCGACGATTCGGCCAGTGGTTCACCCAGTTTGAGCAACAGCTCACGGATTTGTTGCAGTTGCGACTCGCTGGCGCGGATAAACAGCTGCTGGTTCTCGCGACTGGAGTTCACACTGGGCGAGGCACTGAAGGGCAAGTCCAAGAACAATTGTCGAATCGCATCTTCGATCGTTTCCGGTGTATTGACTTGTAAGGTGAAAACTTCCAAGCGGCGGGCCGCACCTTGCAGTTCCTTCATCGCCGCGACGATTTGTTCGTGTTGTTCCGCGGTGGCCACAGCCAGGAGTCGGTTCGTGGTGTATTGGACTTGCAGATCCACGGCGGGGACCTGACGCTCCATCAGCAACTCGAGCGATTCGACCAAGACATCCCCGTCCAGTTCAGCGAGATCGTAGACTTTGATTTCTCGGCCCGCTTGTTCGCCCCCCATCGCCGACCATTGATCGACAATTTGTTTGACGGCCAATTCTTGTTTGGCTGGTCCAACAAACAAGATCGCATTGCTGCGTCGTTGAAAACTGAGGCGAACGGAATCGTCGTTGCGATACATCCGTTGCAGTAGTGTGTACAGGTCCTCAGAATTTCCGCCGGCCACTTGGAAAGTTTGGACCCGAGCGCTGTCTTGATCGGCGGCTTCCAATTGATCAATGACGTTTCGAATCACCGCGTGTCCTTCGACGTCTGTCGTGGCCCATAAGACGCTGGCCGAGACATCGGCAGAAAACGTGGCCGCAGGCAGTAGCACTTCAAGAGCGTTTTCGGCGCTGCGAGGATTTCCGGCTTGGAGGCGGTAGGCTTTGGTCAACAAATTTGTGGACGAGCCGGCTTCTAATTGCTCCACGATGCCACGAATTTGTTGCTGCTCTTCCAACGAAGCGGCCACGATCAGACCGCCGCGTTGGGCGTCGGGCGTCAGAACCGCTCGGGGAAATACTTTGGCAATGGCCGCTTGGGTCGCCGTCAGTGACGTGCGTTTGAGTTCGTAGGCTTGAACCGCGAAGTTGGTTCCTGAACCGTCGAGGTCTTTGACCAGTGCCGCAATTTTTTCATGGTCAGCGGCTGAAGCGGTTACCACCAGTGTGCCGGAAGTGGCATCGGCGGTGGCCTGACAGCGCGGAAAGATTTGTTTGACGATGGTCACGACGGTGGCAGGAGTTGCAGAGCCGAGTCGATAAACATGCGAGATGCTTTCGCTTTCCTTGCCTTCGAGAACATCTCGGATCAGGAGATCCAGTTCCGCGTGTTCCGACTCACTGGCCACGACAAATAGGGTTGATCCGGTGTAGGCGTCGGAAGTGATTTTGGCGCGCGGATACAGGGGTGCCAAGGTTGCACCCAACGCGGCCCCGAAGCCTGGGGGCACACGATAGGCGCGCGGCAACATATCGACAGCGCGAGGGACATCGATCTCTTGTAACGTGGCGGCAATTTGCGATTGTTGCTCGGCGGTACCTGTAACGGCCAATTTGTTGTTTTCAGCATCGACCGCGTAATTGGCTGCCGGGACCAACGTTTTCAACAGTGTCATTGTCGCTGCGGCTGTGAGATGGTTCATCGCATAAGATTTGGCAATCAACAGAGGTTTCTCCGGGCCCTGTTCAAAGGTTTCGATCCATTGCTTGACTTGCTCGTGCTCGGCCAAACTTGTGGTCACGACCAAGAGATCGCGGACCGTATCTAACGAAACGGTTGCGCGGGGGAACGCTTGCAGAAGCGCCGTTTGGGCCACGGTCGGCAAGGACTTGCGGATTGGATAGGCGATCACTTGGCGACCTTGGCCTGCCGACTCCAACTTGGTCATCAACTCTTTGATGCCCTCGTGCTCGCGCGGTGAAGCGGTAATCACAGCCGAGTTCGTTGCGAGATCGACGGTTCCTTGACTGCGTGGGTAGACTTGCTTGATCATGGCCAGAGCGTTGACGGGACTGGCGGTTGCCAGAGCGTAGATTTCGGTGGTCGATTCATCTTGCGAGCCTTCCAAGATCTCCCGCAAAACTCGATCCAATTCCGCATGTTCGGCTGCGCGAGCGACAATGATCAGGGCGGACCCGGACACGTCCCACGTGACCTTGGCTTGCGGATACATTGGAGCCAAAGACGTTCCGAGCGCTGCTCCATAACCCGTGGGCACTCGATAGGCGCGGGTTTCAACTTGAATTTCGGTTGCGACATCAATCTGTTGCAAGGCGTCGGCGATGGCTTGATGTTGTTCTGCGAGAGCCGTCGCAGCAACTTTGTTGTTGACCGTATCGACGGCGTAGGTGGCAGCTGGAACCAGGGTCGTTAAGAGTGTCACGGCCGCGGTGGGTGTCAAGTGATTCAATTGGTAAGACTGCGCCGTTCGCTGAGGTGCGTCCGGTAACGCGGTGAGGAATTGTGCGACGGCTTGTTCGATTTGCTGTTGAACATCGTCGGTGGCGCGAATCAACAAGGCGTTGCGTTCGACGTTCTGTACGATCGAGGCCTTGGCGATTAGTTCGGCATCCAAGTTTTGAAAGACCAACGCGACCGTGGTTCGCGCGTCGATTGGCAACACCTTGAGCGGGCGTGGTTCGGTCGTGCTCACCAACTGAGTTTCCAACTGTTCGAGTAGTTCCTGGACTCGCGAGTGCTTGACTCCATCGGTCCAGACGCGAAGTTGCCGAGGCTCGGAGCCGGGCAAATAGGTCACCGTTCCCACGACGGAGGTGATGGCAGCTTGGGCATCGACGACGGTCACTCGATCCAGGTTGTATAGTTGGAGTCGAAAACTAGTGTCCTGGGGTAAGTTTTCACTAAGGCTCTTGAGCATCGATTCGATCGTCTGATGGTCGGACTCGGTGGCCCAGATCATCCATTGATCATCGACCACTGTTGTCATCGGCTGAGCCTTGGGCACACGCGTGGTCAAGAGCGGTTTGGCGGCTTGAATGACGCTGGCGGGATAGCGATAGGTACGAAGCACATCTTGCGAAGGTTGGCTATTCTGTCGTTCTAGCTCGCTCATGATTTGTGAAACCCGAGCCAAATCTTCTTCGGTAGCAAAGGCGAAGATCGATTGGTTATCGCCCGCAGGGAAGAAGACGCCGTTGGGTGCAGCTCCGCGCAGGAAGACGACGGCGGTTGCGGCTCCGGAGTGTTTGGTCGAAAGGATCTTGAGTTGGCGTTTCTCGTTGTCTAAAGATCGCATTTGTTCCAGCGTCGATTGAATCAACGCGTGTTCTTCGACCGTGGCCCAGATCGCCAAGCCTTTCGCGCCGCGTTGGGTCGAGATTTTGGTTTGGGGTACCAAGCCCGACAAGATCGTCGACAGCAGGACGGGGTCTTGATCGCCCGCTTCATAGACTTTGATCTCGCGTGAACCGGACTTGTTTCCGGTTTGCAATTGGTTCAAGAGTTCTTGCAGTTTTTCATGATCCTTCTCGCGACCGTAGGCAATCAATTGATTGGAGACACTGTCCATCGACAACGTCAACTGCGGTAGCAACGGAGTCACGGTCTTGAGCACCAACGCCAAGTCGACATCGCGTACGACGTAGGTCTTAAGCAGGTTCTCCCAACCGCCTTGCGCGGCGCTGGCTAATTGCTGGGCTGCTTGTTTGATTTGCGCGTGTTGGGCGTTGGTTGCCCAAACGATCACGCGTCCACTATCGGCATCGACATCCACATCGGCCGTGGGGAACAATCGAGCCAGCACTTCTTGCATGAGCTTCGGATCGCCTTGTTCGACGGGATAGATCGCCAGGACTCGGTCGCTTTGTTCGCCGGGAGCGGTCTGCAACGAATCCAACAGCTCGACCAACTTCAAATGTTGGGTCGGAGTTCCCCAAACCATCAACCGAGTTAGATCGGTGCTTGGCAAAAACTGAATGCCTTGGAATTCAGCGGGTAACGAAGTCTTGATCGCATCCAAACGTTCGCGTTGGTCGAGTCCGATCGGGTAAACTTGCAGGAGTTGGTCGTCTGCCGGTCTGACCAATCCGGCTTCCGACAATTGCTTCAAGGCGGCTGCGAACCGAACATGATCTTCCGCAGTGGCGTAGACGATCAACTGTTCGCTTTCGGGGTCGGCCGAGACTTTGACTTCGGGGACCAATTGCTGAAGAGCGGCCATGGCGGTGCTATGGGCGGTCTTGGCAAGTGGATATGTTTTTAGCTCGATGGGTTCGGGCATGGTCGCTTGGACGGTTTCCAACAATGCCGCAAGCTTCTTGTGGTCTGCCGGAAGGGCGGTCACCAACAGTTGCTTGCTGGTCGAGTCGTAGATGGATTTCACTTCTGGTAGCACCGACGTGAATAGCGTTGTCAAGCGTTGTTGAACGGCGGGTGCAACCGAATACACTTCAATTTTGACTTCGCGTTCTGGGGCAATAGCCACGTCGATGACGGACAACCATTGTTGGACTCGTTGCTGTTGGTCGGTTGATAACACCGCTAACAATCGTCGATTGTCCGTATCGACAGTGAACTTGATTTCCGGCAGCAGGGTGGTCAAGGTTTGCGAAGTCGAGGTTGGATCGGCATGGACCAACGTGAACGTGGCCAACTGCTGATCGCCTTGCCCCACATCGACACCGGCTTCGGACAGTTGCTCGATCACGGTGGCGATCTGTTGATGCTGGGCTTCAGTGGCAATGATAAGCAATTGTGGACGCGTGCTATGAGCGGTCACCGAGACGCCCGGCACGATCTTTTGAATGGTCTCCATCGCTTGGGTTTGAGCCGCGCGAGCCATCGGATACTGCTTGAGCGAGAGATTCGTTTCGGCGGGCCCTTCGATCGACTCCAAAGCTTGTTGGAGGGTCTCTTGCTGCTTGGCGTTTCCGATTGCAATCAAACGCGTGCCGACAGAATCGACTTGGAACAGAACTCCTGGGACGAGCGCCTTGAGTTGCTCGACCAAGACGGTTGGCTGGGCCGAGCGATAGCGATAGGTCTGGACGACCAAGTCGGCTGGTCGCGCGGACTCGCGAAGTTTGGCCAAGACGGCGTCGATGTCCGCGTGTTGTTTCTCGGTCGCGTAGATGAACAATTGATTCGTGGGCTCATCGACGGTGACTCGGACCCCGCCGACGGCAGCAGGTAGGAACGTAGCCGTTGATTGAAGTCCCAGGTCGGTGATGGTGTAGGTTTTTAGAAACTGCGGTGGTGGCTCCGGTTTGGGTTGAGGTTCTTTTGGGGGTTTGGGCAGTGGGATGGCTTGGATCAAGGCGTCGATTGCCGCCATTCGACCGGCGGTTTCGGTGACCAGCACTTGACCGGTCGCGGGCAAGGGTTCCAACTTGCCGAGCGGTCCGATCAAAGGCTTGACTTCGGCTTGGACAATTTCGGCCAAACGTCCTTGCAATGGGAAGGCGACCGTGACCAACTCGAAGCGACCGCAAGTTGGCAATTCTTGGATCGACTTGCGGGGCACCAAATCGTAGGGGATGCCGTTTTTGGTGTTGATCAGGATCAGCAGAGAGTCCTTGCGAACCAGCGTGAACTCTTTGGTCAGCAGGACGCTATTGAGTAGGTCGATGGCTTCGGTCGGCGAGTACCCTCGGCTATCGCGAAACGTGAACCCGCCGGGCGGGAAATCGTTGATCACCAGAGAAAGTCCCGCTTGACGAGCGAACCAAGCCAAGACGTCTGGCCACGGTTGATCGTCGAAGTTGAACTTGAGGGTGTTTGCGTCTTGAGCCGGACCTTCCGGCGCGGTTGGGCTCGCGGGCGGAGCATTCGCGACTTCGTCTTGGGCTGCCGTATTCGAGTCGGTGGACAGTACGAGTCCGGCGATCAACAAAATGCCCAGATAAAAGAGACGGTTCCAGAATCGAGTGGCGTTCAACGAATTCAACATCAGCGCGCAGTACAAAAGAGCGATCGATAATCGATCAGGCGGGAACAGCCAACCAACTCCGGGGCCGGATGCCCTGGGTCAAAAGGCCAGTATATGAGGCGGGGACGGCCATTCCCGTGCGAAACGGGTCGATTGCCGTGTCTCTCTAGGATAATCCGCCGAGGTCGCAGGGTAAAGAGAAAACACTCGATTGATAGGCAAACAGGCGTTTAGGATCTGTTCCGAAATAAGTTCCGGATTTCGTTTGAACCAACGACGACCCATTGAATGGGTGGGAACTGCCTATGGGTGGTGGACTGCCTACGGATGGCAAAGCCGAACTGCGGATGAATACGTTCGACGCAGCGGTTTCGAAATGAACACTGTATGGATTCCAGCAGATTCAGGAAGGACAGCAGATTTAGAAGACGACAACGGCCAACGCGAACTGCGCTCAAGCAACATCGATGACAAAGGGACACGTCCTACGGCTGAGGTTGGATCTCGAACGTTTTGTTTGAAACAAGGCAATTTAGCGGTCGCTGGTGTACCGGCTTTAGCCGGAGGGTAGCTGAAAAGAGCCTTTTCACACTTCCCGTCCGGCTAAAGCCGGTACACCAGCGCTCGCTAAACCGGATTCATTTCGAATTCCCAGTTCTTTCCTGGGCTTACGTATCTAGAGAAATTCAGCTCCCAACCGATCTGGCTCGCGTATGCCTTTGACGAATCTTTACCGGTGAGATCAGCGACCGCAGTGCGTCCAACACGTAGTGCTGGTTGGCCAAATTTAGCCAACGTCCGATATACAAAACGGTTTGTCCTCGCAACTCGATGACGTGACCGGTGCTCGAGTGTCGGGTTCCCACATAAACTTTCTCAACTCGGCGAATGTGATTCCAGGGAATTCGGCGGGTTCTGCGAATCGGCCAAGCCCCTTCAAAGATGGTCAACGACTTGCCATCGCAGTGAACAGTAGTTCCGCCAAAAGTCAGCAGGTAGCCGAGTACGATTGCCACACTGCAAAACAGTAATGGCAAGAACAAGACTGGTACAAGACCGATCCACAACCAGAGTGCGGAACGATTTTCGGCGGGCAATTGCGGGAATTCTTGACCAACAAAACTGCCGAACATGACGACACCAAAGGCAAGAACGAACAAGTGCCTCCAACGCCAGTTCGATCCTCGGAGTTCCCAACACAACGCATTTTGATGGATTGTTGCTCCGCGAGGCGGTTGATCTAGGTCAAAGCGTTGGGTCAATTCGAATCGTTCAAGCAAATCAGTCAATCGATAGGCGTCCCCGCACTCGGCGCAAAAAACCTCGTTCTTTCGGGAATTCACTCCGTTCTTTCGGATACGAGCGCCACAGCCAAAACAGAGCAATTTCATCGATTCATTCGCCAATTCGTTCTAACTGCCGCCAACACTTACCGACTTCGGTACTCGGGGTTACCTCAAGTCCGTTACGACGGTTTCCGTGTGCCTGCCAGGTGCTTTCGTTGGCTTTAAAACGATCTTGGCGATATCCGATTTTCGAAACGCCTAATTTTTGGGACTTTTGAGCCGGAAAAAGACCCTTGTCCAGCTGCGGGGACTCCACTATACTTGGCCCTCCCAGCTCCGGTCGGATGACTTCGGGGCTGTTGCTATTTGATCCAAATGGGATTTCCGATGACACTTGATAAAAGCCTCAAAGTAAATGCTGGAGCGGTTAAGGACCGCAACGTTTTGACCCGCGCCGAACGGCTGACTCAGCGAGTCGCCCAAGGCACTTGGACCGAGGAATCGACGGTTTTGGGCATGGCGAAAACCCGCGTCAAGAAACTGGCGTTGAAGAAAAAGAAGAAGGTCAAATCGGCTGAAGAAGAGGCGACGAAGAAGAAGTAGGCTTGTTTGGGCCGCTGCGACACTAGTCCGAGAGGTTCGAATCGCTGAGATACACGTCCCTGATGTGGAATTCGCTGGGGAACTGGCTAGTTTTGCCTTTTAAAACGTGAATCCGACTATTTCTTTGATGATTCAAATACAAATTTGAGGGTCGTTCGGACGTTGTTCGAACGACCCTTTTTTGATTGTTGGAACAAAAAAAACGGTCGTACGTGTGAAGTCCTGGCATTTCCTGTCTATTACGGTCCGTGCCGAAAGGTCATTGCGGAAGGAATCAGATATACTAAGGGACATGAGTGGGGCTCGGATGGGCCTTTTTTCGTGTCGGACCAGGAAAGCCGCCTCATGTCGAAAGTCAGCGTGCCATGCCCCAATTGTTCGGCGTCCTTGAGCGTTCCAGCCGATGTCTTGGGCCGCAAAATCAAGTGCCCCAAATGCCAGGAAATCGTTCGTTTGCCGGCGTGGTCGGACGTGAAAGGCGAGCCGTCCTCATCGCCGGCCGCCGGTTCGAACTCAGCGACCCCAACTCCTAGCCCGGCAGACCCTAGTCCCATAGCTCCAAGTCCCATAGCTCCTAGCCCGGTAGCCGCGAGTCCAACCGGACCGATCATGGCCAAACCGATCGTGCCAATGGCGACCCTGATCGCCCCCGAATCCATGCCGGTCATCGCGAAGGTGCAACCGAAGCCCGCGGTCGCTCCTGCGGTCACGACATCCACGGTCAAATCGGCTGGAGACGCCACGGCGGAGAAAGCAGCTCCACCAAATTTTAGTGACCTGGACGCCAAAGTTGCCGCTGATGCGAGACCGCGGATCAAGATCAAACGCAAGCAATCCAATCCATGGCCGATCATCCTGTTAGGAGTTGCAGCCGTGGTGGTCTTGGGGTTGATCGTCACACTCTTGATCCTTTTCTTGCCAAAAGATTTTGGTGGAGGTGGACCAAGCGTTCCGGAAATCCAATTTGTAAATGACTCGCAAACCGAGGTTGGCAAGACCGTCCGAATTCCAATCTCAGTGACCTACCCGACCAGTTTTTCTGCTGCCGACAAAGAGCGTTGGACATTCCGAGTGGCCCCCGAGAATCCGGAGGGCACGGCCTGGGATCCTGCGACTGGCTTTTTGACTTGGTCGCCCGGCACGCGGGACGCGGGCAAATCACACGCTGTGGCAATTATCATTCAAAACAGCGCGACTCGGGAAACGAACCGCGCGACCTTCCAAGTGCACGTGCCGGCACTGTCGCCGGGAATCATGTCGGCGTTGGCGCAATTGACCCGGAATCAAGTGGTGTTCACTGCCTCCATCCCCAAGACGCACGAAGCGATGAAACATCTAGAGTCTATTCCCAGTTTGGTCGAGTTCCAATTCGGCAACGATCGTGTGGACGTGTACGATTATTCTTTAGTGGAAATCGCCACGGCGAAGTTGGCTGAAATCGATGACGCGAAACTGGAAGAGCTGGGCCTGACGGCAAGCATGACACCGCCCCTCCGCTTCGAGCACCGTGATGGAGCCATCATGATTGCGCCCATCGCGACGATTGAAGCTTCGCCGTCCATAAAGACCTGGTTCGATCCGCCTCCGTCTCCATAATGCTATCGGTTTAACGAGCGCTGGTGTACCGGCTTCAGTCCAACACCGCTAAATTGACTGCAAATTGCTTGATCAAAGCTCTCGGTTCCGTGGGAATCACCAAACACAGGCATTTTGTCGCGCAGCGGCTCAAGCCAGCCAGTGTCTCGGCGGAGACAACGATCCGGACGGCACGGCCATCTGCCACCGACATGGGCGGCCGCTTGAGTTAGCGTGTGACTTGAGCGGCGGGATCGCCGGGTTGGAGGATTTGGCCGTCCTCGGAAACTTCTTCAAATTTGATGCTGACTCGCTTGCTGACTCCCGAGTCTTGCATGGTCACTCCGTATAAAGTGGTCGCTGCCGTCATGGTCTTTTTGCTGTGCGTGACGATCACAAACCGAGTCCAGCCCAAGAACTCCTTCAACACATCCACAAACCGGCCAATGTTGGCCTCATCAAATGGAGCGTCGACTTCGTCCAGCACACAAAAGGGACTCGGGCGGTATTTGAAGATTGCCAACAAGAGACTCACGGCCGTCAAAGCCTTTTCGCCACCACTGAGCAACGAGTTATTGAACTCCGACTTGCCCGGCGGCGTGGCTACAATTTCAATGCCCGATTCCAAGATGTCTTCGCTATCATCCAGAATCAGATCGGCGTTACCACCGCCGAAGGTCTTGCGATACAACTGCTGAAAGTTGAGCCGAATCGCTTCCAAGGTTTCCGCAAAAATCCGGCGGCTGTCCACGTTGATTCGTTGAATGATCTTGTGCAGCCCGTCTTTGGCAGCAATCAAATCCTGATATTGGGTGTTCAACAGTTCGTAGCGTTGCTCCAAGTCTTCCAACTCGGCTAGCGCGTCCATGTTGACGGCACCAATGCTATTGATTTTGCGGCGGAGTTGGGCAATCTCTTGATCCACTTGATCGCGATCCGCAGAAACGAACCGATCTGCGTCGTCCAATCCTGGAACGGAAGCCATCGCGGACTCGGATGTCGCGACTTGGGTTTGATCCCCTGCGGAGTCGGAGGCTGCCAAGTATTGCGGTACATACTCCAATACGGCATCAATTTCTAACCCATAGTCGTCCCGCAGGCGTTCCAGCATCTGCGTCTTTTGGAGGGTGAGCTGATTGACCTCGCCATCGATTTCGTAGGCCCGATGTTCATGTCGTTTGATGCCGGCCTGCTGCGATTCGAGTTGATGAACCATTTGCAGACGACGCTGGCCCCATTGGTCGCGGTCTTCTTTAGCCTGAGCCAGTTGAGACTGCAAAAGCCCCCGTTGTTCATCCAGCTTGTCGCGCAGTTGCGACAATTCGGCAATCCTGCGTTGCAATTCCGTGTGTTCATTACCGACTGCCTGCAGGTCCGCGTGCAGTTCATCCAGTTGTTGATCACGCTCATTTAGTGCCGCGACGATGGACTCTTGCTGAGCCTGATATTGTTGCAGTAGTTGTTCCAGCTTGGCAAACTGAACTTTGGCCAGAGTCAGATGTTTTTCGACTTCCTGAACTTCAGCTTGAGACTCTTTGGCAGTGTGCCGCGCTGACTCTAATTGCTGCCCCGCCTCGTGAATGGACTGCAATAACGATTCGTATTGTTGGTGATCCTGTTGGAGAGATTCGTCCAACTTCACCAACCGCAGTTGCTCGTCCTTCTGTTCAGCGATCCACTGTTGGTTCAACTGCTGGGCCTGAGTCTGCTGCGATTCATTACTCGCGAGGCTGCGATGTAATTCTTGCAACCTGCCGCTGAGATCCTACTGTTCCATAAGCAACGACTGATGGCTCTGTCGATGATTCTCCAACTGCCGCTTGAGTTGCTCCAACTCCGTGGCCAATTGACCGAGTCGTTCTTGTCGACGTACGATTTGCGTTTCCAGCAAGCGCAGTTCGCTACGGCGTGAGACCAAATTGCTGTTTGGCGACTTTGCTCCCACGATGACTCGTCCGTCAGGCTCCAAGATTTCTCCCGCCATCGTGACCAAGCGGACATTCGAAAAGCCTTGCTCGCGTAAACTCAAACCGCTGGCCAAGTCCGCGATGATCCAAGTTCCGCCGAGCAGCCGTTCGACAAAGTCTTGGTAGTTTGGCTTGGCCTGAATGAACTCCATCGCCGGGCCGATGACCTGGCTGCCGACGGGCAAACGTGCCTGTTGATTGCCGCCCAGACTGATTGGTTGGGCCAACGCGATCAACCCAACTCGACCTGCCAACTTTAGTTCCTGTCGGGCAACCGCCTTGATGAGACCATCCCCTGTCAACACCACATGCTGGGCCACGTCACCCAAAGCCAAGTCGATCAGCAGCGCATGTTGCATTTCAACTTGAATCAGATCCGCGACCAAACCGACGACTTCCCGGTAACTGCCCTGCCCTTGCTTGGCCGCGGCCAAGACTTGTTTGACGCCGCTGTTGACTCCTTCCAACTGACTTTCCATTTCGCGAATGACTGCCGATCGTTGCTGATCGCCGCTTTGGTCACTGCGCAGTTCGCCTTCTTCCAATCGCAAATGTTCTACCGCAGCTTGAGTTTGAGCAATCGAGTCGCCCAAGCGTTTCAAGTCCGAGTCCTTCAATTCGGCCTGTCGATTCAATTCAGTGGCCGCTTGTTGCCATTCGTCATGCTGTTGGCCCAAGGATTGCAAACGCTGGGCATATTCGGCCAACAGGGTTGTTCGCTTTTCCAATGAATCACGCAGCGCCGAAGCTTCGGTTCGGGTCGCTGCCAAACGCGACGCAGCCTGATTGGTTTCCGTTTGCCAGGCGGTCATCTGGGTTTGCAAATCGCCCGTTTGTTGCTCGGACTCGCGGCGTTGATGCTGCAAGGCCACCAACTTCGGATGCAAGGAATCTAACTGCGTTCGCAGGTCGTAATAATTGGCTTCCACCAACTCGACATCTTTGAGTAGCAAGGTCTGTTCGCTGGCCAACTGCTCGCGACGTTGTCGCCCGCCTTCCCACTGGGCCTGCAAACGTTCCAGACGCTGCTCCAACTCAAGGACGCGATGTTGTTTCTCCTGGAACTCAGAGCCCAATGCTGCCAACTGCTCCCGCAGGTCGGCAAACTGGCGCTGGTTTTCATCTAGCTTCGCCTGCGTTTGTTGACCTTGTTCGGCGATGCTTTGCAGCGCTGCTTGAGATTGGGCCGCTTCGCTTAGAACTTGAGCCAATGCTTGTTGAAGCGAGGTGCCTTCGATCTGCAACTGTTCGAGCCGGGTTTGAAAGAACTGGTAGTCGACCTTGGCCAGGTGGGTTCGCAGTAGTTTGAGCCGAGTCGATGCTTGGCGATACCGAACGGCCTTCGAGGCTTGGGCTTTGATGCTGCGATAACGGCTGCCGACTTCCTCGACGATGTCGGCCAAGCGGAGCAGATTTTGTTCGACACGAGCCAGCCGACGCTGTGTCTCGACCGACTTGGCTTTGAAGCGACTAATGCCGGCCGCTTCCTCGAAGATCGCACGTCGGTCTTTGGAAGTCGATTGCAGCATTCGCTCGACCTTCCCTTGTTCGATCAAGCTGTAGGCATCGGTCCCGACACCTGTGCCGCGGAAGAGATCCCGAATATCGCGGAGCCGCACCAGCTCGTTATTGATCAGATACTCGCTTTCACCGCTGCGAAAGACTCGGCGGGTGACGCGGATTTCGTCGTGATCGTAGGGAAAACGCCGATCTTCGTTTTCTAAGATGATGGTCGCTTCAGCGCTGTTGGCAGGCTTGCGGCCTTGGGGACCGCCGCTGCCCTTGAAGATCACGTCGACCATGTCTTTGCCGCGCAGGCTCTTGGCCGACTGCTCGCCTAAGACCCATTTCAGACCATCGACAATGTTCGACTTGCCACTGCCATTGGGACCAACGACCACAGTGATGCCGGGCGGAAAATCGAAACGCGTTCGATCCGCAAAACTCTTGAAGCCAACAAGTTCGAGAGCTTTAAGCATGGGGTCGTTATTGCTGCCACCACCACTTGAAATCTTTGGCCGTCTTGGATTCGGAACTACTGGCGGGATTCACTTCGTTTTCTGCAGCCACGCGGTCGGTACTAACCAAAGTTTCGAGGTCCGCATCCCCAGCGACTTCACGATCGCCGTCCATTCCGCCTTGGAACATCTCAGGCATGGCCATCTCGCTGCCGGATGGATCGTAAGCTCGCTCAGGCTTCGGCAGTGCGTTGACGACCAAACGGCCGTCCAATGCTTGTTCTGCAGCCGCTTGTTTCAACATCCGTACGACCAGGGAATAATTTGCCTTGCTCTTCCCCAAGCTGCGCAAGACATCGCCAATTCGCGAACCACATTCGACGCGGCGATCTTGACCATCGAGCGGAAAATGCTTGATCTCGACGATGCCGTCGGTCCGGCTGTTGATCGTCCAACCCATTACGACGAAGCTAAAACCAGCTTTTAAGGTTTGATCTGGGTTGAAGATTACAACTTCAGGTTCTTTGAATCGAGCCAAGTGAATGACTGGTTCGGAAGTTGAGAAGACCGTTTTCACCGCAAAGTTCTTTTTGTCTTCTCCGCCAGGTCCAAACGACTCGAACATGACTTCGGCGTCGTCCTTGTCGTTGGTTACCAAACAGCGAACGGCTCCGTATCGAGTCTCGATACTCTTGGACTGCAGTAGTTTGCGCAACGCGTCTTTGCCAGCTGGGTTTGGAATCGCCGCCAAAGCGGTCAACGCGTGCCAACGGAACGCCCATTGTGCCTCGGCCAATCGGCCGAGCTCTTCACAGCCGACCGCTTTTTCTTGATAGACCAACGACATGGCGGCCATGAATCGCACTTTGGGATCTGGATGACGCAAGGCTCTCTCGAGGATCGCGATTCCGATCTCGCCCAAAGCTTCCAATCGCAATGAAGCCGTCTCGGCTGTGGCAGGGTCACGCAGTTGCTGTTCCAAGCGTTCCAATCTGGAAACCTGAGCCGCAGCAGATTCGCCAATCGCGACGTTCCGAATGACGTGAAAATAACGATTGACGTTGGATCGATAGATCTCGGGTACTTCCAGTTCAATCGAGATATCACTCTTGGAGTTCGCTACGGGCTGTCGCTGCGAGTTTTCAATGTAGTTGAAGCGAGCGTTGATGGCTGCTGCGACAATCATCGAATCCTTGACCGTGCGGTATTCGGACTTGGTTTGCAAGCCAAGCTGTCGCTTCAGCGACGAGCGTCCGCCACCCGGGACAATACCGGCAACTTTGCTGCCGCGACTCTCGCCATCGAAAATGGAGTGCACGACCACTGGTCCGGTGGCCGTTCCAGCCAAACTGCCTTGGAGCACTTTGCCACCACCGACTCGAACCGGCGTCAAACGAGCGGGAAGAAGGAAGCCACCCTCCAAACTTGTGGTTCCACTGCCAGGTTCCAGACCAACAAAAACATCAAATGGCGTTCCGGACCGACATCCCGCTGGTAAGATACCTTGCAGCAAGACCAGACTGGTCCAGTTTTCGCTCAACAGCTTGTTCGGTTCAGGAACCTTACGAATTCGCAAATCTTCGAGCAGTTCGTCGCGCCACCGAGATGGGGCTGGTGCACTACCTGTTGCGGCTAATTCGCTGACCATGCCAACACCATCGATCCGAGCCGGCGCTGCGCCCCAGACGTGGGTCATGGTCGAAACATAAGTCAACTTGTCGGCTTCCACGGCCAATGAGGTCTTCGAGCGATTCGCAAGCAAGTTCCAGCTCTGGCAGCCTCCCAGACCCAACAAGCCCGCCAGTAGAAAACTACGTCGATGACAGAGCCACTGTTCCGAACGATCTTCGGGCGTACCATCGGCCGCTAGCGGCTGCGATAGCAACAAATCATCCAGGTGTCCCGAAATTGCTTGCTGCGAACGTTCATGATCAGCCACTTGACGTACCTCACTCATTGATTCGACTCGCGATGACGACCATCCAGACCGGTGGCGGGGCCGAGGGTAGAAAAATTTCCTAAAATCGGTCAAGAGCAAACTAGAAATCAGTCTTTCACCATTCGGGATCTATCCGTTAGATTTCAGCGACCCGTTCGCGCACTAACGAAGCTCTGGTGGAAGAACGCCTACTATCCGAGGGGGCAATTAGCCGGCAATAGCTCCGATTCTGTGGTTGCGTTGACAAAAACGGGGTTACCGGCTGACGCCATGCACCTGACGCGTGAGTGCCGTCCGAAGAAGACTGAGTACGCTAGCACCTAGAAACTTGCAACCCATGCCACAGCATCGTGTCAACATCGACTTTCCGCCGAACGCTGCGCCGCACATTTTGATCACGCGGCTTAGCCATATCGGCGATTGCATCTTGACGTTGCCTTTGGTCGAGGCCCTGAAGCGACACTGGCCGAACTGCCGTATTACTTGGGCGATGGAATCCCCGGGCCCGAAGCTCTTAGCTCATCATCCGGCCATCGACCAGATTCTGCAGATCCCGCGAGACTACTTGAAGAGCCCGCGGACGATTTGGAAATTGAGAACGCAACTCCGAGCGGCCCGGTTTGATTTGGCGATCGATCCGCAATCGCTGACTAAAAGCGCCGCGTTGGGGTGGTTGTCGGGCGCTCGACTGCGAATAGGATTCGGCGGTCGATATGGGAAGGAACTATCCACTTGGCTCAACAATCATCGGGTCACGCCACCGGACTCGATCACCCACTTGGTTGACCGCAGTTTGGCGTTGATTGACAATTGGATCGGGCGCGAAACTCCACCGCAAAATCCAATCTGTCTCCAGATGCCACTGACCGAAGCCGCGACCCAGTGGTTGATGGAAAAACAGATTTCTGGAACAATCCCGCAACGGTACATCGTCCTAAATCCGGGCGCCAGCTGGCCGAGCAAACGTTGGGAAAACGACCGTTGGGCAGAGGTCGCGGAACTTTTGGCAAACGACCAACTGTCGGTCGTCGTGACGTGGGCTGGAGTAGAAGAAAGGGCGTGGGCCGAAGAAATCGTCAACGCTTGTGGTTCGCACGTCGTGATCGCTCCAGACACGACGCTGTTGCAACTAGCGGCATTGTGCCAAGGCAGCGAGTTCTTTTTGGGCTGCGATACGGGACCGATGCACATCGCCGCAGCAGTAGGCAAACGTTGTGTGGTGCTGTTTGGGCCGACTCGGCCAGAGGACTCGGGCCCTTATGGGCCTCATCATATCTGCTTGCAGGCATGGCATCAAACCGAACAATCGGGAAAGAAGAAACTGGCCGAGAACCGAGCCATGCGCGACATTCACACGGATCAAGTGTTTGACGCTTGCAAAAAACTCTTTGAACACGCCGAGTTAGAACCTCGGTTGAACTAGGCAGATCGGCGTGACCAGCTCCGAGCGAATTTGAGATTCTATACGCGGTTTGAATCACAACACGCTACAACGTGGTACAATGGAATTAGGGTTGTGCTAGACTTCAACAACTGATTCAACCTCGACTGATTGGAGTATCTAATGGTGCTGGGGATTCGCCCTACCGTGGACTTTGCCTTTAAGAAGACGTTCGGATCACCGGAGAATGTGAGAGCATTGATCGGACTGTTGAATGCCATTCTGAAGTTTCAACGGCCCATAGAGCACGTGGAGATACGAAATCACTTCAATTACCAAGAGTTTGCCGAAAGCAAACCGATCGTGCTGGACATTCGTTGCCGTGACTCCAGCGGTTTATGGCTGAATGTGGAAATCCAAGTGGCTGCGTATTTGGGAATGATACAACGGCTGGTGTACTACGCGTGCAGCATGTACGTGGATCAACTGGAACGTGGCCAAAACTATTCGAAAGCCACGTCCGCTGTTTCGATTTGTCTGTTAGGCCACCGCGTTTTTCCTGAGACTTGTTAAAGGCTCAGGATTGCGACGCGGACACATTGCGTGAGTTGTTACCCGGTGAGGCGTTTTCGACCGCAATCCAAGCGTTAGAGACAATTTCTGAGAAGACGGAGGACAAACTGATGTACGACCAACGAGAAAAAGCACAACGTGACTACGAATGGGCCATGGCCAGTGTCCGTGAAGAAGGGATTCAACAAGGGATCGAACAAGGGATCGAACAAGGGATCGAGCTGGGGATTGGGAAAGGGATTCTAGCTGGCAAGATTAACATTTTGCAAGAATTGTTGAACCGACCGGTAACTCCAGCAATTGAATTGTGCCAGTTGGAGGAAGCCGTACTTCAGGCCATGTTGATAGACCTACAACAAGAACTGAGAAGTCGGTAGGACGAGAATCGACAATCCGCCCAAGTTCGCTAGCAACATCGCACGGCGTTTCTGCAGAATTGGGCTCGGACGATTCTCCGGTTGATGCTACATTTTCACTTCCGAGCACACGATAAATTTCCTCAACTTCGTTGATCGTTGCGGGAAATCGTTTGGTTCTTGGGATATCGTCGCCAGGAAGTGCGGCGACGAGTTTGATAGCTGATTTTGATATTCGTACACTCGACATTTGATCAGGGAAGACCCAATGTTGCTACGCCGTCGCGTTATTTTCGTTTTGGCTGCCGGGATAACGGCAACAACTCTTGTTATCGGTGGGGCCTCCGCCACGCTGCTGGCTCAACAATTAGGTCGTATCGACGGCTTCGAACAGGGCAGGCAAGCGACCGCCCCGGGCGGCGGTATTAACGCGGCCATTGGCGACCAAGGCACTCAAGTTCGAAACGAACAGACGATTCCAATCCCAGCGCCGGAAGGATTTCCATTAAATCAGGGTTATCAAGACTACGTCGATCAAGTGTTGGTCTATTGGGAAAACTCGAGTAGCCAAGTCGAGCGTTTGCGATGTCAATTCAATCGCTTTTCGTACGACTCCGGGATTTGCAACTACGCCGACCCCACAACGTCACAAATGGTCGCGCATGAGATTGCGGGCGGCATCATCAAGTACGAAGCGCCGGATCGTGCGATCATTGAAGTCGATAAAAAGCGAATCGCCTTGCCTCCAAACGCCTCAAATTCCAATTTGGAATACCGCAACTTGGACGCCGCGACGATGGAGAAACAGCGGGAGCGTTACGTCTCGAGCGGCGATGCGATCTTCTTTTACGATTATGCTGAAAAACAGCTGATCAAGCAGTTGCTGCCGATCGAGTTACAGGGTCAAGGCATCAAGAACAGTCCGCTGCCTTTCCTGTTCGGGGCCAAGGCCGACGAATTGAAGGCTCGGTATTGGATTCGACCCATCACGCCGGACAATGCTGAAAAGCAATGGTGGTTGGAAGTGTTTCCGAAACGTCGTCAAGACGCCGAGCATTACAGCCGTGCGGTGGTCGTCTTGGGTGGCGACGAGTTCTTACCGATTCAGATCCAGTTGTTTGCCCCGGACCACAACCCGGTCAAAGTCATTTTGGCCGACGGGGCGGTTCGACCTGCCGTTTTGAAGTACCAGATTTACGATTTCCAAAATAGTGAGAAGAACTTCAACTTCAACTTGGGCGTGAATGTAGCGAGATTGTGGCGTGATGAATTTTCACCGCGACCGCAAACTCTATTAGGTTGGAAGTTGGTCGAAAAGGAAGCTCCCACCATGGCGGCTCAACAACCCGCCCCAGGTGTAGGAACCACGCCCATTCCGCGGTAGAAAGACAATATAGCGAGAGAGCTGCCGGTTTACTCGGTCGCGATGATTTGTCCGTCAGCGATTCCGCTGAGTTTATACATTAATTCATGGTGGGTCATGCGTGATAACTGACGAACTGAACCGTCACCGAACGCGAAATTCACACGACAGAAAATTTTCCAGAATCATCCGGGATTAGCATTTGTCGATATTTTGCTACAATTCTCAGCGGGTATTTTTAGCTCTTCACGAGAAGCACAGTTTACGTTGAGTTTGCCTTGATTGGTCGCCATCATCGCTTTGTACTTTGGATTGATTCAGTTGCCGGCGTTTTAGTTTGCCCGCAGGATGAGGTATGGGTCGGGCAAGCGGTTGCGGCGTCCGGTGTTCAATTGCCATTCCAAGCGAACCTGAGGCGGCGTCATTTGAAACTGCTCCGCGACAACGGTCGCTATTGGGCACAGTTGTTTGCCAATCGTGATGGCAAGATTGTTGCTGGCGAGAACAACGAAGCCATATTGCCGACAGGTGTGTCCGGCCAATTGGTCGGCCCTGGACAAGAAATTTCGCTGGGCGAAGGGCTGGGTTTGCGATTGCGAATTCCGAGTCCCCTGACGAGCACGGCGGTGCTGGACTACTTGGGACCGCTAAAGTCCGTGCCGCGAACCGACTTCGCCGTCTTGATGGCGCAGGCCTGTTTGTTGGGCAACACTAGTCAGCATCACATCGTGATCCCTGAACTGGATCAAGCAACGCTCTACTTTAATGGGCCGAGCCTAGCCATTCGATGCTCTGAGAAATTGATCATCAACGGATGCTCCGTCGAATCGGGCGTGACGCTGCAGCACGGCGACCGAGTCGAATCGACCGCCTTCGCCCTCTCCATTGAAGTGCTCGATTCATTGGAGTAGCGACGCTCGCCCGAGCGTGGTTGCTGTTTGTCCGTCTCCCCACGTTCTGGGGAACCTAACGACCGTCATAACTTGGGGCTCGACTCTAGGGATTGTGCCGAATATGCGGCGTTGGGCTGGACGGATCGGTTGGCTTGGGATGACTGGCTAGCACTGGGCACAGTTCAGAGGCTCCACAGGTCGATTCTTCCGACATGGACGGACGCCATTTAAATCGAGACCTGCTCAGCCTGGGACTCCTGGTCGTAGTATTGCTATTGGCCATGAGCTTGGTGACTTATGATCCCGCCGATTCGATCGCGCAGGCATCGCCGCGTTTGGCAGCTTGGTTCCCAACGGACCAAATCGTATACCCCGCGAACGAGAAAATCCAAAATGCCTGTGGATTGCTGGGGGCGTTGATTGCCGAGACACTACTTTCAGCCTTGGGCTATGCAGCCGCTTACGTCGTGATCTGTTTGGGCCTGTTGTGTTATTGGTTGCTGACCGGTGCTTATCGCGAGTATGTCTTTGGTCGGGGGCTGGGCTGGATCATCTCGTTGGCGGGCCTGACCACGCTTTTGTCGCTGTTAGTTCCCACCTCAACGCCTGGTCCATTGACCGGTAGCGGTGGGTATGCGGGCTTGTTTCTATCGAGCACCTTGCGCGACCACTTCAACTTTGCCGGCTCGTTCGTGGTTGCTCTTGGCGCTACGATCATTGGTCTGATGATGTGGACCGACTACGCGATTCTGCGAGTCGCCGGAGTTCTAGGTTCGTTGGCAGGTTCGGCTTGGCAGAATCGCGGAGCGCCCCACGCGTCGACGTGGCAGAACTTGGTCGGCAAATTCAAGTCGCGGTGGCGAAACCCAAGTCCATTCGTAGTGGAAGATCCGGATCAATGTGGCACCAATGCGACCGGCGCTCATGCCTGGGTCGATGAACCGGGCTACGCTCCGGCAGTGATCATTGGCGGGAAACGACGATCGGGATTGATCGTTCATCATCCCGACGACGAAGACAAGCCAGATTGGGACGATCGAAACGAACCGGGTGCCAATGAGGACGAAAATGCTCAGGTAGGAGATGCGGCCGAAGAAACAATGCTCTTGGTGAAGATTCCACGGAACGTACCGGTCGTCGCGGAGCCACCTGGTCCGCCGCCACTGGACGATCAAACCGGGGATCAACCGCACGGCAGCAAAGAAGCCGCTCGCAAGTTGAACGTCGTCAAGAAAGACAAGAAGAAATCGAAAGAACAAGAACGCGAAGAAGCCATTTCCGAAATCGAACAACGCATCGACCTAAAAGACAAGGGCGATGAAATCGACGATTACGAACTGCCAGCGTTGGAACTATTGGCGACGGGCGACGGTGTCAACTACGAAGAGCAAGAAGTCGAGGTTCGACGCAAGGCTCGGTTGTTAGAGCAAACGTTCAAAGAGTTCGGCTTCAACATCAAAGTGACCGAGATCGAAACGGGACCGGTCATCGCTCAGTACGAATTGGCTTTGGAAACCGGTCTGCGTTTGTCCAAGATCGTGAGCTTAGCGGATGATCTAGCGATCGCGCTGCGCGTCCCAAGCGTTCGCATCGTCGCGCCAATTCCCGGCAAGAATACTGTCGGGGTGGAAGTTCCGAACGAGAAGCGGCAGATCGTACGTTTGCGCGATGTGATCCAAGAATCGTCGGAAAAGACCAAGAAGATGAAGATTCCGCTCTTCTTGGGCAAAGATGTCTCGGGTAGCCCCATGGCTGCGGACCTGGCGGCGCTGCCACACTTGTTGATCGCGGGTCGAACCGGCACCGGTAAGTCGGTTTGTTTGAACGCGATTATATCGTCGATCTTGATGACGCGGCGACCGGAAGAAGTTCGTATGCTGATGATCGACCCCAAGATGGTCGAACTCAGTGGCTACTCGCGCTTGCCACACTTGATGCACCCGGTGGTGACCGACATGAAGAAAGCCGAAGCGATCTTGGCTTGGGCCGTGGATAAAATGGAGGAACGCTACGCGCTGTTGGCTCAGGTCGGTGTTCGTCACTTGGTCAACTTCAATCAACTTGGCGCCGAGGAAGTCTATCGGCGTCTGGGTGTTGAGACCAAAGAAGAGCAAGAAGGTATTCCGACCAACTTGCCGTTTATTGTGATCATCGCCGACGAAATGGCGGACTTGATGATGACGGCTGGGAAGACCGTCGAGCAGTACATCATTCGCTTGGCCCAGAAGTCTCGCGCGGTGGGCATTCACTTGATCCTGGCGACACAGAAGCCGACCGTGGATGTGATCACGGGTTTGATCAAGTCCAACTTGCCGGCTCGGATTGCGTTCCAGGTCGCCAGCAAAACGGACAGTCGCGTGGTGTTGGACGAAAACGGGGCCGACAAGTTGCTGGGCAATGGCGACATGTTGTTCTTAGGGCCCGGAACCAGCATTCTGTCGCGCGGGCAAGGCACTTATCTAAGCGACGACGAGATCGAAGCGATTGTCGATTCATGTGCGATCGCCGGCAAGCAGGACTTTATCTCGGAACTCGTCAACTTGAAAGTCAAGGACGACTCGGACGACAGTGGTGGCGGCAATGCGGACAATCACGGAGACGATCTATACGAATCGGCCGTCGAAGCGGTGATTCGCGAAAAGCGCGGCAGTGTGTCGATGTTGCAGCGGATCTTCAAGATTGGCTACGGCCGAGCGGCTCGGTTGGTGGACTTCATGGCCGAGGACGGTGTGGTTGGTCCCTACAATGGCAAGATTCGCGAAGTTGTCATGACCATGGACCAATGGCGCAAGAGGGGTGGCCAAGGGAGTGACGGGGACGACGAGCCATCACCGCCCGCGAAGGCGATCGTTGTCAATCATGATCATGTGGAAGCCACGCCGCCGCGCCGTCCAACAGCCATCGTGTATCACGATCCCGAAGATCAAGATGACTTGGTCGACGACGAAGTCTCGTCCACTCAAAATACAAGTGCAACTTCGGTCGATCTTCGAGTCCCCAATCAGAGTGCGACGCCCAAGCCAGCCAATTTGCCTCGCTTGGCGAAATCCCACGAGGAGACTTCGGAGCCTGTGGTTGAACCAATAGCCGAGTCGCCCAAAAGGTCCCGCGCTCGAAGCTCGATCTCGATCGAAAAAGCCCCACCCACTCGTGAACCGGTCACGCATTGGTTGGAAGAGGAAGATGTCCAGTGGGAAGATGTCGAGTAGTCGATTGCCCACATTGGTTTCCCGATCGACGCAGCGAATTTACCTTCTCTTGAAGCTCCGTCGAGACCGCAACGGCACACACCACCAAGTCTCGCAGCTCTCCGTCGGATTCATTCGATTCATTCCGGCGGGAGTACGCCTGACGGCTACACTTGAACCAAAGGCGAGGAGAAAGCGGTCGAGGGACAGACTTGTTTAGCAACTGAATCCAACCGAGACCGCAACGGTTCACGACCGCAAGCCCGGACGGTCCTTACTCAAGATCAAACCCGATCGGCCTACTTGCAGATTTGTCTGAAGCAAGATCGGCTCTACGGCCTCTAAAACCGGTCCCGCTGTTGTAGCGAGAAGCCGAAAAAATCCGCCGAGTAAATCGGCGGGATTTTCCTGTACGCGTAGTGGTGAATCATCGCCCAACGGACAACAAGGTCGGCGGTGGCGGGATCGAATACCTCCGTAAGGAATGCGGTCGAAGGACAGACCGGGCCGCCACCGAGTTCATCTCGGTGGAGCCCAGGATTGACCACTACGACGCACGCGCGAAGCACAAGGGAAGCGGTCGAGAAACAGACTTGTTTAGCAAACAAACCCAACCGAGATCGCAACGGATCACGTCCGCAAGTCCGCACGCGTGGTACCCAAGATTAAACCACGCCCCAGCACCGCCCCCGACCGGTTGATTCGGTCGGAGCGGAAGTTTTGAGGTTAGCAAAGACGCTCCGCGCGAGAAGCGGTCGAGGGACAGACTCGTTTAGCAAACCACCTCCACCGAGACCGCAACGGTTC
>JAUXWY010000294.1 GCA_030681235.1 Pirellulaceae bacterium | reverse complement strand
TGGGCAAGCACACTCTAAGGGCAATCACGCAGTAAACCGGGAAGAATTCGCCGATGACTTTCATACGAGCAGTCTGAGCACCCACTATTTGGTGGTTTTCCCCGCCATGCAGGTCGAGTGTTTTGCTCAAGGGAATGATCTTGAAGCAAAACGGACCGATCGCTTGGCGGAGATTCTCTCGACGTCTTCGAGACGTGCTGCAATTGCAAAATAGTCGTTTTCCGTTGGGTAGGTTCCTGGCGGTTTTTCCCGGTCAACCTCCGTTGGCCAGTTTCCTCGATAGGTAGTTTTTATGGACTTGAACAAGGTTCGCAACATCGGTATTTCCGCCCACATTGACTCTGGTAAAACGACGCTCAGCGAGCGAATTCTGTTTTACGCGGGTCGTATTCACAAGATCGAGGAAGTGAAAGGCGGTGGCGATGGCGCTGTGATGGATCACATGGAACTGGAAAAGGAACGTGGGATCACGATCACCAGCGCAGCGACGTCGCTGAATTGGGACGGCAACAAAATCAACTTGATCGACACGCCTGGCCACGTGGACTTCACGGTCGAAGTGGAACGTTCGCTTCGCGTTTTGGACGGAGCGATTTTGGTGTTGTGTTCGGTCGGTGGCGTGCAAGCGCAATCGTTGACCGTCGATCGTCAAATGAAGCGTTACGGCGTGCCTCGGTTGGGTTTCATCAACAAGATGGACCGCACCGGTGCCGACCCGTACAAAGTCTGCAAGCAGATGAAGGAAAAGTTGGCCACCGACGCGATCCTCATGCAAATCCCAATGGGCGCTGGAGAAACCTTCGAGGGCTGTATCGATCTAATCAAGATGAAAGCCTACTTCTTTGAAGGTGCAAATGGCGAAAAGGTCCGCGAGGAAGCGATTCCTGCTGAATATCAAGATTTGGCCGATGAATACCGCCAGAAAATGATCGAGGGCTTGGCGATGTTCAGCGACGACATGATGGAGATGCTGTTCGGTGGTGAAGAACCGAGCGAAGAGATGATTCACGAAGTCACCAAGAAGGCCGCCTTGTCCTTGCAGGCGACACCAGTGTTCGTGGGCTCGGCCTACAAAAACAAAGGCGTGCAACTGCTGCTGGACGCGGTCAATCGCTACTTGCCATCACCACTGGAACGCGAAGTGCGAGCTTCGGATTGGCACGATCCTACAAAAAAGATCCAATTGGAAGCCAATCCGACCAAACCGTTCGTCGGCATGGCCTTCAAGATCGTGGACGACGAATACGGCCAGTTGACGTTTCTGCGCGTCTACCAAGGCGTTACGAAGAAGGGGGAAACCTACTTCAACCAACGCACGCGGAAAAAAGAACGCTTCAGCCGGATCGTGCGAATGCATGCCGACCGACGCGAAGAAGTCGATAGCGCTTCGGCTGGTGACATTGTCGCCATCATGGGTATCGACTCGGCGTCAGGTGATACCTACGGCGCCGAAAATCAAATGTGTACTTTGGAAAGCATCTTCGTTCCTGAACCGGTGATCAAGATCGCCATCGAACCCAAGGACCGCAGCAATGCGGATCGCTTGAGTGCGGCGTTGCAACGGTTCCGCAAGGAAGATCCAACATTCCGAGTCAGCACGGACGAAGAAACCGCCGAAACGATCATCGCCGGGATGGGTGAATTGCACTTGGAAGTGTACGTGGAACGAATTCGCCGCGAATACAAAGTCGAAGTGACCGTGGGTGCTCCGAAAGTGAGCTACCGCGAGAAACCGACCCGCGCTGTCGAATTCAACCACAAGCACCGCAAGCAAACCGGTGGTTCGGGTCAATTTGCTCACATCGTGGGCTCGATCGAACCGCTCGGCGACGACGTCGAAGGTGATTATCAATTCGAAGAGTCGATTGTGTCGGGCCGGATTCCTCGGCAATTCATCCCGGCCGTCGACAAGGGTTTTGCCAGCTGCATGCCCAAGGGCACATTGGCCGCGTACCCGGTCGTGAAGTTCCGCATCCATTTGACGGACGGTTCGTATCACGACGTCGATAGTTCGGAAATGGCGTTCCAAACTTGTGCTCGTGGTTGCTTCCGCGAGTACATGCCGAAGACCAATCCGGTCTTGTTGGAACCGGTGATGACGGTGGAAATCGAAGTTCCCGATCAGTTCCAAGGTCCGGTCGTCGGCGACATCACACGCCGCCGCGGCTTGATCGTTTCGACCGATGGGCAGGCCGGCGGAATTTGCGTGGCCGTGTGCGAAGTACCGTTAAGCGAGACCTTCGGTTACGCGACGGACTTGCGGTCGATGACGCAAGGTCAAGGAACATTCACCATGGAGTTGAAAGGCTACCGCCAAGTGCCGACCAATATCCAATTGGAGATCATCGAAGACCGCAAGAAATCGTTGGTCGCGGCTGAATAACCGCAGCGAAGAAATCTGATCCGCTTGAAGTGGGAAGCTATACCGTAGCTTCCCACTTTTTTTGGCTACCATTGCAATCCGAACGCGGTTTGGTCTATCGCCACCAAGTTCGCTGTGGCCAGATGGGTTTCCGAATCGCGTCGGGGAGACTGGGTTCGGGACGTGGGGCTGACTGCAACTCGGGTGTCAGCAAAGGCAGGTCCACTCGCCCCAAGTCATCGCCCTCAATAGCCGAAGGAGTCAAGTCGTTGTTGACGATTCGTGGCAAGAGGGCGACGATGACTTCGGTTCGCTCACGATTGACCGTGCGACGCTGGAACATGCGGCCGAGAAGCCAAATGTCGCCTAAGAACGGGACTTTCGTCTGGCGCTCGACGTCGGTTTCCTGGATCAAGCCACCGATAATAACCCCCTGTCCGTCTGGAATCAGGATGGTGGTGTTGAGTTCAGTCGTATCTTCGTTGGGTAGTTTCGTGATGGGATCGATGGCACCGGTGGATACCTTGGGATTGATGCTCATCAAGATATACCCGTTGTCGCCGATCTGCGGAGTCACCGTGAGCACCGTTCCCACATCGAGAAACTCGACGGCTTGAACCGTGGCTGTCTCCGTTGTGGTGCTGGTAGAAAACGCCAGCTTACTTCCGATTTGGAGTCGGGATTCTTGACCATTGATCATCAACAGCCGAGGCGATGCCAACGTTTTCGAGTCGGTGGTCTTGGCCAACAGGTCCATCACTTTGTTGAAGTGCGAACCCCCAATGGTGAAAATCGCTCCCGGGTTGGTTGAATCACTGAGTGTCTGAGTTTTTAGCCACACTTCGGGGCCCGCGCCCCGCGCCAATTGTTCCAACTGAATCCCGTGCGCGTTCTCATTGGCTAGCCGAATTTGTAAGATGCGGACTTCGACAATCGCCTGTAGTGGAGCCTGGTCGGCTTGAGCGATATAGTCGGCCACTCGAGCAACATACGCAGGCAGATCTTCAACCACGACCTGCTCGATGGCTTTCAACTTATTGTCCCTTGCGGTTTCCCTCGAGAAGACTCGACCCACAGGCGACAAAAGTCCGGTAACCACCGTTTCCACATCTTTGGCCGAAATGTGATTCAAATTGAATATCTTGATCGCGCGGCCTTGGGTCACGAAATTCTGGGGCGTTTCCTTGTCGACCGTCGTCACGTAGATCACATCGTTGGTGCGAGACCAGGAACAGTTGCTGACCGCCATGATGGCATCAAGCGCGTTCTCCAGGTTCGTCGGTTGTAAGGTGACGGTGATGTTAACATTGAGCGACGACGGCACCACAATGCTGAGCCCTTGTTGCTCGGCGATTGCGGCCAACAACGCGTGCAGCGGTGTATCGCGGACCGAGACCGTCACCAAACCATTGTTGGAACGAACGGCCCCAACCGGAAATGGCGGCGTCGCCAGCGCGAGCTCCATTTGCCGAGGCGGGGACGCCGTCGCTGTTTGGAGCGCCGACGTCGGGCCGGGCACTAGTCGGCTGGAGCTGCCCGCAGAACCGTTGGATGGCAGATTCTGAATTTGACCAACCAGCTCCTGGATCAGCGCTGCCGAGTCTGCTGAAGTGCCTCCTGGCGCAACCAGTTTCCCTAGATCCGCTCCATTGCCCAAGCCTTGAAGCGCTTCTTGCAACGCCGGAACAAATCGCGAATGATTGGCGGCAGCCGCCTCCAATGCGAGTGGGACTTGATCGACTAGGGGTGACTCCTGCACGGGCGGAGGATCATAGACGTACGCCGCCCGTTCCACCGGTGGCAAGGCCGTAGGCCAGCCGTCGCGTCCAACCGTTTGAGGTCCTGACGCCGACATGCCAGTCGACGCTGTTGACGCAGTAGAGCCGACCACCTCACGTGAGGAATCCAACCGAGCCGGGAAGACGGGCTGATCGACCAGAACCGTGGTATTCGTCGTCCACGGATTGTGACTTGCGCATCCGCCGGTCAACGCTAGCACGAGCAGACCGACTAGAACACGGGCGGACGAAATGCTGCGTTGCAGCTTTCGCCGAAAATGGAATTCGGTCATCCATGCCCGAGCAGTCATGATATCCAGTTTAAAAAACGACGTCCCGTCTGTCGCAGTGAAACGTGTTAAAGTTTGCCGACTGCGCAGGCTCTAGCGAAAGGATCGGCTCGACAACGGGATGAAGATTAGTTCGTTCTTGAGAAAACGAGTTGCGAGTCCTTGCGTGCTCTAGCAAGACTTCCCAGACCACCACGTTGGCCGCGTCGCTGAGCGATTGGGAAGCGAGAATGCTCCTTCGTTGAACGGTATTGGGTTAGGCCGTGACCACGTTCTCTTCGGCCAAAGGCAGCAAATCAAGCGGAAGAACCGGTGATGGAGTGGGGGGCGACTCTGGGGCGGGAACTGTCGAAGCGTTTGACACGCGAGCCACCATCTCGACCGAAGTCGACCGTTTGTAGTGCTGGCAGATTCTTTCCATGTCCACTCGGGCGGCAAAAAATGCGTCGATCACATCGGTATCCCACTGAGTGCCTTGGCCTTCGCGCAAAATGGACTCGGCTTTGGGTAGCGGCATTCCATTGCGGTAAGGCCGATCGCTGGTCATCGCATCAAATGCGTCGGCCACAGCTAGGATTCTGGCCATCAGCGGAATTTCATCGCCTTTCAATCCGTGCGGGTATCCGGTGCCATCCACCGATTCGTGGTGATGCAGGACCCCGGGCAATAATTTTTCCAGAGGGCGCAAACCGCGGAGCAAGCGAGCCCCAATTTCTGGGTGAGTCTTGATGGCCGCAAATTCTTCGTCCGTCAATCGTCCTGGCTTTTGGAGGATGTGGTCTGGGATACCAATCTTGCCAATGTCGTGCAGCAGACCGCAGAGGAAAATGTCCTGGCATTCTTCGCGGCTGAGTCCCAGTTTTGCGGCCAAGCTTCGGCCCATCATGGCCACCCGATCGCTATGCCCCGAGGTGTAGGCGTCGCGGGCTTCAATGGAGCCGACTAACGTGTGCGTGATACCGACGATCAATTGCTCCAGGTCTTGGAATAGCCGGTGGTTGTTGGCATGGGAACCCAACATCAGGGCGGAAGCTTCGAGCAGTGTCGCCTCCATCGAGCCGATCTCATCGTATCCCAAAGAATTCAGTGGCGACGACGTGACCGGGCCATTGGCTTGTTTGTTGATACCCACCAACCAACCGAACAAGACGCCGTCCTTCTCGACGGGTGCGACCACTAACGACTTGAGACCTTCGGGAACGAAATCTCCGCGCTCCACCTCGACACGCCCCAACTCACCGCAGTAGTTCTTGACCAGGACTCGGCGGTTGGCGTTGCCCAACTGATCGATGACCTGGCAACACAGTTTTTCTTCGATCGGCAATTGCCCAACGATCCCAGTAATCCTGCGCGGGCGGAATTGGCCGGTCGTTTCATCGCGGGTGGCCTGCATCATGCAGAGCGCTTCGACTTCAATCAGCTGTCGCATTTCAGGTAGGATTGCCAGGACGACTTCGGATGGTGGCCGGTCGGCAACGCAGAAATCGACATGTTTTGATAAGCGGCGCAGAAAGCACAGTTCCTCGAAGCTGGCCGAGAGTCGGGTCGCGTAGTGGTCCAACATCTCTTCGTTTTCCGACTGCGCGGCTTGTCCAACAGCCAGGTTGGCCGACGCTTGCGCCAATTGCCACGGATCTAGGCTGACGGGCCCGCCGACGATTTCCGGCTCGCCGAATTCGGATTCAGAAATCGCCGCGACAATGGCTTGGTCGGGTGCGATTTTCAGCAACCTCGCTCCGGGCGAGTTTTCCGCGACCAACTGATCGAACCAATTGTAGATGCGCCCTCCCAAA
>JAUXWY010000289.1 GCA_030681235.1 Pirellulaceae bacterium | reverse complement strand
CGGGCCACGGCTGACGACTTTGGACACCGGTTGGTTTGCCAAACACGAACCGTTTTCCTATCAACGGCCCGATCCTCCAGTCATGGCGGACGGTGGCGATGGATGGTTGGAATCAACGCCGCCAGTGCTTACGGCCTATCAAGCGAATTCGGGATTGCAACTCTTGCGTGAACTGGGAGTGGCTCGTCTGCACCAGTACAACTTGCTCCAACAACAATCGTTATGCGCAGCGATGAACTCCCTTGGCATCAAGATGTATGAACCGAGTGATTGGGAATCTCGCGGCGCGTTTGCCTTGCTCCCACATCCTCAAGCAATGGAGCTAAGCCATCGTCTCCTTCAACAAGGCCTCAGCACCGACGCCCGCAACGGCAGCATCCGCTTCGGCCCTGATCTCCTGACCACACAAACGGAACTGAAAGCTACCGCCGAGATCGTCCACCGAGCTCTACTGGCTTCACCTACATGATCGGAGGGTTGGTTTGCGATGCATTTTTAATTCGGCTCGCAGATCAAAGCGTTGTTGGTTCATTTCGGTTTAATGCTCCAAACGACCGAGGGTTGTCTCGCCACTTGGGATTCGATTTTACACTCGGAGCGGAGCCAGAACGAGGGATCAAAACGCTCACGCTACGTCTGTACGAAACCGCACACCGACTTGAATTAAAGTAAAGTCGGTGCAACGTCTTCAATCGGTTGCATGATTGGCCTGTGGATTGACAAATAGCCAACAGACGGCGCCGGCAATGTAAATGGCCGCAAATAACAATAAAACCAAATTCCAGTTCTCCGTCCACGTAAAAATCATGCCAACCACCACAGGACACAGTGCAGCCGAAAAATTGCCACTCATATTCATAAAGCCAAAGACCTGGGGAACTCGCTTGCCACCAATATCAATCGTGGCAGCAAAGGCACATGGCCCGGCGAGCGACGCAAAAAAGGCGCCCATGGCAATCAGGCCAATTGCCAACGTATCGCTGCGAACAAACCACGACGTCAAGATCAAGCAACCACAAGTTCCCAAGACGATCGCTCCCACACCTCCGCGACTTGCCCGTAAACTGTGGGTGCGCTGCCATACCCAATCAACTAGAAATCCCCCACAAACGCTGCCCGCCAATGTGCCACCCAACACCAGCGCTTGCAGGTAGCCCGATTGCTCGATCGACACACCCCGCGTCTTCTGCAAAAACGTGGGAAACCAACTGGCAAAAAACATGTAGCCAGCCGAGCGACAAATCTGTTGACCACATAAGAACCAGATCACAGGCTGCCTGAACAATGCCCAAAGGGAACCCTTGTTTTCGTTTGGAACATCGACGTGTCCCGCAGATGCATCGTTCACACGAACGGTCTGTTCACGACCCGCAGAAATCAACTTCAGTTCCGAGGCGTTGACACCGGGAGCATGTTCAGGGCGATTGCGAAAGCGAATCGCAAAGGCAACTCCCCAAACAATTCCGGGCAACGCAAAGGCGATAAAAACCGGACGCCAGCCGAGCGGTGCCAACAGATAACCGGTCACGCCGCTGGCCACAATCGCCCCAATCTGCATGCCCGCACCCAACATGCCACAGGCGGTCGAACGCCGCGATAGCGGCATCCAATGTCCAATCGAGTTGCAGGCCGCAGGGAAAATGCCGGCCTGTGCAATTCCCATCAACAACTGAGCGACGACCAGCATCCAAAAGCCATTGGCGATGCCAATTCCCAACGTGGCGATGGACCAGGCGATTGCAAACAGGGAAAGCGTCCAGCGCGTTCCATAACGCTGCGATAAGGCACCCGTGGGAACCTGGAATAGGGCATAGCTCCAGAAGAATGCTCCCATGAACCAACCCGATTGTTCGAGCGTCAACCCAAGATCAACTCGAATGGTGCTTTCCGCCACACCCACTGCATTGCGACACAGGTAAGCCAAGGCCGCGGCCAGCATCAGCCAAGTCAGCGCGCGATAGCGTATCGCGCTGGACGTTTTTTCGGTCATCCGAGTGCCGCCTGCAGTCGATCAAACAAACGATCGACTTCCGCCGCCGTTTCGTTGTCCAGCTGCCAACTGACCGGCGGCACTTGTCGCGTATTGACAAAGATCCCTCGTCGCCTCATCAAATACTTTTCAATCGCCAGGAAGCCATCCAATCCCGCCTGCAACTGCAATGCGACTAAACCACAGATCGGCAGCGACAATTCATAAATCCGCGTTTCATCCCCAGCTTGCAGTGCTTTCCACAGAGCGATGATCCCGTCCAGCAAATCGGTGCCTGGCATGGTGCCGACAATTCCGCGTCGGAAGCAGTCGACTAGGTTGATGCCACCGGAGCCTTCGAAAATCCGGGCTCGGCCCCCGGTCGCATCGCGGAGCTTGGACAAGTTTGGACCCAGTGGGCTGGCTTCGGGTTTGAAGAAGATCTGCTCTGGACCAAATCGATCGAGCAACTCGACGTAGACGCTGACATCGATGGCCGCACCCACATAGCTGGACGCATCCTGCACGACCAAAGGAATGGAGACCGCTTGTGCGATTGCCGAAAAGTAGTCGACGGTGGCTTGGCTCCCCAGCGCCGTTGCCACGGGTGGAATGGCCATCATCGCGGAAGCACCGATGTGTTCTGCATGCTGCGCGAATTCGACCGCCTCATGAATGCTTTCGGCACCGACGCTGATCACTGTAAAGCCGCGTTGGTTGACGGCGTTGCAGACCTCCGTCGCTAGCTCGCGACGACGATGATAGCCCAATCGCAACACTTCGCTTACCATGGCCACCACGACGCCATGCGCACCGGTTTGAAACGCCCAGTCCACTTCGCGGTGCAAGGTCGCTCGATCCAACGAGCCATCTTCGGCAAACGGTGTATGCAGGACTGGCAATACGCCATGCAAAAGTTCTGGCTTAGCGGAAGGCGTTGAATTGCTTGACTCAGTCGTTGAGGACATGGCGAATTGCCTCCGTCATTGCTTCCAGTGTTGTTTCCAGACTGCCCCGATCAAAAGGTGTCTGCCAGACGGGATAGACTTCGGTGTTATACGCCTCGGTCGGTGGCAGATAGCCGATCGAACCATTGATAAGATTCAGACACAGCAGCGTGTGCTTGGGAAAACGCCGCCGCAGTTCTATTTGCAGTTGCGAATAAGGCTCGCAACAGGAGCCTACGAGCACGGCGTCGCCCAGTCGCCAGACGTAGATGGGCAGCAAAAAAGTGGCACTATCTCCCAATCCACGGCGAATATCGCGTTTGCGACGCAACCGTTCCTCCAGCGCTCGATCGGTACATGCTTGCCGCTCGCGTTCCAGTTCCTCGGCGGAGGGCCAATCTTTTATCTTCAGCTCCACGGAAGCAACGTGCGTCCGCAACACTTGCGATGGTTGGTTGTCGGCATGTTTCCATACGGCCAAAGGAGCCCCTGACTCAACGGTGCCCTCAAAGACCAAGCGGCTGTGCGGCGGTTCTGCATCATAATAAGCTGCCAGCGCGGCATGTCCTAAATGCTTCCCATGGCGATCCGCGACCTCGGTATCGCCAACATATTGATAGCGGGGCGCTAAGTCACCACACATGCCCAGTAAGAACATGGCCGGAGCCTGCGTGGCCGACTGCATCGTCTCGCGCATCGCACCGATATAGTCAGGTGATATGGCCGTATTGTCCCAGGCCAGCGTCGTGGGATGGCAAGCATAATTGACCAGCGTGGCGCGCACCCGCGAAGATTCATCGGTCAATCTTCCGAGCAGCAAAGTGTTGTCTGGTTTCAGTTGCGGATTGTAGCCACAAATGACCCGTTGACGACTGACATCGGGATCTGGCAAGTCGCGAACCGAAGCCAAATTGCATTGTCCCACTTGCCAGTCAAGTGTTCCCGGGAATCGATCGGCAGACGCCTGGCGTATTGCAGCTACAGTGGTTTGATAAAGTTCCTCCATCCAGTGTTGCAACGGTTCACTGCCTGGCAACGAAGGATCCACCTCCATCAGCGGTGGTCCAGCGTGCGTATGACTGAGCGCAAAAAGTAGTTGTGCCGAGGAGAGAGAAAGTTCGTCGAGCAACCGGGCTTGGAAGTTGCGGAATGTCTCAGGAGTCTTCCACCACCCGAGATCCGCATCGACCAACACGCAAGGGTTTCCGTTGTTGGCATCCGAAGCAATGGAGAGGGCGGTCAGCGTCAGATGTCGATGGATTGAAGTCGCGACATCGTGTTTAGCGGCACCCCAGTTTCGAGCGTAAACGCCAACGGGCGGGGTGATATCATGTCGCGAGATGCCAAACCAGCCTCGAAACGCATGTGGTCGAACGTCCAATGGGTTGCTCTGCATCTTACCAGTCTCCTACGGCACCATCGCGATAATAGACGCGCTGGAGTACTTCTTGTTGGAAAGGATGTTTGCGGACTTCGTCCTCATTGATCTCGACTCCGATGCCGGGTCGAGTGTTGGGTTTTACGGTCCGCGTCGCTAGGTCCAGCGCATAGCCTTCCGTGACGACATCGGATCGCCATGGAACATCATTATGCACCGACTCGCAGATAATATAGCTGGGTTGTGAAAAGCCGAACTCGAGCGAGGCGGCAGTGCTGACGGGGCCCTGCGGATTGTGGGGAGCCAGAGCAATGCGGTATGCATCCGCCAGGGCGGCGACGCGGCGGGCTTCGGTGAATCCGCCACAGTGCGTCAAGTCCAGCTGGCAGACTTCGCAGCCACGCACCGCAAACAGATCGCGAAACGCGGCCAGGTGCGTCAGTCGTTCGCCAGTCGCAATGGGCGTGGTGGTCGCCGAGTTGATGTGCGCCAAGCTCTCATAGCTTTCTGGCCAACAGGGCTCTTCCAAGAAGTAGAGCCCGTAGGGATCAAGCGCTTTGGCAAAGCGTAGTCCCATCGCTGGTGAAGGTCGCGCGTGGCAGTCGACCATGATGTCGATTCCCTCACCCACGGCATCGCGCATGGCTGCCACGCAGGCTTCCGCCGCGCGAACGGGCTGCAGTCCTTCGATCGGCATCGTCGGTGGCACGGCCATCGACTTGAATGCGGTGAAGCCCTCACTGACTGCCGCCCGCGCAAGATCCGCAAATTGTTTGGCGTTGTCGACTGGCGTTTCGTAAAAACTTTCCAGATTGCCACCACCCAGATGACAATACAGTCGAATGTAGTCGCGAACGGCACCACCCCAGAGATGATGACATGGGACGTTGTGAATCTTGCCCACAATGTCCCAGAGAGCAAGGTCGATCCCTGCAATGGCGGTCGAACGCACGATCCCATGACCATGCCAAAAATGTTGACGCCACATCGTTTGCCACAAGTGCTCGACGCGCGTTGGATCTTCGCCGACTAGTAATGGCGTCAGATCTTCGATCGCACCCACGATGCTCCGCGTATGCCACTCCAAGGTCGCTTCTCCCCAACCAAACAAACCCGGTTGATCGGTGAGTACCTTGACAAACACCCAGTTGCGCATGCGAGCATGGCAGACAAGCGTTTCAATGGCAGTGATTTTCATGGTTGCTCGAGTTGTTGGCGGTGCTATTCGCTCGACAGCCAACGAATGCAGGAAGGCATCGGCAGCGAAACGGGCTCGCCCGCAGGCGTCAATCTACCCGTGTTGGCATCAATCGCAAACACCACCAAATTGTTTCCTGGCATGTTCGCACACAGCAGCCAGCGTCCGTCCGGCGTGATCAGCAAGTTCTGTGGGCCTTGGCCGAGACTGGGAACGATACTGATCAAGTCCAGGCGGCCATCATCGGCGATCCGAAAAATCGCAATGCTGTCGTGCCCCCGATTGGTGCCGTAGAGAAACCTTCCGTCTGGTGTGATTTTCAGGTCAGCCGTGTGGCTGGTTCCCGTGAACTCAGGAGGCAGCGTCGAGACCGTCTGTCGGGATTGTAATGTACCAGCGGCAGCACCGTAGTCGAACCATGTGATTGTGTTGCTCAACTCGTTGATCAAGTACACGTGGTTTCCGTTGGGATGAAAGGTCAGATGACGCGGGCCGGACCCTGGCGGTAGCGTCGCGAAGGGTTGCGTCTCGTTGGCTGTGATCGTGGCCGTGTCCGGATTCAAGTTGTAAATCAGAACTTTGTCGATGCCCAGATCCGCTGCCAGTGCGAACCGGTTGTTCGGACTGATCGCGATGCAATGAGCATTAGGGCCTGTTTGCCGTTTTGGATCGACACTGGAGCCAGCATGCTGGATGAACGACGAGGCCTCTCCCAACGAACCATCCGCCAACACCGGCAACGCGGCCACGCTGCCTGTTGAATAGTTGGCTACGACAACGGCCTTGCCAGTGGCATCGACATCCAAGTAACAGGACGCGGTACCGCGAGTGGACTGTCGGTTCAACCGCGTCAGTCGTCGGTCGTGTTCATTGATCGCATAGGCGGCGACGAATTCGTTGTTGCGACCGCCGAACTGCGGGGCATCAATGGAATACAGAAAACGACCGTTCGGCGAGACTGCCAGGAAGAACGGGTTTTCGACATCGGTCGTGCGATGGAGCAGTTTTAGCTGACCCGTGGCCGAGTCGAAGCGATAGGCATGAATGGCTCCCTCGTCGCCCGAATTGAAGGCCGAGACAAAGACCACCGGATCGGAAGCCAATGCGGTCAGGGAAGTCATAGCAAGGCAGCAGGCCAGAATAAGTTTTTGCATAACCAAGGGCTCTTGAAGCGTCGAGGGCGTTTGGAGACGGGTGGGCTTGCACGTTAGTAATTTTGCAGACTGCGGCGAACCAACGAAGTTACACTCGAAGTGTACCAGAGAATATCCTCAAGTCGAGGCCGACCTAGTTGTGCGACCCGATGAACAACATGAGTGCTGCCATACCAGCCATGAGGGAGTCTTCGACGAGCGTCACGGTAGACATGGGCAGATTGAAGACCGTTCCCAGGCAGGCGCAACGGATCTTACGCTTGGCCACCAAACTCTTAAAAACACCGAAGGCACTGACGGACATGACGATGAGTGTGACGACGTTGGTTAACACAGGCTGAAATCCGGTTAAGTAAGCCATTCCCAACAACAGTTCGATAAATGGGTAGGCGTATCCATAAGACCTGAATCGTTGAGCGACAACGTCATACATTTGGTAGGAGTCTGCGAAACCACGAAGATCCAGCAGTTTGAAAAAAGAGAAGACTAGAAAGAAACCTCCCATGAAGTTGCTCATAACACGGCCCCAGACAATGCCGCCCGCGTTCAGTTCCAAAAGAGTGACTATTCCGAGCAGGAAAGCCAAAATCAGGATTAGGGGGTAATAGGTAGTCGCTGATGGTTGCTCGGTTGGCGATTCCCCTGGTCGTTGGGAGGAAACCGGCTTCAGTTCGTTTAACACTTTAAAGCCGGCCTTGACCACCGCATCCCGGACTTTTTCACTCGACACGCCATCGCCATGCACGGTCAGTGTTTTTTCCGAGGCGGCGATGTCGACATCCCAGGAGGTGATCGAGGGCTCGCTATCCAAAAGGGGTTTGACAGCTGCGACACAGGCGTTGCAGTTTAAATTCGTCTGAAATTTGAGTGTGGTAGTCATGTGTTTTTCCTTCGATTGTGTTGGTTTCCGAATCTGATGTTGACGTTCAAATTGGCTGACGCACGCGGTTAAGCAGCGTTACAGCGTTCGTTCAAAGACGTACAACCGCTAATACTGCGAGCACGACCAACCAAATCCAAACCGACGATCTTTTGGTGCTTGAATCGTTGTTATTGTTCATCCAATACACCCTTTCTGATGTTTTTGAGAATCGAGCCTGTTTGGCATTCCAAACTCAGAGACTACTGAAAGGAAATTTGATTCCGACTGATTCTACCAGGGGAGACTCGCCGATTCAAGGATTGGTGGTTTCAAGGCAGCGATCGGGGATGAATTAGTAGCTCTCCGGGAAGGAGTCGATGTCGACATAGGTCCGCTCCTGGGACTCGTCGGCTTCATCCGGTATATCGACCGAGTGGTCGTAGTAGTCGGCGCCCAGCTCGAGGATCAATTCACCCGCGTTTGGTGGCGCTCTCGGTGACCGAGAATCAAGAATCTACAGAAAACCGAAGTGGAGTTGACGGACGAAGTACAACGTCAACATACACCAGAGGTCTATGTTGAATCGCTAACTAACCGAAGTGTGCGAAGTCGCCTTGTCGCCGATGCATTGTTCGGATTGCTAATGCCCAATTGTGCTGCACCTGCACAAGCCGAGATCCGTACCAAAATCGATCCACAACTTCAACTTATCTTACGTCAAAGCGTGTTGATCTGTGGTAGAATGATGACCGGTTTTTGAGCTAGATGGCTTCGGTCAAAATAAAGGAACTCCTTGATGCCCATTGTTTTTTGTGCAATTGCCGTTTTCGCAGTCGTGTTCGGCCCACCGGCCGCCCTTTATTCGCAGGATGGATTAGTTCCAAACTTGGCCCAGCAGTGCCAAGCGGTTTGCCAGGACACGACTGCCGCGTGGCGAACCGTTGCGTGGCAGACGGATTTGATCGACGCGCAAAACGTTGCGTTTGAAAAGCAGCAGCCGCTGTTTATTTGGGCCATGGACGGGCACCCGTTGGGATGTACGTGAAACAATGGTGTGCTCGACCGTGAGTCGACATTCGCAGATCCGGAAATACTGGCGCTTCTCAAGGAACGGTTTGTTCCCGTCGCGATCGACCAATGGTACACACGACGGCAACAGGATACGGAAGGAGATTTCTGGCGTCAGATCGCTGGACAGGGGCCTCGGAATGATTTCAACAAGACAACGCAAGGCATGTACATCGCCGGTGCCGACGGAAAATTAATCGCGTTCAACAACAATCGCGGACCCGAGCGGCTTCGAAAACTGCTTCAGCAGGCAGCGGACGATTATTCGCATCCGGCAGGGACCGGCCTGATTGAACGGAAAAAGGTCGACGCGAAATACAAAATCGAATTGCCCGAGGGTGCGGTCGTCATTCGGGTCAGTGCTCGAATTGAAGGCGGCTACGAAGCGACCGACGACAAATGGCAAAAACTGTTTCAGTCGGCGGTTTCGCGGGACAATTTGTGGAGCACCATTGCGGAACAAAAGTTGCTTGCGGCGGGAACCGTGCCCGAAGACCTTGCTCTTCGAATTGCCCGCTTTCACTTGGTCGATAATACCCGGGGCGAACCGTCAACGTGGACGGTAGAGGAAGTCCGTGAATTGGAGTTGACGATTGAAGCAGGAAAACTCTCTGGGACCGCGAAGCTGGAAACGAAAGATGGCAAGCGTGGTTTCGATGCGACGTTGCGCGGCGAGTTGGGTTTCGACGAGAACGAAAAGCTGATTCGTTTCAATTTGTTGGTAGAAGGTCGTTTTTGGGGGACGGGGCAACACACGATGAAACCGCCGTCTGGGAAATTCCCGCTGGTGATCTCGTTCACCTTGGCGGACGGGACCGATCTCGGCGATTCCATCCCGCCGCACGCCTCGCGCGGCTGGCTGGACGGGTACCTGTTTCCAAATCGTTAACCCTCATCCCCGAGGCGACGAGACCGCAAGGTTTGCACACCGCAAGCTGCGGCCTTCGTTTACTTGGCCCCTTTACTCTCGGCTCAGTAGCTGAGTCAATAGTTTCGTGGCGTCAAAGTGATCCTCCTCGGAGCCGATCACAATCAAGCGGTCGCCGGTGGGGATGATCTTTAGTTCCGGCGAGTCGATTGCTTCAATTAGTGTCCTTGCCAGTGCGGAGGCCTGTTCCGAGCTGGCATCAACCGAAACTTGATAGACCCGGCGGATGGGGTTTTCCTTGGCTTGCTCCATGGTCGTGATCAAGAGACGTTCGTCGCGAACTTGAAACGTCAAACCAAGCCGCGATAGGCAGTCGTGTAGAATGGATCGCAATGAAATTACATGATCGAAGTCAAACTCGATAATACTGTCAGAAATAATCTCCGCTACTTTACTGTCCATCGTAATAGGGAGCTTGTAGAATTCGTCGACGGTATCGATGACATCTACAAAACAGATTCCGGACATATCGAGTTCGATTTGTTCGTCAAGTTTCTCTAGCAACTCTTGTTCGCGGTTACGGCGTATCGTGCTTGGGTCATTGTAGATCGTCTCCTTGGGATGGTCGAGAATTGTGGATCAAGCGTCCAATTGCCAATCCATCGAGAGCGGTACGGGCTGGTTCCAGATCTGTGACACCGTTTTTGCAAAGATCGTCGTTTTATGCAGAGATTGTCGTTTTTGGCCGGTCGCTTGCCAAAGAGCGGCTGGTTCGACCGGGCGCGCGGGCTTCTCGCGCGTGGGGTGTCGTTCTAACTTCAAAACTATCGCTCCAACGGGACAAGCCCGAGTCAGGGGCGGCTCTTGTGCAGGGTTGTTCTAGTAGCACGAGCGCCTCGATTGTGCCGATGTCATAGTAGCACGAGCGCCTCGATCGTGCGGAAGCGGATTAGTAGTCCGAGTACAAACTTGCCATCAAAGCAAACAAAGACACGTTTTTGTTTCGCGAGAGATCCTTCGTTGGAGAATCAAACTTGCTTCCGGAGCGATCGGGGCGCTCGCTCTACTATTCGAGTCCGCCGACTCGCTCGGTCCCGAAAATCCCGCCGATTCACTCGGCGGATTTTTTCGGTTTCTCGCTACATCAGCGGGACGGCTTTTAGAGGCCGTAGAACCGATCTTGCTTCGGACATGTCTGCAAGTAGGCCGATCGAGTTTCATCTTGGGTACGGACCGCCGCCACTTGGCTTTACGCCAGTGGAGCGAGGATTAACCACTACGAAGCTGACTGGCCCAAG
>JAUXWY010000282.1 GCA_030681235.1 Pirellulaceae bacterium | reverse complement strand
CCTGGAAGCAGATTCTCACCTCGCCTCAAAACCAAATCAAGAATCAAAAACCTGGCTCGATCGTATCACCAACCTCGAAGCTTGGTCAAAAGCTCATTTCAGCGTCATCAAGTCAAAGCTCGAAGTTCGCGCGCTCACCGGTCATGTACGTCAATGTCACGGCGACCTTCACTTGCAAAACATCGTCATGTGGCAAGGAAAATGGGCGGCCTTTGACGGCATCGAATTCAATGATCGCTTTCAGTGGATCGACGTGTTCAGCGAACTAGCATTCACCGCGATGGATTTGCAAGCTCATGGTCGAGCCGATTTGCGGGCGGTGTTTCTGAGTGAATACTTGGAAGCGACCGGCGAATTCCACAACCTGGATGTGCTGCGATTCTTCTTGGTGTATCGAGCCATGGTCCGTGCCAAGATCGGGCACCTCAAAGGCGTCAGTTGCGGCAGTTTGCACGCGGATCAATTGTCACTGGAAGCAACTTCAGTCGAGATCTGCGATTCAACGCCCGAATTCATGAACCTACCCGAGTGGCAACGCTACTTGCTGGTTGCCCAGCGACTGGCGTTGGGTAGTCACCCCCAATTGATCATCATGCATGGGCTTTCGGGCAGTGGCAAGTCAACGGTCGCTCGACAGCTCGTGGCGGAACATCGTGGCCTGCGAGTCCGTTCGGATCGTGTCCGTCAGTTGTTGCCCGAGACTTCTGGAGAGCCCTCGCGTTATGCTCACTCGGCTCGCGACCATGTCTACGGCGAATTGGCCAAGATCGCGGCGGACATTCTTCAAGCTGGCTTTACGGCCATCATCGATGCCACGTTCTTGCAGCGCCGCCATCGCCAACAAATGGCGGCGCTCGCTCAGCAATGTAATGTTCCGTTCTCCATCGCTTCGTGTACCGCACCGGTGACGGAACTGGAGCGACGAATCGTGACTCGGACCAACGACCCGTCAGAAGCCACACTGTCGGTCTTGCAGCAACAATTGCGGGAACAAGAGCCTTTGGGCCAAGACGAACTTGCTTGTTTGCTCGAGGCTGGGCCGAGCAGCTAGTTCGGACATGTTCCCGGCAGCCGTCTTGCGGTTGGAGATCGTTGACGAACTTCGAGAACTCGCCGGCGGTGATTTGCAAAATACCAAGCGAATGGGACCGTTGGATAGCGGGCTAGTCGGAGACTGATTGGTTAGGGGCTGCACCGAAGTTACGCAAATGTTGTGCCCACGACCCTGATATACAGGCCAGTCGAATACTGAGTTCTCAATTCCGTTATAAATCTTTCCAACCCAAGCGAAACAGAATACAATGTAAAGCGGCACCTGAGACTCGGTCGAATACGTTCGGTCTCCATGATGGGATGTGATGCGAATAAGGATCTGACGACATGAGCGACGAAGAACTTCTTCAGCGAGTTGTTTGTGACCCGAAAGTGATGACTGGAAAACCAGTCGTGCGGGGAACTCGTTTGACCGTTGAATACGTTTTGAAGTTACTATCACAAGGATGGGGGCTTTCTGATATTCTGGGTGAGTATGAAGGGCTTGTGCCGGAAGACATACAGGCATGCCTGTTGTTTGCTTCGAAGTCGCTTTCAAACACGTCGTTTATGCCCTTGATATCCGAGTCGGTTTAGATGCGATTTCTTATCGACGAATGCACTGGCCCCGGCGTCGCGCGTCACTTGAAAGGACTCGGTTACGAAGTTTTTTCGGTGTACGATAGCGCACGAGGGTCAAGTGACGATTTGATTCTCGATAAAGCCAATAATGAGAACTGGATATTGGTTACCAACGACGGAGATTTTGGAGAGAAAGTGTTTCGGGAGAATCGAAAGCACCAAGGAATTGTTTTTCTTCGGCTTCAAGACGAAAGAACCGAGGCAAAGATTGCCGTTCTTGAAAAGTTAATTGCTGGTTACAGTGATCAGATTCCAGGAGCCTTTGTCGTTCTTACAGAATCTCAAGTTCGTTTTGGTCGTGAATCGTAGTTCGACCGATACAACCTATGAACCCCCTATGAACCCCTCCCCCCCACCCCATCGCCGCAAAGATCCCATCAAAATTACCGGCTTGACTCGTGTGACGCGAGGCTTGCGGCGGTGGTGGTCCAGTGTCGAGTGGGCGGTGACATGGCTGGGATTGCCCCGACAAAAAGAATCCGCCACACAGCCCGGTTTGATTCTTGTGCAAATCGATGGTCTGTCGCTGACAGAATTAGAAACGGCGTTCGCTCGGCAAGAGATGCCGTTCATGGCCTCGTTGGCGGAGGGAATCGAGTATCGTTTGGGGCCATGTTACTCCGGCTTGCCCTCCAATTGGGCGGCGGCTCAAGCCGAACTGCTTTATGGCGTGAAGACCATCGTCCCTGGCTCTCGTTACTACGATCGGTCGGCCCAACAAGTGGTTCACGTCATCGATCCGGCGACGGCCCGCGCGATTGAAGTGAAATTGGCAGCAGACCACGTCGGACTGCTGCACGAGGGAAGTTCTTATTGCAACTTATTGGGCGGTGGAGCCCGGGACGAACACTTTTGTGGCACGTCGGTCGGTTGGAGCGATTCTTTTCGCTCGCTCCATCCCTTGAAGGTCTTTAGCGCGGCTTTGTTGCATTTGGGAATGTGGATTCGAGGCGGGTTTCAGGTTTGTCGTGAACTGAGCGACTTGTTGCTCACGCCGGACCCGCGCGTCGAACTGTCTTGGTGGCAAAAGCTAACAGAGATCCCTGGCCGAGTGGTCACGACCGTTTTCTTGCGTGAGCTATCCACGTTGGGCGCCTGTTACGACGCCGCGCGAGGGACACGGATCATTCAAGTCAACTTTTTGGGGTACGACGAACAGGCCCATCGCTTTGGTCCGCAATCTCGACGAGCTCGGCGCCAATTGCGAGCAATTGATCGCAGCCTGCGGCGATTGTGGCGTGCTGCTCATTTGGGTGCGGGACGCGAGTTCGATATGTGGGTCTTTTCGACTCATGGCCAAGAAGCAACCCTTGGATCGAATCCGAATGTTTTAGAATCCTTGCGTCGAGGCATCGCAGAGACACTGGGAAAAATTCTGCCCAGCGATGTCCTGGCCCAAGAACCGCTGCGCGTTGAGACTCCAGCGACTTCCAAAAGTTCTTCCCCTCGCTCAACGTGGTTCGAATGGAATTTGTGGGCTTGGTTTGGCCACTCAAAAGCAAACTCCACCAAGTCACCCTTGCCTGCTGCCGAAGACTCCCAGGCTGATGTGCTGGTCGTACCGTCGGGAACGGTGGCTCATGTTTATCTGCTGAGTTCGCGAACTCAACGAGCTCAAGCCGCACTTGCCCAAGAATTGTCGAAGAACCCACTGGCCCCTTGGGTCATCACAAGGCCGTTGCAGGATGCAACGGGGATCTCCGAAGAACTGCGAGTCTGGACCGATGGACAGCCGAGACCATGGCCACTTCAGGCCGTGCGAGTATTGGGCGCGGCCCATCGAAATCTGGGACACTTGGTGGAGGACTTACCAGACGTGGTCAGGCATCGCGACGCGGGTGATTTGGTCGTGTTCGGCTGGAGCGGCATCGGAGAAACGATCAACTACTTGGGGCAAGCGGGTGGGCACAACGGTATCGGCAGTGAAGAAACGACGGGGTTTGTCCTCATGCCCTCGGACGTGTACGCCACCTTAGATCCCGCCGTATCGCCGCGACCTGCCGATCTCAGGAATGTCGCCTTACGAGTCTTGGATTCGTTGCCGTTGATACGGGTTTGGGAATCGACTGTTCAACAGACGCCGACCAAGAAGGCAGAACTTCGGCGGCGAATCCTAACCTACAACATTCACGGATGTGTGGGGATGGATGGTGAATTGGCTCCCCAGCGGATCGCGCGGGTCATTGGCCAATCGCAAGCGGAGGTCGTGTGTCTGCAGGAGATCGATCGCCGCCGACCTCGATCCCAAAACATCGATCAGTTGCAAGTCATCGCCGATGCGCTGGGAATGAAGTCGGTGTTCGCCGCAGCTTGGGAAGACGGCGAGCAAGCGTTTGGCAATGCGATCTTGACTAGTTTGCCGTTCACCGTCGTGAAGACGGGCTTGCTCCGGCGACAGAAGGCCACTCGGAATGGACGTTCCGCCATTTGGATCGAGATTGAAGATTCGGTCACTTGCGACCGCGATGAAGCGAACGGATCCCTGAATGGCACAACACGCTGGCAGTTCATCAGCACCCACTTGAGCATTTATCCGACGGAACAATTGCGTCAGTCCGAGGAGTTGGTCCGCGAGTGGTTGGAACCGGCGCGGGCACGCGGTCCAGTGGTATTGTGCGGCGATTTTAACGCGGCCCCAAAATCCGCCAGTTGGAAAGTGTTGGCGGCCTGTTTACGAGATGTGGAACACGGTCGATCCGAAGCTCCGTATCCAACCTACTTCAGCCCTTATCCGCTCTTGCGAGTCGATCACATTTTCGTTTCGCCAAACATTCGCCCAGCGAGCCAAGTCATTCGCAGTCGGCTAGCCAAAATCGCCTCCGATCATCTACCCGTCATGGCCGACTTGATAATTCCAAGTGAGTAAGATTTCAGGTTTCAGGCCTACTCGGCCGTTGTACAAGGAAGGGACAGCCGTGCGTTTTCATCCGTAGTTCGACCCACGGATAGCAAGGCCGAACGACGGATGACAGCAGCGCCGGTTTTACCCACGGATGGCAGACGAAGTTAGACCGCGTTCCACACCCCACAACACCAGCATTATTCCCCAGTTGAACCCCGGAAATCAGGCAGTTTCCGCGAACTGAGGATCAGTTGGCAAATAGTTCGTGGCTGGGGATCAGAAAATCGAAGACATGCTCCTCTTCGATGATGGGCGCGAGGTTGCCATCGTAGATCAAGACCGTGCGAACGGATTTGGTTTTGGGAACTTTGAGTGCGGCGACTTTCTGGTCAACTTCTTTGATGACACGGGGAGCGATCTGGCCCTTGAACTTTAGCTCACACAGGTAAATGCAACGCTTGGTTTGGATCAACAGATCGATCTGGCAACCGGTTCGCCGTTGCGTCCTGTTTTGATGATACGGACCCGCACTTAGTACGAGGTGGCGTGGGAGCTTGAGTGCCTTGAGTACCGCGTCCAAGTTTTCGAGCACCAAATTTTCAAATTGGAGGCCCATGATCGTGTCCCATTGATCAAGCTGTTCCAGCGCCGTTGATTTAAAACGACTTTTCGAGATTTGAGCACGATTCGGCTCTACGTATTTTAGATAGAATCGCAAGTAGTTGTCCGACAACCGATAGCGGAGGTGGCGCTGTCCAGGCCGAATGGTTTTGCTCGTGCCTCCCGATACGCTTGGAGGGACATCCTTTTTCACGAAACCAGAACTTTCGAGGTCCGACAGTGCGAGACTGAGGCTTCCTCCTCGTTCACGACCGATCCGTCGACTGATTTCATCAACTCCCTTGGCCCCGTCGACCAGAGCATGAACGATCTGGCGATATGTTGAGGCTTTTCGATTGAAAATATCATGAAAGATACTATCGAATTCATTGAATAACATCCCGCTGGGGTGAAAACACAGTCGGGCAATGTTTTGTTCCGCCGTTTCTTTGACGTTCAATTCCTCCAGATAGCGTGGTATCCCGCCGGTTGCGGCCAGGAAGCGAAGCTTTTCCGTGGTACTGATCCGAGATCCTGCCCGTCCCCAGAATTGCGCACACTCAGTTAAGGACAGGGGTTGCAAGTGAAACTGCCAGGAGCAGCGACCGACAAAGCCGGTATTGTTCAGGATGTTTTCCTCGATCCACGAAGTGACTGACCCGCAGAGTACCACCACTGTCTTGGCCCGTCGAGAAAAAAGTTCGTCCCAAGCATTCTTGATGTGTCCTGCAAAATCGGGTTCGCCAATTCCCATCCATGATATTTCATCCAGCAAGATCACGACCGTACCCTTATCGGGAAGTTGGCTGGACAGGAGTTGAAACGCAGATGGCCAACTCTCTAACTTCAACAGGGGCGCTCGAGTCTGTTTCGCCAGTTGTTCGGCAAACACTGCAAGTTGTTCATGCTTCGTCAACCCTGGACGCGGTGGCAGCCCAGAAAACTCTAAAAAGACGTCAGCCCCTTTCGCACACTCGCGAATGAACCGGCTTTTCCCGATCCGGCGCCTCCCCTGGCAGGTTACCAAGGAACTGGTCTTTTTGGCCATGACCCCGTGAAACTCGCTCTGCTCTTGTTGGCGCCCGTAATAGGTACTCATGTTGATTTCGTGCCTGAAACAAAGTCGATATCTATGGCACAAAAACAACATCACGTTGATTTCGTGCCAAATAGGAACGATTTTATTTTGGCACGACAGCGACGCGATGTCAAGTTAGTGCCAATTTATTGGCGGGGAGACTGAGGCTCAAAACGGGGCAAATGAGCCCGTTTAGAGGGCTTTCGGAGAGAAAATGGACTGACCGAACCACGGATAAATAAAATACATTCGATGCATGAAGTTTCGAAATGAACACCGTTGCTTTGTTGTCGCTGACAGACCATAATTTCCAGGACTTGTTGCAAGCCTTGATCCGCTGCCCGCCCGACCTGCCTGATGTGAGACTAAAAGATGTCCGACCCACAAGTATCGTCGTTTGGTCGGCGTCGTTTTCTGAGTGAGCTTGGTAGTGGTTTGAGTCAGGTTGCTTTGGTTAGCTTGTTAGCTCAAGAAGGCATGCTGGACTCGGCATCGGCAGCTCACGTCCAAGACGGTCCGCAGATCGATCCTCGGCAACCGTTCGCTTCGCGTCCGGGTCATCATCATGCGGCGGCCAAAAACGTGTTGGTGATTTTTTGTTCGGGAGCTTGCAGCCAGATCGATACGTTTGACTACAAACCCGAACTGATTCAGCGGCACGATCAACCGATGCCCGGTTCGGATAAGTTGATTACGTTTCAAGGCGAGCAAGGTAATTTGATTCGCAGTCCGTGGGAATTTCGTCCACGCGGTGAATGCGGCAAGATGATTTCCGACTTGGTGCCGCACATTGGGAAGATGGCGGACGACCTGTGTTTTGTGCATTCGCTGACGACCAAGACCAACACCCACGGTCCGGGTGAAAACGTGATGTCGACGGGTTTTACCTTTGATGGGTTCCCCAGCATCGGGGCGTGGACGACTTGGGCCTTGGGCAGCGAGAACAGCGAACTGCCCGCGTACGTCGCGATCCCCGACCCGCGTGGCACTCCGCAATCCAGTGTCAACAATTGGGGGCCAGGTTTTTTGCCCGCGGCGTTTCAGGGGACGGCCTTCAACGCGGCTCAACCGATTCGCAACTTGGAACGGCCCGCTCACCTGTCACCAGCCGCCGATCAACAGGCTCGCGAGATGTTGGATCGCTTGAACCGCCGCCACATGACGCGATATGCGGGCGACAGTGAACTGGCGGCTCGCATTGCCAGTTACGAATTGGCTGCCAAGATGCAAGTCAGTGTACCGGAGCTGAGCGACTTGGAAAGTGAACCCGAGCACGTGCTTAAGGCGTACGGCGCGAATGACTCGGAAGATCCGCTCAAGGCCGCTTTTGCCCGCAATTGCATTTTGGCACGGAGGTTGATCGAAAAAGGCGTGCGGTTTGTCCAGCTCTTTAATGGAGCCTATCAAACCGGCGGCGAAGGGGTCAGCAATTGGGACGGGCATAAGGACTTGGAGCGCCAGTACCAACAGCACGGTCGCGTGTTGGATCAACCCGTCGGCGCGTTATTGGCCGACTTGAAACAACGCGGCTTGTTGGACGAGACGCTGGTGGTATGGTGTACCGAGTTTGGACGAATGCCCACCTTCCAGAAAGGCGCCAGTGGCCGCGACCACAATCCCGCGGGTTTTACGTGTTGGATGGCGGGAGCGGGCGTGAAGGCTCCTTTCAGTTACGGAGCCACGGATGAGTTCAGTTACCGCGCGGTCGAAAACATCGTGACCGTCCACGATTTCCACGCCACAATTCTCCATCTGTTGGGCTTGGACCACGAACGCCTAACCTTCTACCACAACGGCATCGAACGCCGCCTCACCGACGTCCACGGACACGTGGCCAAAGACATCTTGCGTTGAGCAACACGATGTAATGTTTGGACGCCAGAACGCGGGCCCGTGTACGGAAAGCTATCGAATGACGGTCGCATTCGGCAAAAAAACGCTCGACGGATAATTAGGAACCTTCAATCCAATGGGTACTACGGGCCAACCACTTTGAGTATGACGTCATGAATTTGGACAACAGTCTTCGACTCCGGCTCCATCGTCACGACAGATTGCGACAAGACTTGACTTTCATTTCTAATCTCAATCGTAATTGGAAGATCCGTCGGAAGGTTGACGATTTCGTAGCTATCTTTCAGCTCTGATAACGTGAACAAGTTTTCTGGGTTTGCGCCACTACTTGTTTGAACCTGGGCGACGATAGTCGTCGCGGTAGGCAATTGTCCAATAACCTTGAGGCTATTGTTATTAAAATTGAGTCTCAGCATGGTCTCACATTGATTCGCCGTTAAGAGGATTGAAAAAAACTCACGATGCGAAACTCGACTAGAGTCCTTGAGAGATACAAAACCAATATAGGGTCGGTTCAGTGGGACCTCTCCAACGACAAAGCCTCCATCCTTTACCGGTATTCGATGGATAAACCGTCGGAAATTTTCGGCATCTTGAATAACAACTTCAAGTTGATCAGCGACTTTCGCCAGCGAGGAGTCAACAACTCCAACAATTCGCCCTTTCTCAATAAAGTCGCCCCATTGCTCGAAACGATTGAAGAGCACATCTTTAGTCTGGCCTCCAGCAACTACCGCAACTTTCATATGGGACAATTGCCCGTTCCAACCAAACGTCCGCACGACGTAGGCACCCGGCGGACACGCGACATGGAACTCCATCGCCTCGTCCGATTGTGTCGTCGCGACAAACTGCCCGCTGATAGAACTAACGATGACCGGCGAATGTGGAGTTATGGTCAACCCACTAACATTGGCAATGTTCGAAGATGTTTCAGAAACAGCAGCATTAGCGCCGGTCTCGCTCAAAATCGCCGCCAACGGCGAACTGTAGGCGTAGAATTGCAGCAATTCAGGTTCCTTATTCGAAAATGCATCTATTTGCCACCTATTCCAAGTTTCTGACTTGAGCCATCGACGATCCATCCGTATTTCGGACTTCCAATTCGCCGGGCTTTTGAATCGAACCAAATCGACGGTGCTCGATTCTGCGGCAGTATACCCATAAGCCAAGGGCAAAGAACCTTGCGTTACCAAGACCAGCCCGTTGGAAGAACGATCGTCAAAGAAATCAAAATCAAACACCTTTCCGTTCGTTACTTTCGGGGTGTGCGTTATTGGTGACCATCCTGGTCCAACAAAATGCACCTGTGCATCATCAGGGTAATCAGAAGGAAGCTCAACGCGAAGACTTCGCGGCGAGACTAGATCGATGTTTGCCCGGCTTCCAACGCCGTCTTGTACAATCACCAAAGACTTGAAGCCTTGACCGTGGACCAAGTGCTGGCCAACAACCGCCTTCACTCCAACGGACAATCCTTGGGTTTCGCAGGTTCCGTCATCCTTGGTTGTCGTGGTCGCTTCGATTACTTCGCTGCCCGAAAGCGGTATTGGTTCCGAATTCTCGCGTATTGTTGCCAGCGTTTTTTCAACGTTGATCAATCTCACTTCAGCTCCCGCGACGGGCGAACCGTCGCAGGTAACGATTCCAGAGAGTTTTCGAGCCCGATCCAAACGATACTCCGAAATGGGCGTCGCCCTTAATTCTGAATAATGCGTTTCCCATAATTCTTCGGTCAAGCCACGGTTTCGATTAACCGGCAGCAAGATCGCAAGTACCGAAAGCGGAATAACCGCAATAAGCCCGACAACAAAATAAGTCGATCGGCGATTTGAAACATCAAGGTTTTTACGAACGTTACCGGAGCCCATAGGTTCGTCGATCCTGTATTTCGAATTTGACCGGTTCAAATAATTTGTAAATGGTCTCATAGATCACGCGGCTTTCACGGCGTGGGACGGTGAAACAATGCCCAAGCACTTCACGGGAGAACTGGGAAGCTCCAGTCACATAGGTAATATGCCCCTTCCCAATCGGCATTCGCCCTCCGACAATTCGCGGCGAGAAAATCAGCTGCTCGGCTCCTGGTGGCAAACCGATGCTCGGCTCGCCATACTCACCTTGGGACAAGGAAAGTTCGAATCCAAGCGAACGAGAAAGCGGGACCCCATTCGTAACTCGTCCGGACTCTAGGCTGTCAATAACAATCACCTCACCACCACTGTTGATAAACTGACGCAAGCTGAGAAGATGGTCTGCGGGCGGCGGAACGACCGGTCGAATATAAACGACAACCTTTGTCGTGCTACTTAACGTATCCTCGTGCGCGTAAGCAATCCTGGGAACCAGCCCCAATCGCTGTGTCGCAACAAAGAACGTGTCGAACGAGTCAATGGCCTCTAGGCTACCCGTTCCGCCCAACGTTTGCGGAAAGGCACACATGCCACCTTGATGAACAAAAACGACTTCTCGCAATTCTCTCTGTGCCTGCGGTCGCGGATAGATCATCTGATTGATTGCATCGCTGCACAAAACACCGGAAATGATCGAGACGACCGCAATCACCAACGTATTCGTGGAGCGAAAGTAAACGACACAGACGATCGTTGCCATTGTCAACACGACGCCTAGCACTCGTGCAAACATCTTGCCCCAGGTCGATTCGTAGTTGAGGTAATTGACCAACCCCAGTAACAAATCACTACGGCCATATTGAAAAAAAGCGAACGACGACCAAACCGTACTATCTGTAAACACCGCAACTCGGCCTTTGCCGACATCTCTGGTCGCACACAAAACGGCCGGGCCGTACGGTTTTTCGGGAAAGTAACGTGGGTCCGAAAAAAAACTGGAACCGGCATAGTCGTGACTTGAAATCGAGGAGTCGGGGTCAACAATAACCAAATCCGACCACAGATCGGCGGATAGCGAACAGGAGGTCATGAACAAGACATCTTTCCCGTCCAATAAACCCGGGTGATTTGCGGCAACATTTCGCCGAACATAATTGAACCCTCCACCTCCGCTGGAAACCGCATCGTAGTTAAGTTCGATCCCCCAGCCGTCTGTGATTTGGTTGAGCCGGGTGCTGGTGCCCATCAAGTTGGTATGATCGCCTACCAATAGCAGGCCGCCGCCCGCGTTAACCCAGTTGCGAATCGCTTCGGCTTCCGATGGCCGCAACGAACTTTCGGGTGTCTTGATCACGACGACATCGTATTGGCTCAAGACTTCCGGAGTGTACTCCAGCGACGTATTGACATCCACACGGAAATGGCAGCCAAGCCACTCAGTCAAAGACGAAAAACTGTAGGTCGAGAAATCACCATACCACTCGGTATCCAACAACCTGGCGGTCGGTTCCCATTGGCCGCAAAGTTTATCGTCAACCAGCACCCGCCCGGCTTTTTGTGATCCGGCAGGCAAAACATAGTGGAAGAATCCGGCGACAAAGGCCAAACAAAGAACGACCATCGCCCATGGTCGACTTATCGCCGACTGTTGGAAATCTCGTTGGTTGTGCAGATCGCCCGAGTACAGTTTCCCAAGAAATTCGTAGCGGGCCACAATCAACCCACCAACCAACAACAATCCCAAACTTGGAACGAGACCAAAGGAAATCATCGCCATCGCATTAAACCCAGCCCCAGCTTGCAAGATATGATCGTTTTCGATGATCAAAACGTAAACCAGTGTTTGCCGCAGGACTAACAATATCGCGGCCAAGACGGTCAGCATGATCACCGGCAATAATCGCGGCTGCGGGCTGCGAATCCAATACAAAACACTCCAAACGACGAGCAGAAGCAGGGCCCAATACAATCCAGTCTTTTCGGGTGATGCCAAGAAACGCACCAAGCCTTCGTGCGATTCGACTCCGACTAAACCGGATTCGAACGACGTCTGATACCCCAACCCAAGCAACACAATATGGGCCGCACGACCAAACCCATCCGACAAATCCCAACCTCGGGCAATTAAATAGGTTAGTTGATGGCTGGCCAACGCCAAAATTCCCAGTATTGCCGACCATTGCAGCACCCGATGGAACCAAGTCTCCGGTCGATACAAAACCCAATCTAAAAGCAACGTCGCCAACGCCAGACACGCAGCGAACTGCCAACCCCAACCCCAAACATTGTATTGAAAAATTAGCCATGCACTGCACAGGAGCGCTGCCTGGACACCGCAGGTACCCACAGGAACGGTGTGCGTTGCGGATGGTTCTAAATCGGTCACTCGTGTGCCTGCGGTGGAGAAGGAAAGTAGTCTTTGATCATGTCGGGCTGCGTTTTAAGTTTTTCGATGAACAGTTGCCGGACAAACTGGACGTTACCTTCCCATTCGAAGTAGGGAAAGTTTTCGATGTTGCGAGTCGAAAAGAATCGCGAATCCGATATCAGCAGTAATCCACCTTGGCCGCGCGGACAAAAGACGATGCAGGCTTCTCCCCCGTAGCCCAACAGGATCTCTACATCGTCCCGTTCCTCGATTTTCGTTTCATTGCTCGAGGTTATCGGCCAAGCATCGTACAACCGAGGGTAACGTCGGTTTTCCGGGGTATCGCCGGGCAAGTACGTGGCGGTTCCAATCGGCTCGTTCTTGAGTGCCAGACGATGACGATCCAATAAGGACTTCACGCCAGGGTAGTGGTCATAACCTGCTGAGACCAGGACAATTCCACCGGCTTCCTCGTAGTCCAGCAATTCCTCGAGCTGAGAACCTTCTATTCTTTTTGTGGGCGCGACAAAGGCGATGGCCCGGGCCTGTTTGACGATCTCGTGATCCCACCGTTCCAGATCGTAATAACGCAAACCGGACTTGGAGATCAACGAATAGAGTGGCCAAATGGCGTTCAATGAAATATCCGAATGTCCGATTTCCAAAACGTTGCATTTGGCAATCAAGACGCTGTCATCCGAAACATGATCCTTGAGACTATGCGACGGCATCAAGAATTGTGCCGCAACCATCGTGATGAACATCGGGGCAATAAAGCTCAGCCCACTGAGCTGAGGGTATACGACAAGCAAAATCACAGCAACTATTGCCAGAACCGCAGCCATAGTCTTCCCGGCACTTCGTTCGAAGAAACCCGGCGGTCGGCAGATGGTTTCCATTAACGGCAAGATTACTTTTTCTAGTTGGACATTGACCCCGCCTTGAAATGTCGAGGTATCCCCAAAGACGACAACTCGTCCACGACCGGAAGTGGTGGTCGCGACCAAACAGAGTTCACCGGCCCGTTCGCCGGGATCATAGGCATAGTTTCCTAAAAAGCTTCCAACAACGTTTTCTTCGTAACCTCGATCTGAGAAGGCGTATCGCCCGGTGACCAAACTTCGCGCGCCTTTGGATAATTTCAACGAGGCTCCGATGGCAATCCCCGGCAGATGCTCCTCCCACGGCCCTTCCATAATCCCACTGCCGGTCGTTATGCAGCCGCGCCAACCTTTGCGCAAATAGTAGGCTGAATCAAATTGAAACTCGATGCCGTACGGGTCTAGTAGTTGATTAAAACTGTCTTGCAAACCAAAGACATTGGTGTGATCACCAAGAACCAACAGCGTCCCACCGCGATCGACAAATCCGTGAATCGCGGCCATTTCCTCCTGTTTCCAAGTTTTGGAGGAATTGATCAACAACAAGACTTGTTGATCAAGCAGCATGTCGGCGGAGATGTCATCCTCATCCAGCAGCTTTAATTTGTACCCGGATCGATCAAGTGCAAACGGCAATTCGCCGAACATGCCACCGGACGACTCTTTGAATGACGCCCTTTTCCAATCCAAACCTCCGCGATTGTGAATGGCGATATTCTTCGAAAGAGGGTTCAGATAAGTATCCCAGTTTGTCAAGACGGCGCCCATCAGCGAACCCAAGACCAATATTATACTGTTGCCAACGGCAAATCGCCAATCAAGTCGAGGCATCGACTTGGAAGTAAATGGACGCTGCCAAGACGGGTCCGCGTTGAATCTAATCAAGAACGATGTAAGTGTCAAAATTGTGAACGATATGAATGAAGATTGAACGATGAATTTCAAAACAAAGTTCGTTGAAGCTCTGACAACAATCAAAGTGACCGCGAATATCAACGTTCCGCTAGAGATAATCAAGAGCCGTTGCCATGCGACGATTTGGCGGGCACAAAGCAAAAACAAACAGTTCAGAAGCAAACAATTCCAACTAAGCATCCCAGCGGAAAAGCCCACCAATGTACAGCGATATCGTGTGATCCAACATGAAGCAGTGGTGGCGTAGAATTCACTGGGCCAGTCAATCAGCGGAATCAACTCACACATGCGAGTCACAACAAAGTACGCTAGAGCCGTCTTAGCGATGATTGATAGTATGCTGTTTCGCGGTGTACCGATTGCCGCAACAAAAATTGCCGTATTTAGGCCGACTGAAATCACCGACCGCGTAGTTCCGAGTGACAACAACACAAATACAACACACGAAAACTCGATCAGCCTCGCAATCTCGCGGGCCTTATCTGTATTGGAATAATTATGCCGGATTTGAGCACGTCCGTTTGAGATATTTAGAAACGCCAATACAATTGCGAAGCAAACAATCCCCGAAACAACGACAACGCGACGGGCTTCCAGCGATACCGGATAAAGGCCATTGTCGGCAAATATCAGAACGAAAAACAGAAACCCTATTCCCAGAGAGTTGCCGATGCAATTTTCAAATTTTTGCACCGCATCACCTCACAATACATCACGACGACAAAAGGCAAGGCCGACTAGCCAACATTTGCGGCTAGTCGGACACTTGCAAGGTGTCGCAACTTACTACAACCTCGATTTAGCAATAAACATAAATGCGACCATCAACAGGGACACGGAACAAAATAAGCAAACTCTCTTCGACTGATTTTGGAAATCCCATTCTTTCAATTGCAACTTCGGTCGCCAAGAAGCACCTTGCCCCGGACCAGCGGGACCGTCCGGAGCGGCACATTTGCCGGTAGCATCAGGTGGAGTAACGGTGCCGTCCAAGTTCATTACCGAGCATTTGTTATTAGGGTTCGCAGGATTACCGTGAGCACTACATTTAGCTACATTTCCGCCTTGCTTAAATGTCGTACAGGCACTGTTTGCGCCATCTTCATGTTGGTAAACTGAGCAGAATCTAACTCCATCACCTGCACCATACGCGGAACATTCTCCACTCACAGAGGCGCCCATAAGAACACTGCATCTCTTTGTATCCCCTTCGTTTTCAAGCTTCGCGACCGAACAGGCTCCTGTGGTTTCGGCTTGCGCATCGCCCTCCTTGACAGAACAAGTGCTGGCCCCACTGGTTACGGAGCAATGTCCATTACCGTTTGCAGTCACACTACAAAACCCAGTACCGTTTTCCTTGCTAAGTGTCGAGCAAAACTTCGCAGTAGATGACGTCTTCACACTACAGGTACCACTGGCCTTAACGCTGCAATTGACTGCTGTTGTACTGCCTAGCCCAACAGAGCAGTCGGCGTCATTATTTGGAAAACCGACACTCCTTACCGAACAGAACCCTGCGCCTGTTGTCACCGAGCAGTAAGCCTGCCCATTTCCAGCCGAAGCCGCAGTTGAACAGTTCCCATCCGTTCCATCGACCACAATCGAGGATACCGGAATCGGATCTACTTCAATTGCACCGTCAGGCAAAATGTAAACTCCTACAAAGCTACCTCTAGCTTCTTCGCTGGTAATCGCGAAATCCACACTTAACGAGACTGGAACCAGTGTGATGCCGATTTCCATCCTCGACGGGTGTGACCGTTGCGAAAACGCAAGGCTCGAACCGTGACTGCCACTTACAACAGTCGTGGAAAACACGATCAACCCGAAAACCGAAAACTAAAGTACGCAAAACCATAAAACATTCTCCGAGAAAAACTAAATCATGAGCAACTAAGATTCCCTTCGAATCGCTCACGGAACCAAACGTTCGCGAAGCTTCATGCTTCCGACTTGAATCATACTATCACTTCGAAACAAAAAATCGCGAAACCAGTCTACCGGATCTAACGATCGCTTAAACTTAAGGTGCTCGCGTTCCACAACTTCATCCGCCTGTCCAAGAGAGTTTCGAAAGCATCGAAGTACAATGTGTAAAAAAGAAAACGATTCTTCAACCTCCTGTTCGATCAGCAAGCTCAGATCACCGGACCCCAACCCGTCAGGAATAGCTGCCATTACCATATCTATGCCAAATTCACGTGAGTTAAAATGCTTTTGATAGAGCACCTGCTTAATATCGTCCTCGGGTGAAAATAGTTGCTCAAACTCAGTCGGAACCGGAACATCCGAAACCTGACTGGTCGTAATCTCAGTAATTAACTGCGCGATGCCATATTCGGTCTTGTAAAGACAGGGCAATATGTAGAGAAATTGATCCGACTCAATTGCGACAAGAGTGACGTCTTTGGTACCGATATAGAACACCACACAGTCCTCTACTTCACGAATCGAGAGCACCCTCAGCGGGCTAGCGGTATCTAATTCGCCCGAGCGGTCCGATCGCTCAGGCACTTCAAATAGAACCTGATCTGGAAGACCACCCCAGTCTCGACTTTGATCAAGCCCCCAATCCATGAAACATCGGCCTTTGAACAAAGGCTCAATGGAAAGACGGTACTCGATCATATATGAATTCAATTTTCTAATCAGCAGTTCTGCGGACCGAACCTGCTTCCGTGAAATCATTACCCCTGGCAATTCGCGTAACCCGTCTGCGTGTTCAATTCCAAATGCAAGATACGCAATTTCGAAGCCATCTGTTTTGTCTGAGCTGATTCCCTCGATTACTGAAAAGAAATCTTGCTTTGCTTCGTCCCATTCTATCTTGGCATCAGGGGCCAGATCGAGTGGCCAAGTAGAAATTAGATAGATACGGGAAGGATACCCAAGAGTTGGAAACGTCGGACGCAGGCTATTCATTTGGACAGTTAGAATTCGCTTTGCAAGACGCGGCACACTAAGCATCTTAGGAATCCCAACCCCGCCATATTCGGTCGCGATAACTCTTGTTTTTCGCGAATGCGGCATATACAACGGATACACAATCTTGTAATGAAGCTTGTTGCCGATCGTATCAAATTTGAACCAACAGTTATGGCAAGCAAAGTCCTCAAACCGCAAACTTCGCAAATCATCTTGTTGAAAACGTAATGGCAGGTAGCTGGTCCCTATGGCCATTCGCCGACACACTCCCTGGATGTCTAGATAAAGATAGGCGTCATGACCACGCAAGGGAGCTTCGATCTCATTTCTATTCGCACGGCGATATCTGCGACTCCTACGCAACGGCGACCAGGACGGTGATTCGCTCTGGCTCAAATCTAAAATGCGTTCAACATAAACTCTAGTCTTCTCTAATTTTCGCTCGGCAACACCATACAATACGTCATTGATTGCAAATGCAAACCAACCTTCATTCGGAAGATGGAGCACTTCTACCCCAGACACTGTTTCACTTCGGTCTTCATATCCATACCGTTCACGCTGGCGTTCCGCGACAAGACGTAACTCTTTCATCCAATCGAAAACTTCCGGATCGTACTCGAACCCAAAGATCGTGGTGCGATTGGGGTTATGGTCTTCTTCCCCGATAAACATCTTGCCCTTGAACAAGCGAGCAAATGCCGCGATGACTTCGTCTTCATCTTCAGGCGTAACTTGAGTCGGGTCTTTGGCCAGCTTTTCGGCGATGGGACGCCACACATCTTCTAGCTCGGTGCCTTCAGTCGCAATCGAATCGACCGCTTTGATCAGCCAGTGCTTTGGTTGATCGCCTTTGGCTTGCTGAAAGACAAATTGAGTCATTGGAGTCTGCAGCGGCCCCAACACACCTCGTTCGCGATATTCCTTGTAAACACCATCATAGAACTTCTTGGCCCGCATCATCGTTCCGGGCACATCGTCGATCTCCAACAACATCAGCCCCGTTTCCGACATCAATAGATCCGGATCGGGCATTTGCACTGCGGTTGCTCGCGACGGCAAGCCAAGACTGCTTAAACACAGTAGCGCAACGACCCAACCTCGCGAAACCACTTGACCTAACATTTACCAAACCCTCCCTGTAAACTGCCAGCGGCGGACTTCAACCCAACGCCACACAACCGTTTCGCCATCACGAATGCATAACAATCGTTCGCAAGCAAGACAGAACCTGCGCCAGCGGTGCCATTGTGCCCGCCGTCCCACGAGACGAACAATAGCAATCTGGACCAAACAACAAGAACGAAGGCAAACGCCGAGAATTCGCAGCCAGAATGGCCTAAGAATCGAACAGTACGCCAGAAAAAACAGGCAGACGAAGAAGCGTCTAAAAAGAAAAGAGATACGAGCCGAAGTCCCCGAGCCGAAGTCCCCGAACTTTGTTTTTGGTCTGCCGTAACCATCAATCATTCCCCCGAAATCACATCATTGCAACGCCGAATTTTCGGACCGCCGCCACTACGGACCCTTAAATGGTAAAGAAGGACGCTCAAATGTCAAGCCATTAAATTTCAGCATTTTTCGACATCAACACTTCACAACCGTCCGGAATGCTCTCAAGAACCGCCGGTAACGCGGCTGGTCATTTTTTTAGTAACTGTTCACGGATGTAGAGGAATGTTGTGAATCGGCCCAATATCTCTTGATCGATCGAGGTAAATGATGTTTGTGATCCACGCTCTGTTCGTTGTTACTCTGCTCGTGCCCTCGAACGTGGCGTGGCAAACGCCTTCGACCCAAGAATCAGCAGACTCTTCTGTTGCACGCCAAGATGAGACTTTTACGGTTTCCAATGGAAGATCGATTTGCTGAAGTCAAGGAGTGAATTCGGCGTGCGAGACGATGATCACTTCCGGAAGCCGCCCGGTGTCGACTCAATTCGAGTCGGGTGCTCTGACGGCGATGCCTGGCCACCTTCAAGTGAATAAGGACAAGCGAATTTGGGACAAAGGAATTTCGATCCTGCTTAAGGGATCGGATGAGCAGGATGACGCCTCTTGAGTCAGGCAGAAACATTTTCAAACGCAGCTGAACAACTTCATGAACAAAAGACCTTCCACTTGATTGAATCACCCATCCGTCAGTAAATTCCGCCTCAAAAAATTCCCTTGTCCCAAATTCCCTTGTCCACCCGCAAGCGACAAATCTTCAAGTGACTTTCAATCCTTCGAAATTCGCTCACGGTTTCAATTGATCGCGGAACTTCATGCTCCCGATTTGTATCATGTTGTCATTATGCAGCACAAATGCTCGGAACCAGTCAATCGGATCCACACTACGCTGAAACTTCGGACATTTCTTCTCGATTAGATTATCGGCTAACCCAAGTGTGTTGAGCACACAACGGCGTATAAGGTACGCGAACGATACCGTTTCATTGAACTCCGATTCAATGAATTCAATCAAAACAGAAGGATCCAACCCACCATCCGGAAGCATTGCCAATGCAAATTCAACTCCGGCTGAGCGTACATCAAAATGCGTTTGATAAACCAGTTGCTTGACACTCATCCCCTCAGCAAACAACTGATGGAATTCAGAGGGAACAACGACATCTTTAGACATTCCATGAGTCAATTTTTTCACTACCTGCATCAGAACGTAATCAGCACCGGTACAATACGGCAAAATAAACAGATTCTCGCCCGACTCGATCATTACAAGTCGTATGCCCGAATTACCTACATATGCCACGCGGCAACCATTCAATTTCGTTTCTGCAAGCACTGCGAGATCGTCACCCACTGAACCGAACGAACTAGTGGGAATCTCTAGTTCTTGTGACACAGAGCACTGAGGAAGGGCTTCGCGAGGCCACTCAACCCACCAACGGGCCCATCCTTCGTCCTTAAAAAGCTGAGAAGTTGAAATCTCATTCTCTGTACAATAGTCCCTAAACTTACGAAGCATGTCTTCAATATTACCAAATTTTGAATATGGAATCATCACTCCCGGATACACATACCAACAACCGTTAAACTGCTCCTCGAATGCCAGATAATCGATCCGAACTCCCTCGCTAGCAATCACCCCCTCAATGATAGAAATAAAATCCAAATTATCTTTGCTCCACACCACGCTCGTTTCAAGATTGTTCCCAATAAACGATAAAGGAAGTGGACTCAGCCTATTGTATTGATCAGAAGTTGATATCGAAGGGTGCGAATTCGAGAGACGTACTGATGACATACGATTGACAGTGGACGGAAGTATGATCGATTTCGGTATATCAACATCGCCGAACTCCGTATGAACGGCGTCGATCACCTTCGGTCCCGGCTTATAAAGAGGGTTCGCAACAACATACTCTAATGACCTACCTTCACTACTAAATTCGAACCTGCAACTATAACACGCATGGAAGTCGAACGGAGAGCCAAGCGGTCGTTCAACGTTAACCGCCTGCTGAGCAAATCGCAGGTTCAATGAACTAGTTCTTTGAGATATACGGCTAAAGAAATCGTTAAAGCTAACGTAGAATGAGATGCCTTTGATCTTTTCATTAAAATCGGACGCCCCATTAACAGCTCTTCGAAATCTACGGTCACTTCGAAGTGTATCCCACGTTGGCTGTAGCCCCTCATTGAGTTGAATGGCACGCGTAATGTAGATAGGCGTTTTCTCTAGTTGTCGCTCTGCTACCCCATAGATGACGTCGCCGATTGAAAAGACGTACCAGCCTTCATTCGGCAAATGAATTACTTCAACACCAGAAATCGTTGCACTATCATCGTCGTATCCGTACTGCTCACGCTGGCGTTCCGCAACAAGACGAAACTCTCGCATCCAATCGAAGACTTTCGGGTCGTACTCAAAGCCAAAGACCGTCGTTCGATATGGCTTAAAGTCTTCTTCGGCAATAAACAGCTTTCCGGAAAACAACGCGGCAAACGCACGAACTACCTCGTCTTCGTCCTCCGCAGTGACCCGACTCGGATCTTTAACCAACTTATCTGCAATCGGACGCCAAACGCTCTCTAACTCAGTGCCCTTGGTCGCGATTGAATCGACTGCTTTCATCAACCAATGCCCTGGACGCCCTTTCCGATTCACATCATGTAGAACCGAGCCCTCGCTTCGAGGGCAATTGAGCTCGCCGAAATAGTATTGAGTTGTCGGGGTATCCAATGGTCGCAATACGCCCTGTTCTCGATATTCTCGGTATGCGTGGTCAAAAAACGCCTTGCCTTGCACAATTGTGGCAGGTAGGTCTTCGACAACGGCTAACATCAGGCATGTTTCCGACAGTAGCAAATCCGGATCGGGCATTTGCACTGCGGTTGCTCGCGACGGCAAACATAAACTACTTAAACACAGCAGCGTAACGACCCAAACGCGAGAAATCACTTGACCTAACATTTACAAAACCCTCCCTGTAAACGGACTGCGGCGAAATTCGAACCAACGCCACACCAGCGTTTCGCCAGCAAAAACAAACAGCAATCGTTCGCACGCAAGACAAAACCTGCGCCAGTGGTGCCATTGTGCCCGCCGTCCCACGAGACGAACAATAGCAATCTGGACCAAACAACAAGAACGAAGGCAAACGCCGAGAATTCGCAGCCAGAATGGCCTAAGAATCGAACCGTACGCCAGAAAAAACAGGCAGACGAAGAAGCATGTAAAGAGAAAAGAGATACGAGCCGAAGTCCCCGAGCCGAAGTCCCCGAGCCGAAGTCCCCGAGCCGAAGTCCCCGAGCCGAAGTCCCGGAACTTTGTTTTTGGTCTGCCGTAACCATCAATCATTCCCCCGCAATCACATCATTGCAACGCCGAATTTTCGGACCTCCGCCATTACTGTCCTTTAATTGGTAAAGATGCCCGATCAAATGTCAAGTCATTAAATTCCAGGATTTTTCGGCAGCCACAATGACACTAACAGCTATCAACTTTGCAAGCGAATCGCGAACGATCACTTCAAATCGGCCAGTGCCCGCCCGGCAATACGGCGTTCTAAAATCGCAGGTAACGCCGTTAGCCCGGATAGACCATGCACCCACGCTACGAGGGAGTCCCGGGGGACACTCGGATCGACCGAAAAAATTGTGTATCCCCAGGTCTGCCATACCCCATCTAGAACATTCGCGTGCGGCGTCGTGACGTCTAGGATCGTTATCAGCGGTATGTGACTGCTGATTGGCAATCGGACGGCCAATACAACTTTTGCCTGCGGGTTTGGTTACCATTAAATCGCAGCGACGGAATAGACGATCGGCTTGCTCGCGTTGCTCTTTGAGCTTCTTGGCGCGAGCTTGTTGTTGTTTACCGGAGCGGCCTCGTCATTTTTCGATTCGCTTGGGCTTGAGCGTTCGGCGAACTTCGCGAACTGCATCCAAGACATCATCATTCACTACGGAGATCACGACATTTTTGGATTAGCCCGGAATGGGGCGACCGAGGCCGGAATGGGGCGACAGGCGACAGTGGCGACTGTTGCTTAAAATCTACTGTCAGTGATATAATTGGGTTGTCAAGGCGAACTAACTCGTCAAAAAATGGGAACCGGACATGACGATAGAACTACAATTGGATGATGACACGAAGAGGCAGAGCGTTGACGCAGGATTTGCGAGTGTTGAAGAGTATCTGCATGACCTCCTTCAGCGCGACAAAAACCGACTTGCCATTCTCAAGGGAATTCAGGATGCTGATTCAGGCAATGTAAGACCTTTTGAAGACTTCGATCAAGAGTTTCGGGCTAAACACGGCATGAATAAGGATGAATAGCGATTGTGTTTCAAGTCACGATCTCCAGCTTGGCAGAAGCCGATATCGAACAGGCGTTTCAGTGGTGGGCTGAGAACCGGTCAATCTCGCAAGCAAAGCAGTGGTATCGCTCCATATTTAAGGCCATTGATACTTTGCGATCAATGCCTGAACGTTGCCCTTTGGCAGTCGAGTCGTTTGAAATAAAAAATCCGATTCACCAACTGCTTTTCGGTCTGGGACGGGGCAGAGCGACTCACAGGATACTGTTCCGCTTCTCTGGTGATTCGGTTGTCATACTCCGTGTTTTACACGTTGCTTTAGGCGATTTACCAATCGATATGGGTTTCGGTGGCTGAAATTCAACGGTGGGAACACGACCAGGCCGCGATTGAGAGTTTCGACGGGCGCGTACCAGACCGGCGGTGAAGGGGTCAGCAACTGGGACGGGCACAAAGACTTGGAACGCCAGTACCAGCAACACGGTCGAGTCTTGGATCAACCCGTCGGCGCGTTATTAGCCGACTTGAAACAACGTGGTTTATTGGAGGAGACACTGGTCGTGTGGTGTACCGAGTTTGGGCGGATGCCCACGTTCCAGAAAGGCGCCAGTGGCCGCGACCACAATCCCGCGGGCTTTACGTGCTGGATGGCGGGAGCGGGCGTCAAAGCTCCTTACAGTTATGGAGCCACCGATGAGTTCAGCTACCGTGCGGTCGAAAACATCGTAACCGTCCACGACTTCCACGCCACGATCTTGCATCTATTGGGCTTGAACCACGAACGCCTGACCTATTATCATAACGGCATCGCCCGCCGCCTCACCGACGTCCACGGTCACGTGGTATCGGAGGTGCTGAGATGATCCACCTCCATGCGGCTTTCGTCATTGAGCGATCCATTGCGACCGAATGTCAGACGCCATCGGGAACCGGCCGGTAGAAAGAACCATCATGTCGACATCGGAGGGACAGCCAAGCGATGAAACTCGGGTTGAAACGACGATCGACCCAAGACAACCATCGGATCGCTCCGGTTATCGACAGGAGGTCGATCGGCTGAATGCGGAGGCAGACAAATCTGGCTTCCTTGACGAGTCGCTTGCTTTCTGGGACGCCTTGCAGCGAATGAAGTTGGATCAACGTCCGACCACGGATCTGGCGGAAGACACCCCCGCCGTAACGCCAGTCATTGCAAGCGACGGCATTGTTCCAGAGAGGGCCTGGGTTGGCCCGTATCAGATTGAAGAACAGATTGGCGTTGGCGGTTTCAGTCGAATCTATGCGGCGCGGCATCGTTTGCGTCCAGAGAGCGTCGTGGCCTTAAAACTTTTTCGCCATTTACGGCTGGATTCTTGGCAGCGACTGCACGTGGAGTCATTGGTTCTTAGCAAATTTGATCATCCCAACTTGGTGACCGTGCTGGACGCCGGCGAGTTGTCCGATGGATGCCCCTATTTGGTGATGAATCGAGTCTTAGGCGTTTCACTAGACAAACACCTGCACCAACAGCAGCGAAGCTACCAAGAAATCGCTCAACTGTTTCAGCAGATCGCCTTAGCGGTCCAACATGCGCATGACCGAGATGTCGTGCATCGCGATTTGAAGCCCACCAACATCATGGTGCAAGCGGACGGGCAACCGGTTGTGATTGATTTTGGCTTGGCCAAGCGGTTGAACTTGTCGGAGCTGGAACAATCGTTGACCGCCAGTCATGCGGTTGTTGGCACCTTGGGTTACCTAGCACCAGAGCAAGCCGAAACGAAGAAGCAAGAAATCACGCGCGCAGTGGATGTGTACGGATTGGGTGCCACCTTGTACTTCGCATTAACAGGTCGCCCACCGTTGGACCGCAGTGACTTTTTACAAGCAATCAAAGACTTGAAGTCCAAATCGCCAGAGCTGCCAAGCCGATTGAATACGGAGGTACCTCGCGACTTGGAACTGATTTGTTTGAAATGTTTGGAAAAGGTCCCGGGGGATCGCTATCCATCGCTACAGCAAGTCGCGGACGACATGGAGCGATTTGTGGCAGGGCGATCCGTATTGGCTCGACCCGCCGGCTGGCTACAACGGCAAGTAAGGTGGTGTCAAGCGAATCCTCTAGTCGCGGGCTTGGCGGGCTTGTTGTTGGTCACATTGACCGTAGGCCTTATCGCGACAGTCGCACTCTGGCGGCAAGCCAACGACCGTTGGCAACTTTCACAGACGGTGTTGGCTCAAGCGGAGGAGATCTTGCGGACGGGAGCCAATTCGGCCGAGACGATGTTGGTGCAGACCCCAGGAGCGTTGGAGTACCGGCATCAGCAACTCAAGGATAGCTTGGCGTTTCGTCAACGACTGAATACCTTGATTGATGCGAATCAGGTGAAGCAACGTTCCGTTGCGGTGACCCACTTCTTGCTGGGTAAGATTTGTTGTCGACGAGGATTGTTCGAGGAGGCCCACGAAAACTATGCAGCAGCCTTACTTGGATTACGAGCGTTGTTAAAAGAGAATCCTCGCAATGAGCGACTGCGATTTGACCTGTTTCATTCTTTGTTGGGTATCGATCAAACTGCGACCACATTGAGGTTGGACAGTGCCATTGAAACGGGTTATCTTCGCGAGGCATTGGAGTTGATTGAGGGTCTGGTCGCCGAGTTCCCCGCAAACAAATCGTATCGCGATGCGCTGGCATGTAATCTGTTGATTCTGGGAGGTCGCGTGGGTGAGAATCCGGAGTCTGCCCAGAGGTACATCCAGCAGGCCTACCATGAAGCGTTGAAATTGCGGCAAGAACTGCCAACGCCTTGTTTGGAATGGCGACACGTGGGGACAGCGGCCAACGCCATGACAGAAATTTGTTTGAACGCGCAGAAGTTGGACGAGGCGGAATCCTGGGCGTTATTGGCTCAAGAGGCGACCGAAGGTTTCTTGCAGCGGCCGGATGGGGACCCTGGGGAAATTATGGATTTGGCCAATTGCCTATTTTCGAGACACCGAATTGCGAAGCAGCGTGGCGATCTGCTGATGGCCGAAACGTGGGGTTTGAAGTGGCGAGCACTTTTGGTGGAATCGGCAAACACGCACCCCGACTATTTTGTATTCTCCGATATCTTGGCCCGCGCCGACGAGTTATTGGCGCATGAGAAGCCGCAGAAAGATTAGTCGTTGCCAAGACACACGTTCCACCCAAGATGATCACGACGTGCTCCTGTTGGAAAGACGCCAATCACGGCAATCATGGCACAGCAACACCACCACGCCAATGACTTTTGATTTGCATGGTGAACGACTAGCAGCAACTCTTAACAAAAACAGATATTAGGCTCTGTCCCAAAAGGGGTCTGACCCTCTCCGGTCATCTCCAAAGGGTCAGCCCCCTTTTGGGACAGAGCCTATTGTATCGCGGA
>JAUXWY010000281.1 GCA_030681235.1 Pirellulaceae bacterium | reverse complement strand
GGTTCAAAGATGGTACTGGTTCGCGCTTCGCTGCATAATTGTTGACAAATATGAAACATGATAGCATACGTCCAGCGCGGGGCAATTTCCATGCCGAACAGTATTGGGACAGACTCCTTTGTGGCCCGAATGGCCAATCGGGGCGGTGTTCGGGAGTCCCGTGGTTCTCGAATTGCCCAAACCGCTACTTTACAAACGGCCAAAAACCGATATTCTGACCAACACACACGCACCCGTAGCTCAATTGGATAGAGCGTCGGTCTACGGAACCGAAGGTTGGGGGTTCGAACCCCTCCGGGTGTATCGCATTTACGACGATTACAAGGAAATGCTTTGCGATGGCGAGCAGGGGGAATTGGCAAATCTGAATTCCTTGAGCTGCTTACTGAACCGAATGACGAGGGCCGCTGATGTCGGATCGTTCACTATTCAACGCCCTTTGTAAACTCCTGGGGATGTGGCTAACCTTTCAGGGGCTAACGTCGTTGGTTTGGGCGTTTCATATGAGTCGATACACGGGTCTGAACTCGACTGATCCAATGGCATATTCAGAATGGTTTTCCGCAGCTGTGACAACCGCGTTTGGTGTTTTTCTTTGCACGCGCTCATCCAATCTGACCCGATTCCTCTTCAGGTTTGATGGGTCACTTGACTCGGAAGAGCCTAGCGACTCGGAAACCTAATACCAGAATACAACGCCGGTCCGTCAAATGCTCACAAGACCTGTTAAACAAGAAAAGCTCGGTTCCAGCGAAGTGGAACCGAGCTTCGAATTTCTATGAACCGTCAAGTCACCGGTCGATCAATCAATCAACCGACGGAGACTCGCTTGAATTCCACCAAGGCGCCACCAAACTCTTGGATGGCCTTTTCAACCGTCTTCGTGTCGTCCAAGACGTAGAACTGGCTCAACAGGCAACGTTCTTGATCCAACAAGGTGTTGTCGGCGATGAACCGCTCCAACTTGCCGGGCAGAATCTTGTCCCAGATTTTTTCCGGTTTACCTTCGGCAGCCAACTCGGCTTTGATTTCCGTTTCCACTTGGGCCATCACTGCCGGTGTCATCTGACGACGGCTGGCGAAACGTGGCACGTTCTTGAGCGGCTTGCCCAAGCGAGCCCGATCTTCGTTTTCTGTGATGATCCGACTGCGGAGCGACTCGGCTTCCGTTTCGACAAACGCGGCGTCAAATTCGTCCGGAGTCATGCCGACCGGGTTCATCGCAGCGATGTGCATCGCCATCTTGCGAAAGAAGTCGGCCGCATCCGCCTTGCCACCATCCTTATACGAGACGACCACGCCAATTTTTGAACCGGCATGAATGTACGAAGACAGCTTCTCGCCTGTGACCAAGAAATAGCCGGACACTTCGACCTTTTCGCCGGTCTTCCCAGTTTGTTCAATCAGTTTTTCCGCGACGGTCGCACCGTCCATGGGCAATGCCAACAAAGCTTCCCGAGTCGCCGGTTTGCCGGCGATCGCGACCTTCGCTACTTGATTGACAAAATCGATGAACAATTCGTTCTTTGCGACGAAGTCGGTCTCGCAGCCAATTCCTAAGATGATGCCTTCGCTTGCAGCCGCATTCAAAACCGTGACGACAACACCTTCGTTAGTCGCTCGATCGGCTCGCTTGGCAGCGACCTTCTGGCCCTTCTTGCGGAGAATTTCAATAGCACCATCAAAGTCACCGCCGGATTCCTGCAAAGCTTCCTTGCAGTCCATCATACCGGCTCCGGTTATCTTGCGGAGTTCGCTGACAAGTTTCGCTGAAATTGGTTCTGTCATGTATTCCTCTTTCTAAATAGAAACGGCCATCCGTGTAGACACTGGATCGGCCGAACGGTTCAGTCGGAACGCACTCGCCTTCCGACCCCGTCGTTAAAAACTTGCAATGACCGCACTATCGTGCTGCTTCGGCAACCGCTCTAGTCTTGGACGGCGCCGAGTCATTGCCTTCGTGTTTCTGAGTCAAATCCTTCGAGCCTGAAATCACGGCGTCGGCCAAGTGCGACAGAATCAATTCAATCGAGCGAATACCGTCGTCGTTACCAGGGATCGGCAAATCAACCAACTTTGGATCGCAGTCCGTGTCGATCAATGCAACGGTCGTGATCCCCAAAGCTCGCGCTTCCAACAGCGTGTTCTTTTCCTTCTTGGGGTCAACGATCACAATGGCGCCAGGAAGACGATTGAGCTTTCGCAGACCGTTCAAGTTGCGGTACATCTTGCGATACTCGCGAGTCAGCGAGGACTGCATTTTCTTCGAGTAGTCCTTGAGCTTATCACTGCTGCGAATGTCTTCCAATTCTTCTAAACGTCCCATCCGCGAAAAAATCGTACGGAAGTTCGTTAACGTTCCACCCAACCAACGTTGGTTCACGAACGGCATGCCGCAACGGTTCGCTTCTTGATCCACAACATCCGAGGCCTGGCGCTTTGTTCCGACGAACAGGACCAAACTTCCGCCCGAGGCGACTTTGGCCAAAAACTTCTTCGCCCGCAACAAACCGCGCACGGTTTCACGAATATCAATAATATGGATTTGGTTCTTCCGTCCATAAATGAACGGAGCCATCTTCGGGTTCCAACGACTGGCCCGGTGACCGTAGTGAACGCCGCACTCGATCAATTGATTCAACAGCTCTTTTGCATCCATCGAAAACTATCTTTCTGGTTGATGACTGGCCATGGATCTTGCCCGTGAAATCGAAATTCCACGACAAGCCCGCACACCGCTTGGCGTACGGCGATCCTTACTTGTGGCCGTGCTTGTTGGGCACGACCTCCGAGAATCGCAAGGTTTTCAACAACCATTGGGGGTTACAGTCCCGCTCGGGACCATTTACTCGGCCAACGAATACAGCTCCGCCGACCTAAGTTGAAGCGGAAAGAGTATCAGCTGCGCTGCGAATCGTCAATCGCCAAGCTGCTCTAGAATTCCCGACGCGATTTTGGTAATTCCATCTCTGGTAGGTTCAGATCCGCAAATACCGTTCCTTTCAACTTCGAGCTTTAAAGTATGTCCCCACACGATCTTTGGCGATTACCGCCCCGAAATCCACGCTCCAGCCGAGAATCTGCCGTTTCGCGGCGGAATTTTATGGAGTACACGCTGGCGACTGGAGCCACGTGGGGGTGCTTGGGATCCTGTGGCTGTCGCTCGGTCCCGGAAACGGATCGCAAGCAGTTGCTGCTGATGCCTGAATCTCAGGAGCTTTCCTTAGGGGCACAGGCGTTTAGCCAAGTCACCACTGATGCCCCAGTGTCGACCAACACGGCTATGACGGAGGTCGTTCAACGGGTCGGGAAGCGGATCGCAAAGGAGGCCAAGCGGTCCGATTACCAATGGGAATTCAAGCTGCTGGCATCGGATGAGAAAAACGCCTTTTGCTTGCCCGGTGGCAAAGTTGCGATCCACGAGGGAATTCTGCCCGTCTGCCAAAATGAAGCGGGACTGGCCGTTGTCATGAGTCATGAAGTGGCCCACGCCTTGGCCCGCCACGGCGGCGAGCGAATGAGCCAAAACATGGCTTCGCAAGGCGTCCAGCAAATCGTCAGCCGAGTCGCCAAGAAGCACGTTCCGACTCGCGAAGAACTACTCATGCAAGCCTACGGAATTGGCAGTGAATACCTCGTGCTGTTGCCCTATAGCCGGAAACAAGAATCCGAAGCCGATCACATCGGCATCATGTTGATGAGCAAAGCGGGCTACGACCCCAGCGAAGCGCCAAAATTTTGGAGTCGCTTCGGTTCGCTCAAAGACGGGCAGCAAACCTTCGAGTTTCTATCGACCCATCCGTCCGACGAACGACGGCAAAGCGATCTACTCGCCCTCATCGACGAGGCTCGCCAACATTACCTGAACAGCCCGCAAATCGGTCTGGGACAGGATTTGATCCGGGCCTAGGATTTGTCCCGAAATAAGTTCCGGATTTCGATGGCTCTAACAATACAAAGGTAGTTTAGCGAGCGCTGGTGTACCGGCTTCAGCCGGCG
>JAUXWY010000279.1 GCA_030681235.1 Pirellulaceae bacterium | reverse complement strand
GGCCGGGAGCGACGAAAACGCTCTTTTCAGCTACCGGCCGGCTGAAGCCGGTACACCAGCGCTTGCTAAACCGATTTCTTAGCCGGTACACCAGCGCTCGCGAGGGTGCTGTTTTGCGGAAGCCTTTTCAGTTGCGAGTCGTGGACCGGAAGATTAGACTGGGGGGGCCTAGGGGATTGGCCTGTTCGCCCGCGGGAGTGCAGCGATTGTGTTCGAATACCAGCGACGTGGTTTGAGTCTGGTGGAACTTCTGGTCGTGATCGCGATCATAGCGATCATTTTGTCGTTGCTTTTGCCGGCGATCCAGTCCGCTCGTGAATCCGCTCGACGGGTTGATTGCGGCAATCGTTTGCGGCAGATGAGTTTGGGCTTGTTGCAGTACCACAATTCCAAGCAGTATTTTCCACCGGCGATTGATGCGCAAAGCCGTATGATGTGGTCGGGTTATTTATTGCCTTACATCGAGCAAGGAAGCCTGCACGCCAAGATTGATCGAAGCCTTGCTTGGAACCAAGGGGCGAATGCCCAAGTCTGTTCGACGTTCCTAAAGATCTTTCGCTGTCCGTCGTCGACCGCTCCGGACACAATGACCGCGCAGGGCATCGAGAATCGCGTCCCGTGTGATTATTTGGTCTGTGCTTCGGGGACAGACACGCGAGAATCCGGGCCGGGCATCTTGGCGGGCGGGCCTCATTCGGATGGCGTATTCTACGTGGACAGCCGGACTCGGATCGCGGCGATTCGTGATGGCACGTCCAACACCTTTGCGCTGGGGGATTCCTTCTTTCAATTCGAGGAATTGGAATTGGACCATACCGGTTACCCACAATTTTTGGATCGTTGGTGCGTGGGGACCTTGGAAGGGGTTGGCAACGAGGTCTCCGAAGCCATGGGGTCCACGGGCGTGGCCCTGAATTCGCACAAGTTGCAAGTCTTTATTGACGAGAAGGAACTCGCTTTCGGCAGTCAACATCCCGGTGGCGCTCAGATGGCGTTGGTCGATGGCGCGGTGCGTTTTTATGACGAAGGTATCGACCAAACAGTTTGGCGCGCCATGGGGACCCGCGGCAGTGGCGAAATCACGTCCGAGTGAAGGACCTTTGACCTTTGAGAGGCCGGAAAAATCGTTAAATTTTCTGAATTGCGGTCGTGCGGTTATGTTGGCTGAACTAAACTTGGTTAACTCCCTGATTGGCGATGACTGCGGGTCGTTGCTTGGGCATCGGCTGCGGAATCGTACGCCGACCGTTTTGACCTCTTCGTTCGCCCTTTTTTTGAGTGCTTTTGTGACGCGTCGGGCTGCTGTTCTACTGTTCCTCTTATACCTAACCACGGCCTTTGTGTTGACGCATTTGCCGGGCGAAAATGTGCCCAAGATCCGTTGGGCGGATTGGATTCCCGCCGCTGATAAAGTCGTTCATGCGGGTCTGTACTACTTTTTGGCGGCGTTTCTGGCCAATTGTTTGCGATTTCGCCTGCAATCCAATCGAGCCATTGTGGCGGCCACAATGGCTGTCTTGGCGGGTTATGCGGCCTTCGATGAATGGTCTCAACAGTTTTCGCCCCATCGATCCCCGGATTTCTATGACTTTGTTGCCGATATGATTGGGGCATGGTTCGGTGTTTCTACGTTTGTTGTTTGCCGATGGTACCGGAAGCGACGAATTCAACCGAAACCGGTTCCCATGAACGATGGCTCCGAGCTGGAACCGGATCCAGAGCGAACGGTTCGCCCGGCCACTCCGTCGGTTGGGTCCGATAACGTCAAAGTTCATTCGCCCGCATGAATTCTTGGAACAACGGCGAAGCCTATGTCCCAGCTGTGCCTCTTCAGTATTCCCAAACCACTTCAGGGTTCAACGGAACGGCTTCAACGAAACGCCTTTGAATCATGGCGTCGGTTGGGTGCGACGGTGGAGGTCGTGTTATTGGGAGACGAACACGGCGTCGCCGAGGCGGCACGCGAGTACGGTTTCTTGCATTGGCCTCAGTTGAACCGCAATTCGCTTGGTACACCGCTTATCAACCACGCGTGGACCGCAGTTCGGCAAGCGACCACCGCACGGCAATTTCTTTACGCCAACGCCGACATCTTGTTTGATCAGAACCTGTTGACTGCGGCCACGATATTGGACGATTGGCCCATGAATCGATATCTGGCGATTGGGCAACGGATCGAGACGAACCTCGACAGCGAGATTCGGGATTGGTCCGACGAACGATTAAGGGATTGGATTCAGCGTCAGCGAATCGAGCGGCAGCGAGCCAGCATCGTGTGCAAGGATTATTTCTTGTTCCCTCGGCACTTGTACTTGGACGTGCCCGATTTCGCAGTCGGCCGAGGGAATTGGGACAATTGGGTCGTTTATGATGCGCATCGCAGCGGCGTCCCGGTCGTCGATTTGACTCGGCAGGTTGTCGCGTTGCATCAGCCGCATGATCACCTTCACAGCGGCGGTCGGAGACAAGCGTATGTGGTCGGAGCTGAAGCGCGCGAGAATCAACGATTGGCCGGCGGACGACACTTGCTGATTGGTTCACATGCCAGTCATTTTCTAGACGAGCATGGGCAAGTGGTCCGGATGGGTTGGCGTTGGCTTCCGCGAGCGATCCAGGATGTCCCTCGTTTTATCGAGTTGCTCCGAACTTTGGTTCGTTGACGCCGCATAACGGTTGCGTTGTAGGTCATTTGGATTAAGGTCGTTTGATTTTGACGGTTTGTGGTGGGCTGTTAACCACTTGCTCTCCGAATTTCGCTTGGGCTTGCAGCACGATTGGGCCAGCACCCAAGGGTTCGATTGGTAGGCTGACTTCAAACTCCGACTCGGACTTCTCAGCCACAATCTCGTTAGAGATCAGTATTTGGACGGATTCAGCTCCGCTGGCTTTGACTTTGACCTGCAGGGATTTCCCCAAGACTTTGGCTTCGATACTCGCGGAGTGTCCGTGGTTATTGAAACTGATTGGGACAATGACTCGCGAAGTCGCTTGAGTCGAATCGGCTCCGACGGGGACGAAGCGCAGTTCATGGTAACCGTCGGCATGTTTGGTGGTGTCGATTCGAATCTGTCCGGGTTCGCCAACCGAACCGACTCGCAGCCCGTCCATAAACAAATCGAAGCGTTGGACGGCCGGAGACTTGTCTTTTAACGTCAATTGGATGGGTACATTGCCTTTGACCACGCCTTGTTCGGCATCCATTTTCACCTCAATCAAAGGCGGACGAACGAAGGGTTGGCACATGGCGTCGCCGACAATCAGCAGTTGGTATGGACCGTTGACGGACATGTAGAAGGACTCGGCCAATGAAAAGCCGCGGGCGTAGTAGGCGTGTACCAACGGATAAGGGAATTTGTTCTGAATGGCGTAGGGTTCGACAATCGTTCCGCTGGCACCGGCCGCTCCGCCGCGTAGGAATTCGGCGACGGTAGTTTGACCATTTCCCTTATCAAAAATTGCTCCGTAGCTAGTCAAGTTGTCGCCAATCGCGCCGGGTTGAAATGTCGACCCAGAAGCCTTCCAATCGAAACTCGCAACACCGATGGTCGCCCCGAGCACGGCTTTGGATTTTTCCGGCAGCGCGGTTGTGATCACGTCAGAACTATAGCCAAGTGCCGTCAATGCTTTTATCGCCGCTGGAAAGTTGGGCAAACGGGTCGTCGCGCGAACATCTTTAGTCCCAGCGAAGTAGAACTTGCCTTTGGGCAGCGTATGATCGGCTGCGACACTCGTCTTCAAGTAACCGATAATTTCGTCGACGGTGTTGGTCTTGGGATGGTCACCGACAACTCCCAGACATGTGGACAAGATGTAGCGATGGGGCGACTGTTCGGCTTTCTCCGGGAAGCCACTAATGCTCCAATCGGTTTGAGCGGAAAAGGCCAACGGGATGGCGAATTCCCAATAGGCATCGCCCATCGCTTTTAACGTCGCTTGGAAAGGCGCGCTTTTGGGCAAGTCTCCTAATTCGGTGTCTTCCTCGGTGAACGTTTTGAACCGCCAACCTCGCCGAGCGGCTTCCACAAAAGCCTGGGCTGCGGACGTCGCGTCTCCAGCCTTCGCATGACAACGACATTGCCAATAGGCCAAGCCGCATTGAAACGGTTGCTCCTTCAGCAATTCAGCGAAGGCCGTTTGAGCTTCGGCCCATTTGCCGTCGGTGTACAGTTTCTTGGCGGCGAGAAACCGGTCGTACCCTTCATTGGAACTCAGTGGGAATTCCAAAACGGCCTTGGGTCCGCGCCGGGCGTAGTGATTCGTGTCAAAGCCGACGATTTCCGTGGTTTTGGAAACCGTCCAGCGATAAAGGTACGTCATGCTGGTCAACGACCCGGTCGGTGTTTGATGTTTTTCCAACGGTGGATTCAGATCTTTGGCCCACTCGCTGAAGTCAATCTGCGTCGGAAACCCCGATGAATAGATGATGCAATGGACTTGCGAATCGAGTTTCCGTTCAGTGATTTGCAACAATATGGGTTTTAGAATCTTGTCGGTAAAATCAGCGACCGAGCATTTTTCGCCGGTTGGTACGCCGCGGAGGACGATAACGTTCCGCGGATGAATCTTCCGCATCTCGGCGTAATGGGCCGCAATTTCGCGCGAGTTCGTATCATCGCCATTGACGATCAACACGCAGTTTTCTGGGCCAATGCCGGCGGTGACGGTCGGCAGCGCTGAGCTCCACGACAGGAATCCGATCAACAGGACGAGCATCGCGGCGAAACGCTTGGCGATGAAGTGGCGAATCGTCTGATCCGATAATAGAGTCATAAACCCTGTCCTATGCGAGCACCTTGGAGGGACTTGATTGCGGCGGCAATAGGCCGCTTCGTCAGGCCAATTATAGCTGACTTTCGGTCCGTACGGAGCAGGTATTTCGAAGCGATGGACCTCCGGTTAGCAGAAATCTCGGGATCGACTACAATTTTGCGGGTGCGGCTTGTACTGTCACCATTCCCTTAGAGCGATCCTATTTCGATGCGTCTGTTCTCGGATCTAAAAGTACTTTACCACTTGGTATTCAAGCGAGTTCGCGGTAATACGCATGCCCAGCGGATGGATAACTTCTACGGCGGGCAAGCTGACGATTACGATTCGTTTCGCAAGCGATTGCTCCAAGGTCGGCAGGAGTTGTGGGAGCAAGTTCCGACGCCAGTCGGGGGCGTCTGGGTGGATATGGGCGGCGGGACGGGTAACAACCTCGAATACTTCGGGCCGCGGATCAGCGAAATTGGCAAGGTCTATGTCGTGGATTTGGCCACAAGTCTGTTGGGAATTTGTCAAAAGCGGGCCGACCAAAACGGATGGTCGAACGTCAAACCGGTCGAGTTCGATGCCACGAAATTCGTTCCTGAAGAGGGGACGGCTGACGTGGTGACGTTCTCCTACTCGTTGACAATGATTCCGGACTGGTTTGCCGCGATTGAAAACGCCTTAAAAATCCTCAAGCCCGGTGGATTGATTGCGGTCGTTGATTTTTATGTTGCCCGAAAATATCCGGCGGAAGGGCATGCCAAACATGGATGGTTGACTCGTCATTACTGGCCGACACATTTTGCCAGCGACAACGTGTTTCCTTCGGCGGACCATTTACCGTTCTTGGAGCGGCACTTTGAAACCGTCCACTTGAACGAATCGAAAGGCAAGATCCCGTACATTCCGTTCAGCCGCATGCCCTATTACCAGTTCATCGGACGCAAACCGGCGGCCGCGAACACTTAGGATTTGGGCCAGAACATCAATGATTTAGCAAACGTTGGTGTACCGGCTTTAGCCGGCCGGTATCGGTTCGAGCATTCGCTCAAGTGCCAGAACATCAATGATTTAGCAAACGTTGGTGTACCGGCTTTAGCCGGCCGGTGCGTGAAAAAATCTCTATTCAGCTACCCGCCGGCTGAAGCCGGTACACC
>JAUXWY010000277.1 GCA_030681235.1 Pirellulaceae bacterium | reverse complement strand
GAACGACGACCAACTCGAGGCGACGTTGGCGGGCAGTTTGACCATGATTGCTCGTGCCACCAACTTGGTGCGGTTGGCCGGGCCACTAGCTCCAACGCTGGCACCGGCTGCGACTTCACGAAATCCGACTCCACCGTCATTGGACGTGCATGTGCAAATGGAGTCCCCACAAGGCTCGAACATCTTTGTCCGCGTGGATGATCTCGCCAACCTGAACTTGACCGATGGCGATCGCGTTCGCGTCGTCGTCCAGAATCGTTCTGATCGGAGGTTGGATCTGACCGGTTTGCTTGTGGAAAGTGGTTTCGCTATCAATTCCATCCGACTTGGGCGAGATGGAAAGGAAGTATCAAAACGCCTGCCGCCAAATTCACAGCCAGCCTACTTTGGAATCAAGATCAACAACCAGACTTTTGGCTTGGATCAATTCGTGTTGATCGTGGTCGAAGCGGGAACGGATCCCGAACCAGCTGACTTTTCCTACCTCAAACAAGACGGACCGACGGTGGCCAGTTTGGTGGCTAAACCGGTCACTCGTTCTTCGGAGCGATTCAGCCGATTTCGGCAGCTTGTGGAAAGTTCCACCATGGACGGTGCCATTTCGCGCGGACCAGGTGAAATGGATGAACCAGGAGTCATCTGGCGAATTCCGTGGCGAGTGCTTCCACCCGATTCAACTTCCAACACCCCATAATCGCCAGGACGTTTTTATGAACCATCGCTGCATGAGTCAACCGTGGCTTTCCTTGGTCTTCTTGGTTTCGGCGTTTGGATGGACGCCAACCATAGGTCATGGTCAGGACGATCGTTTTGAGTTGTCGCAAGTCCAACCGAGATTCTCAAGAGTCTGGGACGTGCGGCAAATCATTGCTTCAGTGAATCTGGAACTGAGTCGGTTGGAGCGAGGAATCCCCGACCGATCGAATTCCTTTCGTCCCCGCGGTGAAGCATCCATGCGAGTGTATCGCGAAGCGGCACCGGCCATCGTGATGGTGACCGATGGCAAGACCGGACATGGCACAGGTTTCTTTGTTCGCGCGGGAGGTTGGATTTTGACCAATCACCATGTCGTGGAATCCATGCCGTTTGATCCTGAGACAGGAGCAAAAGTCGTGCGGATTGTGGTTGGTCGAATGGCGGATGATGGCGCAATGACGGCCGACGATCAACATCTGGATGCCATCGTCTATCGGACGGATGAAACTCGTGATTTGGCGTTGCTGCGACTGAAGGAACCGGACGTTCTTGGGGCGTCCCATCCCGCGATTCCGTTGGCGGATCAGTCTCCGGTTCCTGGCGCTGCATGCATCGCGATTGGACATCCGTCTCAGGGAGTGATGTGGACACTACGACAAGGCGAAGTGTCCGGTCGCGGGAATTTCCCAAAAGATCAACTGGGGAATTTTGTGTTGAGAGGAGCGGATACTTCAGACCGGGAGTCGCTGGAAGTCATGCTGGAACAACTTCCGAGCCGCAAGGTCTTGTTATCGAGCTGCGGGTTGAACCCAGGCGATTCTGGTGGACCATTGTTGAACGAAGCAGGTCAAGTGGTTGCGGTCTCGTTTGCCGTCCCCGCGATTGATTCGGAACGCGGCATCGACTTGGGCAAGTTTTCGTACCATGTGCATTTGGACGAGGTCAAGACATTCCTAGAGAACTGGCCAACGGAACCCGATGTGGCTCCACCTTCGATTCTGCCGGCGGCCTTTGCTCAGGCACTCGTTGATGTGGACGACGACAATCATCCCGAAACGTGGCTGTTTGCGTTGGATGCGGCGACGCCCTCGGGATTTCTTGTCGATTTGGATGCGGACAGTGACCCTGACTTCATCAAGAACGCGACCGCCGAGGGAATATCAGGAGCAGAACCACTGGAATCCTGGGATTGGGAGTTCGCCTATAACATGGCGCCCCAGGAACTGTTTGCCTTCGAGTTGGATGGCGATGGGGTGGCCGACATCGTGCTGGTGCGTCACGATCCGGGCCAAGATCGCTGGGCGAGGTTTTCTCGCTCCGCCGAGGGAACTTGGAAAAGTGAAGTGTGGGACGGTGATCCTGGGACGCACGAACATTTTGAATCCGCAGATTTGCAGCGTCAATTTCGGCGGATCATGCGGCGATTGCGCTGATTTAGGTGGCGAATCCCAGTCCAGAGTATTGAATGATCCTCGGCGGGGCCAATCGCTGAAGAACAACCGCAAAATCCTGTTTTTTTGTAAGGCAGACACAAGTCGCGCGTATCTGATACGGCAGAAGCCGAATGTCTTTCGTCACTTGCGGTTTGGGTTCAAACAGGAGAAAATCAACGATGGCCGGTGCAGCAGCTTTCGCGATTCAGGTGCCGTTCTCGGCCTTGCCCAACTTCGGGCGGCGAGCGGTTCCAGCGACGATCCGAGTTATCCCCAAGCGGAGTTCGTGCGTGGATGAAACCCGAATGTCCTTATTGCTACGGGCTCGGAATGCGGCCGACCCCGACGCGTTTACCGAGTTTTATCAGGTCTACGCCCCACTACTCAAACGCTTTGTGCAGTCTCGTGGAGTTGACGAGACTTCTAGCGACGATGTGGTTCAAGAGTTGCTGATCTCGCTGTGGCGACGATTGCCGGAGCTGGACTTCGATAAAACTCGCGGGCGTTTCAGGACGTATCTGTGGCAGAGCACGCACCATGCCGTTACTTCTTGGTATCGCAAAAACGCGAGGCATCTCAAGTCGCGCGTTTCGGATTTGGATTCGCGAATGCTGGAGTTGGAATACGAGTCGCAAGGAGTTCCTGATCGCGAGTTTCAAGTGGCGGTGCGAAATCGAATCTTAGAAGTTGTCTTGAAACGAATCCAACAAGAAGTCTCGGAATCGGAATGGCAAAAGTTCAAGCGGCATGTCTTGGATGGCGTTTCGGCTTTGGATCTGAGTCGAGAGTTGAATTGTACGTCGAACGCGATTTATCAAGCTGCCAATCGATTGCGAAAACGAATTCGCTCGATGTTTGATGAATATGGAGAGGAATTCGATGTATGAACGCCTTCATGCAATGTCTCACGGAAGAGGAACTGATCGCCTATTTGTCAGGCGATCCGTTGTCGGCAGAAAAAACGACCCACATTCAGGATTGTCAGCAGTGTCAACAAACACGAGATCAAATTCAATCGGACCTGGACGCGATTCGGGCTGTTGTCGCCAGTTCGCTCGGACGCGGCCTGGAGTTTTCGAAGAGTGAGTTTCTCGCGCACTCGTGGGATGCGAACCGCGACGCCAAACCAAATGCAAGAATCGTGCCCGCGAGTCGCAATGGTCGCTTGCCGATCGGCATGTCGGTTGGAAACTACACGGTGATCCGTTTGCTCGGACGCGGTGGGCAATCCGAAGCCTATTTGGTACGTCAAAGTGATAAGGGCGAGGATTCGCCACGATTTGTACTCAAGGTTACTCGCGAGACGGACGTTCAAGGTCGCCAACTGTCGCCGCCCCAGCGACAGTCGTCGTTCGCAACATTGCGAGCTGAAGAAGAAACACTTTACAAACTGCAAGGCATCCCTGGAACATTGCAATACGTGACTGCCGGGCAAGTCGAACTTGGGACTGGCCAACCGGAGCCCTATCTCGTCACGGATTATGTACGCGGACAAACGTTGCACCAACGAGCAGCCGAGTTTGCCGATCCACAACGAGCCGTAGCCTTGGTCGCCAAGATTGCAGAGGTCATGTCCCGCGTCCACCGGATTGGCGTTATCCACGGCGATCTCAAGCCACAGAATATCATGTTGGGCGAAGACGATTCACCGACCGTGATCGATTTTGGACTTGCGCGCATCCGTGATGTTTGGAATCAAGGCGATGCCCACGAAGCGCACGGTGGGACATTGCAGTACATGGCCCCAGAACAAGCAGCCGGTGATCATACTCGAGTCGCGTCTGGCACGGACGTTTTTGCTTTGGGCGCTATCCTGCAGCAGCTCGTGACCGGCCAGAAATTGTACGAGGGTGAAGATTGGAAAACTTGCTTGGCCGCGGCGCGATCTGGCAAAATCAACATTGCGGAGTTGCGAGCGTTTGGTCATCCTCAACTGCGACAAGTCGTGGTTCGCTGTTTGTCAACTTCCCCTGAACATCGGTACGCCAACGGAAGCTCCGTCGCCGAGGCTCTGCGTGGCCTTCGTTTTTCCAAGATATCTCGGTGGCATTTCCTCGGCGGATGCATCGTGGCATTGCTGACCGTCGCCACGCTATGGTGGTTTTTTTTCAATCAACCATTCATCGCACTACCCAATACCGAACAGCCGATGCCTGAAGTGGAAGCACCTATTCTAGGTTTGCTGGGTTCGGATGATGCCAACATTGGGGATTGGAATACGAAATTACCGGTTGTCGTGGGCAACAGCTTGAGAGTTGCAGCGACGGGGCCAACCGATACATTGTGGTTTCTGGTTTGGATCGACGGTACCCGAGCGATTTACGTTTATGCGACGGATTCCCCTGAAAATCCGCTCCTCAAAGTGTCCAGCGACGATGGGTCGCAAGAACAAGTCGTTTGGCCCGGCCTCCACGAAGAAACCATGTCGATTGGCGGAAGCGGTGGAACGGAGCTTTTGATGTTGATTGGTTTTCCGGGCGACCAACAGATCTCAGAAAACGAAATCAAAGAGACCATCCAGTCTTCGTTGACCACCGCCGATTCCTGGCCCGAGATACCTGAGAAAATCTTGATCCGGTTTGATGACGCTCGAATTCAATCGCTGTCACCCTCCGGCACCATACGCGGGCCCGGCGAAGTCCAGCCTTCCGCCTATCGGCAGGTGGAAAGTACCATCAAAGTTATCCGCGAGTCGATTGGAAAACACGCCCATTTCGTTCGTGGCGAGGTCTTTCGCGTCAACGCACTCGATTAGGTGCCTCGCGCATGGCCACCAGCGTTCGCTAAATGGCGTTTGTACAACAAGCAGTTTCGCGGATTCATCTAGGGTCAACTGCGGCTGCGGATCAATTAAAACGCGTTGCGCATGTTCATGATCGGCAAGAGCAACGATACGACGACGAACAAGATGATGCCGGACATCAACACCAACAGCAACGGTTCGATCATTTTCACAGCCAAGTCCAGCCTGCGGCTCGTGCGTTTTTCCAGTGTGTCGGCAATGTCCACCAACACGGTATCCAAACTATTCGACTCTTCGGCGACCGCGATCATTTCGGTCACGGTCCGCGGAAAACTCCCGCTCTTGCTCAACGGCGGCGCCAGGGACTCGCCCGACTTGATGTTCTCGGTCGCGTTGCTGATCGCTTCGGCCAGAATGATATTGCCGGCAGATTGGCTGCTAATCTGCAACGACTTGATGATGGGGACACCATTGGCGAGTAGCGTACCCAAAACGCGGCAGAATCGCGCCACCGCCAGGCTTTGGTTGATCGGACCAAAGACGGGAATTTTCAATTTGATAATGTCCAGGACTCGTCGCCCACCGAGGGTCGCAAAATAGAATCGTATCCCGACAATCAACGCGACCAAACCAGCCAATCCCAAAAAGAAATAGCTGCGCAAGAAACTACTAAAACCCAACAAGGCTTCCGTGACCCAAGGCATTTCGCCCTTCGTGCGGAGTTGATTAAACATCTCGCCGAACATCGGCACAAAAAACACCAACAGCACGATAATGACGGCCGAACCGATTGTGGCCAGCATGAAGGGGTAGGCCAAGGCTCCGATGGTGCGAGATTTCAGATCGGCCTGTTCTTCCGTAAACTTGCCAACGCGGTCCAAGGCGTCATCCAAGAACCCGCCTTCGCCACCGGCCCGGGTCATGTTGATGGCGATGTCGGAGAAGACTTTGGGATGTCGCGCAAACGTATCGCCCAACCCTTCACCATCTTCCACGCGACGATGGATGTCTTCTAAGACTTCCTTCAATTTGGCGCTGGAGGTCTGTTCACGAAGAATATTCATCGAGCGAAGCAGTGGTACACCACCCCGCAGCAGCCCGGAAAGCTGGTTGTAAAACACCCCCATCATTTGGGCGTTGACACCACCCCCAAG
>JAUXWY010000272.1 GCA_030681235.1 Pirellulaceae bacterium | reverse complement strand
TTCGCCATCGCTCAAGGGACTTGCTCTCATAGAGTTGATTTGCCATCCCGCTCAGGCCATGGTCTTGATTGACGGCCTCCTGAATTCGGGCCAGCCGTCGGGCCATTTCGGGATCCAAGTCCGAGGTTTCGGCCGGTTGAAGTCGAATCTTGGAATCGTCTGAAATCTGGACTCTTAGTTTGGGCAAATCGGGGTGACTTGTCAAAAATCGAGTGATCGCCTGCTCGAATTGCGAATAGAGTCCCGCGAATCCCTCCGCCGACGGCGTTCTGGCTTCCGCCGAGTTCGACTCGAGGGAGCTTTCCGCCGACCCTGACTTTTGGTCCTGAAGAATGGCATGAAACGGGGCCGAGGCCAAATCGGCGAACATGGTTGCCGCTTTGCCGACGCCCTGACCGAGTTGTCCAAGTAGACCTGTCGCCAGACCTACAATCGCTAGGTTAGAAGGATGAATGACTCGTCTCCTAATCAATACATTAAGTCCGCCGACTCCATTGGTAGTTCGACGCCAGTATTTACAAGGGCGAGTCAAAATCGGCAAAAATTGCGTGAATCCCCCAGTTTTTTCGCGGGGAGGTGCTGGCAAGAGGCAACGAGAGAGTGCTTGGCGGTTATAATCGCGAAGTACTACGCTCGTTCGTACTTGGAAGGGATACGCCAGCGGTCGGACGGGTAGTCGATTGGCGAAGCAGTCGATTTTTGAGCGAAGAGAACTTGGATCGCTTCGCAAATTCAGGTGTAGCAACAGGAGATGTGAACGAAATGAAATTAGGCGTTTTGACTTTGGTTCTAATGTCGTTGATGGTTGGGATGGTGAATATGGACGGTGTAGCAGTTGCGAAGCAGGATGGTGCCGATGGCTCGTCCGCCGAGAAGTCGATCTATGACTTCAAAGTAAAAACGATCACGGGCGAAGACGTGTCTTTGGAAGATTACAAGGGCAAGACGATTTTGATCGTCAATGTCGCCAGCAAGTGTGGATACACGCGGCAGTACGCAGAGATGCAAGCGGCATACGAAAAGTATAAAGACCGCGATTTTGTAGTGCTGGGCTTCCCCTGCAATCAATTCGGCGGTCAAGAACCGGGCTCGGAAGAAGAGATCATCAAGTTCTGTAAAGACAATTACGGCGTCAGTTTCCCGATGTTCTCGAAAATGGACGTCAAGGGCGATGGTGCCGATCCTTTGTTCAAGTTCTTGACTGGACTCGAAACAGCTCCGAAGGGTTCGGGCGATGTTTCTTGGAACTTCGAGAAGTTTCTGATCAATTCGGAAGGGAAAGTGCTTGGCCGGTACAAGTCTGCGGTAAGCCCAACTGGCAAAGAGATGGTTGACTTGCTCGAAGAACTGCTACCCAAGACCGGGAAAAAAGTGGGCTAGCCGATTTCGAACAGCAATCGGTAGGAAAGCCTGTTGAATCTTTAAAGCGGCCTTGCTGAAACTAGGCCGCTTTTTTCTTGCTTTGACCCAATGAATCCCCCCACACCGTGCGATTGTATGTTGGTTGCTTATTCGGTTTCGGGGGACTTTTGGAAGTGTCGGTAGATTCTCAGTCCCCAATAGATCAGAATCGGCACTCCAACGGGAGCCATGGATGTGGCTAAGATAAATGGCAATAAATTGAGCCGATGTTGGGCGCTGGGTGGCGCTCCCAGGAAGATGCCAGTGAAAAGCAGCCCAGCGATCATCGTGCTGATTCCAATCAACGTCATCGAAATCAGCATTCCTTGTAGCCCGATTTTCATGATCGCTCCGGTTCCTTGTTCCGTACGCACCGTCTGAAAAAACGCTGCTTGAAATTTCGATTTTAATCGAGTCTCGAGTCGTTTCCGGCCGTTTTGTCGGCAGAAACTACGGCATCGCTACATCTTAACACGAAGTGGTTGGTTCGGTCACTCGGACTGCGTTGAGAGTGTTGATTTGTTCAATTTTCCCAGTATTGCTGACGATACGAGTTGTAAGTCCGATCTCGGCACGACCGGAACCGCGTGGGTAATCGCCCACCACAATGAATTGACACAGGACCAGGTGAACTGAAGTATTCGAGCCTCCCGCTCTCGAATCGCGTTTGCCCAGCCGTTTGGTTTTGGTCCAATCGACCCAGCGAATACAAAGGATGACGGAGCCATGCGACTGTTTTTTACATTGGCAACAGCCTTGATGGCGTCTGCCGGGCTAATTGGCTGCCAGTCAGCCATTTGCACCAACTGCAGTACCGTGGCTACACCACAAGTTGTGGCCACATGCGATTCCAAGGCAGGTTGCGATTCCAAGGCAGGTTGCGATTCAGCAGCTGGAAGTGGTGCAAGTGCCGGTTGCGATTCGGCAGCCGGCTGTGGCTGCTCGGGTGGCGGTGGTTGCGATTCCGCGACTTGTTCGGGCGGATGTTCAGAAGGAACAGGCGGAACTGCTGGCGTTCCAGTGTCGACACCGATTCGCAACCTGGCGGCTCGATTGCGAGCTCAAGTGGGCGGTTCCGCAACATGTGCTGACGGAAGCTGCGAAACCGGGACCAGCGGATGCGCTGACGGATCTTGTGGCAATACCAATAGTGGCACGGGAAGTCTGTTTGGCGGCTTGTTCCGTCGCCCAGGTTTCTCGGGCAGCGGCAGCCAAGGTGCAGCGGGTTACCGTAACGGTCTAGCAGGAAACGGTGGTAACGGAGCTGGCGGCTACGCAGGCCAAGGCGGCATGGGGTATGGTGCCGACGGCATGGGTCAAGGCGGCATGGGCATGGGTCAAGGCGGCATGGGCATGGGTCAAGGCGGCATGGGCATGGGTCAAGGCGGCATGGGCATGGGGCAAGGCGGGATGGGTGCCGGCGGAATGGGCATGGGTCACGCTGGCATGGGTCACGCTGGCATGGGTCACGCTGGCATGGGTCACGCTGGCATGGGTCACGCTGGCATGGGTCACGGCGGGATGGGTCACGGCGGGATGGGCATGGGTCACGGCGGGATGCTTGGTGGTGGATTATTGGGCGGACGATCGTGTGCCGGCAACGAACACCCGTACGGTGGCATGTCGCCTCACACGCCTCCAATGACTGGACCATACGGTCCTATGTCGCCATCGTACGGCTACCCATATTACACGACTCGAGGCCCTCGCGACTTCTTGATGGCTAATCCTCCAAGCCTGGGACGATAATTCCTCCCTTCGCTCGGCAAAAAATTAGAACGGCTGGTGAGTCTTGGACGCACCAGCCGTTTGTTTTTATTTTGTCGCTGGTAGCAAATCGGGATGGACCGAGACTGTCCAAAACTCGACGGGCAGCGATCGACAGTGTGGAATTGGGATCAGTAAACCATTTGGCAAACCCTGCCGTTAAGAATTTGAGTTTTCAAACCGCCGGGGCAATTCCTGGAATTCCCATTCTCGAACTCTTGGGAATTTCGACCCCAGATATTATTCTAAAACACGTTTCCGGGCAGGCACTAGGCAGAGTCGACCGTGCATGTTTTTTTGAAAAGGCAAATGATGCTAACGATCAAATGCGCTGGGTGTGGAGCAAGCTTGAGATTGAATGATGATGGCGGAGAAACTGGCAGAAAAACGGCACGCGAAAGCCAACAGTTCGGCCGCCATGCAGCATATGGGACTTGGTGTGGTCATTATGGCAGTTTCTGTCATTTGGTTGGTCGGTGGACTAATGGCCGGGTGGCTCTACTACTATCCAGCGATCTTGTTTATCGTGGGGATCATCACCGTGATCAATGTGGCATTCGATCCGACAACGGACCCACCGCAGTTCGATATCGAGTTCCTTGCGAGTCGTCTCCTCAACCCATCGGGTGGTCCAACGGAGCCGCTGTTGGGTATCTGCCAGATCATTGGCCACAAGGAGATCCGACGGACGGAAAAACAGGCCGATGATTCGGCCACTTCCACCATCTTTGCTTTTCCGTACGAACACGTGGAATTGAAAATTTGGTTTGCTCCGCCCGGCAAACCTCGACCAACGAGCAAAACTACTGGCAACGGTGTGGATGAACTTCAGCTTGTTCGAATCGACATGTCCGAAACAATCAATGAACAAGAACCAACCAACGAAATCCCTGCT
>JAUXWY010000258.1 GCA_030681235.1 Pirellulaceae bacterium | reverse complement strand
CGGTCGCTCTTTATCCTCCAATCATTTCTTTCTTGCCCAAACCCGGACCGTGGATGCTAACGTTCAAGCAATTGATGGGCTTCGTATTATTGGGTACGGTGGCGTTTTTTCTGTCGTACATCGAACTCACTTATTTGTTTCCGACGGTTTGCTTCTTGATGGTCATTTGGTTTGGATGCTGGCTGGTCGGGCGTCTGAGTTTTCTTTCCACGACGACGACTTGGTTCGCAACTTGGGCCTTGGCAGTGTTGACGATCTTGGGAAGTAGTCACCTTATTTATGGCTGGAGGATTGCACCCGAAAGTAGCAAGTGGCTGGCGGCCAATGTCGTTTCGTTCGATTGGAATACTTCCTTGGCAAACTCGTGGAACCTTTATGATTCGCAGGAATACCGAATGAACACGTTTGTCGATCGCCAAGTCCAAGCTCGTATCGAGCAACCGAAAGAAGAATCGGGGCACCAAAAGATCGATTGGAAGCCGTTCTCGTTGGCTGATTTACAGCAGCGTTTGCACGGTGACGAGCCGGAAACGATATTGATTGACTTCACAGCGGACTGGTGTATGAACTGCAAAGCGTTCGAACGCGCCGTATTGCACAGCAGCGATGTGGAGAAACGCCTGGTGAGTGGACATGTGACGACGGTCATCGCCGACATGACCCATTCCCAGCCGGACATCGAGGCGATGCTAAAACAACTGACTGGATTGAGTCAAATACCAGTGTATGCGATTTTCTCGAAGGATCGGCCATACGACCCTATTGTGCTGGATGGCTCGTCCATCTCGATTGCAAATGTTCAAGCAGCACTGGACAAAGCGGGGGTTCCGTCGGCCAGTGAAATTGTGTTGCCGGACAAAACAACTCCGGATAACAAGACAAGTTTGGCCGACGCCAGTCCGCCGTTGCCGGTGAGCCAGCAATGAGCGATGGTGTCGAGGAATCGGCGCCACCGGGAATTCGTCCCCTGGCCGTCGTCACGGGTAGTTCCTCGGGGATCGGACGAGCGATCGCGATAGAACTCGCACGACACGGATTTGACATTGTGGTTCATGCGGGGCGGCGGATCGAACAGGCTGAGGAAACGGCGGCTCTTGCCCGGGATCACGGCGCTGATGCGCGTGTGGTCGTTTGTGATTACTCGCAAGACACCGATGGCTTCGTAGCTTTTGTCGAACAAGCTTTTGCATGGCGTGGGAAAGTCGACTGTTGGGTGAACAATGCCGGCGGTGATGTCTTGACAACCGAGCGCCGCGAATGGTCATTTGCCGAGAAGTTGGATTACCTTTGGCGTGTGGACGTGCGAGCGACACTGTTGATCTCGCGATTGGTGGCAGAGCGGATGTTCGCTGGCTCGATCCATGCTTCCAGCCCAGCGAATCGCAGCGTTATCAACATTGGCTGGGATCAAGCGTCGAGCGGGTTGCCGGGGCCCAGTGGCCAAATGTTCGCTTGTACCAAAGGCGCGATCATGGCCATGACCGCGTCGTTGGCCAAGTCCTATGCCCCACATGTGCGTTTCAATTGTGTGGCTCCCGGTTGGATTCGCACGCAATGGGGCGAAGAAGCCGAGCCCGTTTGGAGCGATTTGGTGGCCGGGCAATCCTTGCAACAAAGATGGGGCTCGACCAGCGATGTTGCGGCCGCGGTTGCATTCTTGGCTTCGAACGCAGCAGCGTACATTAACGGCCAATGTTTGCCCGTTAACGGCGGTTTAGGTGACTTGAGTGCCGAATTGCGCGGCCGACTGTGTTGATTGTGAAGAAGACGCGGATATTGCGGTCATTCCAACGAGCGGGTTGGGCATGGGCAATTGTTGCCGGTTGACGATTATTCTGCCGCCGCAACACGTTTGGGCAAGGTAGGGTTAAGGGGCTTCAAGCTTGCCAGGCCTTGGAATAGGCCCAATGGCGATACAGGCCCGCTGCAGAGCAGATTGGGTCGCGACGAGAAACGGTTTCTAACGGCTTCAAAACACGAATGAATTGGCGGACTGAATCTGACGAAAAATATCGAGGTAAAGTCGGCGCGATCGGCTTGTCGTCGGGAAGTCTTAGTTGGCCGCTGATCGCCGGATCGGACGACGATGTTTCGCCGATTCAAAACGACGCTGTGGAACTAAGTGCGACGACAGAATTTGCGTATCGCGACAACGTCGCGCCATCCGACGAGGCTAGGCCTGTTGGAGTTGCCCCGGAGTCAAAGCTTAACGGCGTCAGGCGTCTGGAAGACGACCAGACGAAGTTGCATTTGGGTACCGGACGCGCGGTTCGAATTGAACGAAGCGCGACGACTGCGGATGGATCCCCGCGTTTCGCGAGTATTGCCGATCAAGTGACGCGACCGGACGACCTCGATCTATCACCAAATTTGGACGACACGGATCAATTTATTCTGGCGGATGTTTCGTCGCCATCAGAGTCTTCCGATCCCGTTGTATCGAGTATGCCAGAGTCGGTTGCTTGGTGGAAGTTTCCAAAGCTGCGTCGGTTTTTGAGTTCGGTCATTTCATCGGCTGAGGCGGGCAGCAAAATGGTCGACCGAGCGGTCGGCCTAGCCATTGGCTTGGAGAACAATCTTACTTCCGAGACACAGAAGCTTCTGCATCATCGCCTGCAAATCACGACCTTGTTGTTGTTTTTCGGATTTGCCATTGCGTTAGTCGCCGAATCATTTTTCGTCAGCGGCCTCCATAGTGCGGCCGAATTCATGCGGTTCTGGTCGGAGGTCTTCCTGACCACGATCATGGGATTGATCAGTTGGCGACTGATCGCCAATTGCCCGCACATGTTTCGCAATCTCCGCTTTGTCGAGTTTATTGTATTTGCGTCGGCGAGTTGGATTTTGGCACTGAATTCGTGGGTGGTGCTGGAACAAGCTGGCGCCGCCAAGTACGCCGTAGCGTTGTCGGGTCCATGGCAGGCTTTGGTTTTCACCTATGCACTGTTCATTCCGAATCATTGGCGACGAGCGTTGAGCGGGATCGCGATCATGTCCTTTTCACCAGTCATGATTGCTTTGTCGGCAGGTATTGTCTCGACACAGGCGGACCTACTCTCGAACGAATCACTGGACTTCACCCATGGGTTGGTGAGCTTGGGGTTGATGAGCGGGTTCTCAACGGTCGCGGCTACGTGGGGCGTCTATTCGATCGGCTCGCTGCGGAGCGAGGCGTTTTCCGCCAAACAATTCAATCAGTATCGGTTGAGTCGGCAATTGGGTAGCGGTGGAATGGGGGAGGTCTACGTCGGTGAGCATTTACTGCTGAAACGGCCGTGCGCGATCAAGGTAATCAAGCCCCAACAAGCCAGCGACCCAAAAATGCTGGAACGATTCGAACGCGAAGTTCGCTCGACCGCCAAGTTGACCCATTGGAATACCGTTGCCATTTACGACTATGGCCGAGCGGAAGACGGCACGTTTTTTTACGTCATGGAATATTTGCCGGGCCTTAATCTATCCCAGATCGTCAAGATGTTTGGCCCATTGCCACCCGGCCGAGTGGTTCATTTGCTGGTTCAAATCTGCGACGCACTGGCGGAAGCCCATCACCATGGCATGGTGCATCGCGACTTGAAACCGGCGAATATTTTTGCTTCAAAGCGGGGAAGCAAGTACGATGTCGCCAAATTGCTGGACTTTGGCTTGGTGCGAAGAATTGTCCGACGTGAGGCACAAGCCGATGGGCTCCAACCAGCGGTTGGGTCGCCGTTGTACATGTCGCCCGAACAATCCATGGGAAGGTCCATGGATCATCGCAGCGATATTTATAGCTTGGCAGTGACGGCCTATTATCTCCTGACCGGGCAACCGCCATTTCGACATTCGGAGCCACTCAAGGTCCTGAGGGCTCACGCGAACGAGGCTCCGCCGACCTTCGAATCCTTGAACGTGCCGGTTCCAAAGGATCTGTCGCGAGTTATTTTTAAATGCCTGAGCAAAAGTCCGGATGATCGTTTCCCTGACGTCGACAGCCTGCGCCATGCCTTACTCGAATGCCAATGTACGGCGGACTGGAATTGGCATCATGCCGCCCAATGGTGGAAGCTCCATCGCTGCCCCGAAAAATCGCAGTTGGACCACGCGATCGAACACGATCAATTGGCCGAGTGGCTGACGCGAACGGAACAAGCGGAAACCGTCAAGTAAATTGGCTACTGGCCGCGCCCGTTGTGTGTGGTTCCGAGAGTTACACCGCGAAACGCGGGAATTTCGTAGGGAAGCTGGCAGATATCAGGGAGAAGCTGACACGCTGGCGTCACGTCAAACTAGCCGAGTCCGGCCGGTGGCTGTGGCAGGTCTCCCAAGGTTGGTACAAGTACTATGCGGTACCAGGCAACTACGCCTGCTTGAAACGCTTTCAGAAAGCGCTGCAACGCCTGTGGCTGGCAATCCTTCGTCGCCGCAGTCAGCGTGGTCGCCGCCTAACCAATATGGCTTTGACTTCGCGGAGCGACGATAGGAGCGTAGCCGAAGGTCAAGGCCTTTGTTCAAGAAGCCCGAGGGCATTTGCCTCGGATCACGATCGCTAACCACATCTTGGTCTTGCCATCCTGGACTCGTACCAGTCGCAGTCGAAGCGGCGGGTCTCCCGAGTGCATGCGATCTTTTGGCCAACAGAGGACGATCCCGCCCTCAAGCCGTTTGACATCGGAACATTCGCTAAGCAAGTTTACGTTCGCACCAATTCGCACTAAGAAATCTCGACCTGACTTCTTTATGTCACTCCACAGTGGATAGCCAACGAAACCGCCGTCAACGGGGTTAAAATGCTTCACAGCGTTGCCCGTCGGGGGCGATTGTTGGGGCTATTGCAAGAGGCGATGTCTAGCACGACATGGTTCGACAAGTGGTTGTATCAAGCGATCTATTGGTACTTGGTCGAACAGATCGCCGAGCGATTGAAGTCGGGCGAATATCGAAATCCGAAGATCTACGAATTCAATCCCGACGCGGTGTACGATCCCAAGCGACACTGCAAGAAGACTTGTGACCAGTCGCAACGGACGAAGAACCAAGCACGACGAACCAATCATCAAAATCAAGTTCAAACCGGAATTCCGCCACCCGGGAAAAAGACATCGAGGAAAAAAGCCTAACCAAACTGTCGCACCTGAAGCGACGGACAAGATTCAACTTTCCGCAGCAATCAAAACCGCCTGCCTCGCTACCGGTCTGCAACCACTTCAAGTTCAGCAACGCCAAAACAACTTCGTCGCCTGATTCATCCTCGACATCGGCACCCAATCGCACCGACATTCGAACCAAACATTAAATCAAAGCTCAAGAATCGACCCATCTTTCGGTTAGCGAACCGCATGCCAACAAAGCCAGCCTAGCGGCAGCTCCATG